>JAFTYJ010000039.1 GCA_017464745.1 Rikenellaceae bacterium | reverse complement strand
ATTCACAATTCACAATTCCCTCTGAGTTAGTCATCTTCGAGGACGTAGTCGCGGTGGTAGATGGGGTCGAGTTTCTCGCGAGGGGTGAGAAAAAACAGCGCCGTGGCCGAAGTACAAACCACACCCTCAGGACTGAGAATTTGAGCCTCAACGGTCACAAGGTTACGGCGAACCTCAACCACACGGGCTCGAATTTCGAGCGGCTCACTGGTAACGTGCACGGGTTTGTGGTAGCGCAACTCCATCTTGGAGGTCACACCCACGGTCTGGAACTTACGCGAGATAACCCAGCCACAAGTCTCGTCGATAAGCGTGGCCTGCACTCCGCCGTGGACCGTATCAATCCAACTCAAAAAGTCGGTCGAAGGTGTCCAATAACACACCACATCGTCGCCATCTTCGTAGAACTCCATATGAAGTCCGTGGGGATTGTCGGGGCAGCAAGCAAAGCAGTTGTAGCCCTCAACTCCAATCCAAGGATTTTTGATTTTTCTCATACAATTCAAAAAACAGCCCGCCCGACACTCGTCAGACGGGCATATTACAATTTAAGAGGTATAATTACTCGCGCTCGTCGGCGGTACCTTTAAAATAGATGTCAATAATCTCGTTGCTGATACCCGTCGACGAGAAACCTCCGTCGTGGAAGAGGTTTTGCATAGTCACCTTGCGGGTGTAGTCCGAGAACAAGGTCAGGATATAGTCGGCGCAATCCTCGGCCGAAGCGTTACCCAGAGGCGACATACGCTCGGCATAGCCCAACAGGTCAGCCAAGCCCGCTACTCCACTACCTGCGGTGGTCAGAGTGGGCGACTGCGACACGGTATTGACACGAATCTTCTTCTCGCGGCCCAAAATATAGCCAAAACTGCGGGCGATAGACTCCAACAGAGCCTTGGCATCGGCCATATCGCCATACTCACACACGGTACGTTGGGCTGCCTGATAACTCAGAGCCACAATCGAACCCCAATCATTAATGGCATCTTTGGCACGTGCAACCTGCATAGCCTTGTGGAACGAGATTGCCGAGATGTCGAGTGTTTTGGAGAGGTAGTCGTAGTTCAGCGACTCATAAGGTACACCTTTACGAACGTTGGGCGACATACCGATGGAGTGCAACATAAAGTCGAACTTGCCACCAAAGTGCTCCATAGTTTTATCAATCAGATTTTCGAGGTCGGCAACGCTGGTCGCATCGGCCGGCACAACGATAGTATTGCACTTCTCGGCCAACTTGCCGATGGTACCCATACGAATCGAAACCGCAGTATTTGTAAGTACGATTTCGGCTCCCTCTTCAACTGCTCTCTCTGCTACTTTCCAGGCGATGGACTGCTCGTTCAACGCTCCGAAAATCAAACCTTTCTTACCTTTTAATAACTGTGTTGCCATAGTAAAATATGTTAAAGTTTCGGTGGTAAAGGTAGTGATTTTTTCGGAAAATGGTCACAAAACCGGACATCTTCGACCCTTTTGAGGCAAATTCGAGCCCTTATCGGCCCCACAGCACGCTCTGGGGCGTGTGTTAAAAAAGTGTTTATAACTTGGTGTTGCAGGCGATAAAATCATCCGCGAGTGGACGTATCTTTGCACTACATCTTCGCCCTAGGAGTGTGCGTGTCCAAGACACACTCAGTCGGACGAAAAATACACCAAGACGGTTATAGGGGCACAAAAACGAGTGCCGCCAACGTTAATTGACGTGGCAAAATCACCAACAAGGAGTCACACCACAAAGTGGCACCGTGGTGACATAACCTCTTGTATGACGGATGGATTTGAACAAAAAAACATAAAAAATTTAGAACTATGAACCACGCAGAACTTATGATTGTCAAACGTGACGGCACTCGCAAACCGTTCTCGAT
>JAFTYJ010000038.1 GCA_017464745.1 Rikenellaceae bacterium | reverse complement strand
CCAACGCAGACGCTGACCAATACCTGCCGACACACCGAATGTACGGAAGTGGGCGTTACCCTCCTGCCAAGCATAATAGGCATCGGTTTCATCCGAATAGTAGGCCGAAATCGACAGCGAGTTGGGGCGTTTGCCACCCAACCACGGTTCGGTAAAACTGAGCGAAATGGCCTTATAATAGGTACCATTCGATTGTCCTTGGATGCGGAGTTGTTGGTTTTGTCCTTGCGGATAGGGTCGCCAAGCATCTTTTTGGAAGAACTTACGCAACGACAAGTTGTTGAGTTGTACTCCAATCGAACCTACGAACATACCGGCACCCCAACCACCCGAGATATCGACCTTATCGCTTGCTTGCTCCTCCAACGGCCAGGCTATATCCACCTGATTTACCGATACGGGTTGTGGCGATGGTTGAATACTCTCGGCATTGAAGTGGCCCATACTATTCAGACGATACACCGTCTCCATCAACAGCGAGCGGTTGTACAGGTCGCCAGGTTGGGTCACAAGTTCACGACGAATCACCTCGTCATTGACACGGTTATTACCCGAGATTTCGACATTATTGATAGTAAACTGCTCACCCTCAAAGATTTTAATTTCGAGGTCAATCGAATCTTTACCTACAATTGTTTCGCTAGGGTCGATTTTCGAGAACAGATAACCATTGTTTTGATAGAGCGAGTTGATGGTCGACTCGTCCTCAATCTTATCCTCCTTTCCGTAACCCAAACGTTTGTACAGCGTTTTACGGTCATACAAATCACCAGACTTCACACCGAGCAGGGTTTTCAGGTCGCGTGTATCGTACACACTGTTACCCACCCAAGTGATATTGCGGAAGTAGTATTGGTTACCCTCATACAATTTGACATTCAAACCGATACGGTTATCCTTTCCGGGGATGGGATAAATCGAGTCCGCCAAAATATCGGCATTACGATAACCCTTGGAGTTATAGAAATCCAACAAATTCTCTTTATCTTCGGCCCACTCTTTCTCCTTGTATTTGTTGTTAAGGAAGAACAGCGGACTTACTTTGTGGATTTTCTTCAAGGTACGCGACAGACGTTTGTCGGTGAAAGCCTCGTTACCTTCGAATATAATCTCGCCGATACGAACTTTGGTTTTGCGGTCAATCTTAAACGAGATATTCACCGCATTCTGCACCACATTGTCGTTCTTTATTTCGGTCGAAACCTCTACATTCCTAAAACCTTTTTCGATATAGAAGTCACGAATGATATTTTCGCACTTATTGATAAGGTGTTCCGACAGTTCGACACCGCGTTTGAGTTCTTGGAGTTTCTCTTTGAGGTCGCTGATTTCGCCCTTACGAGCACCCAGATACTCCCAGCGATAAATTCGGGGGCGTTCTTGAAGAATTATATCAAAATCCACCACATTACCCGGCTGAGGGTGGGCCACCACCTGAACATCCGAGAAATACTTCATTGCCCACAGTTTGCTAACTGCATTCGAAATTTGTGAACTCGGGATAGTGATACTGTCACCACGCATAAACCCTATATTGGCACGAATCACATTGGCATCAAAATATTGCACGCCCTTGACATTCACATCGCCTATGACATATCGCTTGGGTGTTTTGTAATCGGCAGTAGCGACAGGTTGTGCCTGCGAGGTGGTCTCGCTTTGCTCCTGTGCGCTTACGCCAAAGGTTGTCCAAAACAGTATGACTAATAATATAAGGTATTTCATCCGTTCTATTATCTTCTATTCTTCGTTTTTCACCAGACCGAATCTGCGGTCACGTTTGTTATACACTTCTATCGCCTCGACCAAAGCCTCCTCGTCGAAATCGGGCCACAGCACATCCGTAAAATAGAGTTCGCTGTAAGCACATTGCCACATCAAAAAGTTGCTCAATCGACACTCTCCACTGGTGCGAATCATCAAATCGGGGTCAGGAATACCGGCCGTATAGAGATTATCCGAGATTGTCTGCTCCGACACCTCTTCAATGCTCAACTCGCCGTCCTTAACACTTTGGGCAATACCACGCACAGCACGCAGAATCTCGCTACGCGAACTGTAATTGAATGCCAGCATAAGTGTAAGTGTCTGACCACCTGCTGTTTTCGACTCAATATAATCGATACTTGCATTAACCTTGTCCGACAACGCACTACGGTCGCCAAGAATCTTCACAGCAACACCCTGAGCACACAATTCGGGGGTTTCACCCTCAATGCTACTGCACATCAACTCCATCAGCGCATTAACCTCATCGGTAGGGCGACCCCAGTTCTCGGTCGAGAAAGTATAGAGTGTCAGATACTTAATCCCGTACTTAGGACAAGCCTTGATAACCCTGCGCACGCTCTCTACACCGTGAATATGTCCATACACACGCTCCTTGCCGTGAGCCTTTGCCCAACGACCATTACCATCCATAATGATGGCTACGTGTTGCGGTATTTTCTCAAATTGTGCCATAAAAATTCCAAGCCACAAAGATAGTTATAAAAAACGGTTTTTCGAAAGCTATTCGGCTATTTTTCTCGCGGGTCAACTCCCCACATCAATTTATTACGTAACGTATCGAAAAACGAAATATTTTGGAAGCGTGCCACAAAAACCGATTTTTTGGCTTTACACACACGGAATTCCGCACCGTTCGGCACCTGATAAATGCAATTATCCAGCGACACCGTAGCGGCAGGAGATTGCGACGAAAGTACAAATTTCAACTCCGTAGAATCGGGCACAACCAAGGGGCGCATCGTAAGGTTATGAGGCGCAATTGGCGAAATCGTAAAACAGTTACAATCAGGCGAAATGATAGGGCCACCTACACTAAGAGAATAAGCTGTTGAGCCCGACGGTGTCGAGACTATCACACCATCGCCGGCATATCTCGCAACCATCTGTTCTCCAGCGTAAGTATCGACATAAATCATACTTGTATCCTGGCGCTGAATCGAAAATTCGTTAAAGGCATAAGGGAATGGTGGACGAACCGGAAAATCACCTGTAATTTCCAACATTGAACGTTTTTCGATTACATAATCACCTGCAACAATTTCAGCAAGCGCTTGTTCTACATTTTGGGTCGGAGTGCTTGACAAAAACCCCAGATGACCGCAATTTACACCCACCAACGGAATTTGATTACCCGCTAAACGTCGCACTGCTTCCAAAAATGTTCCGTCACCGCCATAACTAACCATAACCGACTCCTCGGCATCGGACATCGGTGGCAGGGTGGTGAAAGTTTGCTCCGAAGCAAAAGTCACACCGCAGAGTCGATTCATCAACTCCGCCAACTCCTTATTTACAATTAGTTCCACTCCCAAACGCTCAGCAGTATCAACCACTTGACGAAGATTCGAAGCGGTATGAGAGGGTAGTGGACGCGAAAAAAAGTAGATTTTCATTCCAATAACGAAAAAATAGTGGTAACTTTACACCTGCAAATATACGAATTAATATGACAAAACTGAGCGTTAACATAAATAAGATAGCCGTGTTGCGTAATTCGCGTGGCGGCAATGTACCTAACCTGCTGCAAGTTGCACTCGATGCCGAACGATTCGGAGCCGACGGAATTACCGTGCACCCACGCCCCGACGAGCGTCATATTCGCTACGCCGACGTCTATGATTTGAAACCTATCCTCACCACAGAGTTCAATATCGAGGGAAATTCCATTCCGAAATTCATCGATTTGGTATGCGATGTTCGCCCCGCCCAAGTCACCCTTGTGCCGGATGCCGAGGATGCTATCACCTCCAACGCCGGTTGGGATACCGTGCGCAACGCCGATTTTCTGCGTGAGGTAACCCAAGAGTTCAAAAAACACGGCATCCGTGTGTCTATCTTTGTGGACCCCGTAGCCGAAATGGTTGCAGGTGCGGCCGCCGTAGGTGCCGACCGTGTTGAATTGTACACCGAAGGTTACGCCAGCAACTATCGCAAACTAACGCCACAAGAGGCTGTGGCACCGTATGTTATCGCAGCGCAAGAGGCTCAAAAATGCGGACTTGGACTTAATGCAGGTCACGATCTCAGCCTTGAAAATCTGGCTTATTTTGCAGAGCAAATTCCGTGGCTGGACGAGGTTTCGATTGGCCACGCACTCATCTCCGAAGCACTCTATCTCGGTTTGGAGAACACTATCGGAATGTATCAACAACGCCTTAAAAACCGATAACCAATCGTGAATACACCACTATCACTTCCCGTCTTTCGCCACATCTCCGAAATAATCCGCGAGATGGGGGTAGAGGCCTATGTCATAGGAGGTTATGTACGCGACCACTATCTGGGCCGTCCTTGCGACGATGTGGATATTGTGGTTGTCGGTAGTGGCATTGAAGTGGCTCGCGAACTTGGAAAAAGACTCCGCACCAAGGTTTCTGTTTTCAAAACATTTGGAACTGCAATGCTTCACGCCGACGGCATTGAGGTTGAGTTTGTCGGAGCACGCAAGGAATCATATTCGCCCGACTCACGCAAACCCGCAGTAGAGGAGGGAACACTCGAAGATGACCAACTGCGTAGAGATTTTACTATCAATGCGTTGGCGTGGTCACTTAACGAGAAAGATTATGGTGAGTTAGTAGACCCGTTTGGCGGTATGGACGACCTTGACGATTGTATTATACGCACTCCGTGCGACCCCGACATCACCTTTTCGGACGACCCCCTGAGAATGATGCGGGCGATTCGTTTTGCTTCGCAATTGGGCTTTGACATTTGTGATGAGACTTTCGAGGCTATTCAGCGCAATGCTCACCGCATAAGTATCGTATCAAAAGAGCGTATCATCATAGAACTCAACAAGATAGTTCTTTCGCCCGTACCCTCAATAGGATTCTCACTATTGAGCAATGCCGGCCTTCTGCCTTTGATTTTCCCCGAGATGGAGCGACTCAAAGGAGTGGAACGACGTGGTAACAACTCCCATAAAGACAACTTTGAACATACACTTAAAGTACTCGACAATATTGCATTAAAGACCAATGACTTATGGTTGCGATGGGCCGCGGTGGTACACGACATAGCAAAACCGCTGACCAAGGCCTATGACCCTAAACTCGGTTGGACTTTTCACGGCCACGAGGCTTTGGGAGCCAAACTTGTCCCCAAAATATTCCGCAATATGCGTCTACCACTGAACGAACATATGAAATTCGTTCAGAAACTCGTTGCACTGCATCTGCGCCCCATCATCCTCGCCGAAGAGGTTACAGATTCGGCTGTGCGCCGCCTATTATTTGAAGCAGGAGATGATATAGATGCACTTATGACACTGTGTGAAGCCGATATAACATCTGCCAACGATGCCAAAGTACGTCGCTTCTTGTCCAATTTCCAACTCGTACGCCAAAAGATGCACGAGATTGAGGAGAAGGACAGAATTCGCAATTTCCAACCACCGGTAGATGGAGAACTTATAATGAAAACTTACGGACTTGAACCCTGCCGCGAAGTAGGAGAGATTAAGGCCGCAATCAAGGACGCAATCCTCGATGGAGTAATCGCCAATGACTACGAACAGGCTTATGCGCTTATGGAGCAATTGGCCCAAGAAAAAGGTTTAACTAAAATCACCCAATAAATTATGTATAAACATATTATACGTCCGATTCTTTTCTCGTTCGGACCCGAAACCGCCCACAAAATCACTGCATTTATGCTTCGTTTCATAGGCTGGTTGCCTCTGGGAAGATGCCTTATAAGTCTGTTTTGCGGT
>JAFTYJ010000037.1 GCA_017464745.1 Rikenellaceae bacterium | reverse complement strand
GCGAAAGACTCCTCAACAGCACATTGCCGACATCAAAGCAACAGTTGCCACTGCCCACGCAATGGGTGTTACAGTGAATATCTATTTGGAGGACTGGTCGAATGGTATGAAACACTCGCCCGAATATGTGTTCACGCTTGTGGACGCACTCCAAAACGAAGGTATTCAACGTTTTATGTTGCCCGACACCTTGGGCGTGCTGAATCCCGACAACACCTATGAGTATGCACGTCAAATGGTTGAGCGTTACCTGTCGTTGCACTTCGACTTCCACCCACACAACGACTACGACCTGGCTGTTGCAAACGTATTGGCCGCAGTCAAGGCGGGCATCCGAGGAGTTCACACCACGATGAACGGTTTGGGCGAGAGAGCCGGCAATGCACCTTTGGCAAGTGTTGTTGCAGCAATTCACGACCACACAAGCCACAAAACCAACATCGTAGAGCAGAAAATCAACAAGGTCAGCCGTATGGTTGAGACTTACACAGGCATACATATCCCCGCCAACAAACCCGTGGTGGGAGAGAATGTATTTACGCAGTGTGCGGGTATTCACGCCGACGGAGATAACAAGAGTAATCTCTATTTCAATGACCTGTTGCCCGAACGCTTCGGACGTGTAAGGGAATATGCTCTGGGCAAAACCTCGGGCAAAGCCAATATCGCTCAAAATCTCCAAGCACTCGGTATTGAGTTGGACGAGGCCTCGATTCGCAAAGTCACCGAGCGCATCATCGAGTTGGGCGACAAAAAGGAACAGGTTACTGCCGACGACCTTCCATACATCATCTCGGACGTGTTGCGTCAGGATATTCACGGCAACAAGGTGGGCATTGTAAGTTACTCGCTGTCGCTGGCTCGTGGATTGAAACCCATCGCAGCGGTACGAATTGACATCAGTGGCCAACAATATGAGGCTTGTGCCGCGGGAGATGGTCAGTACGACGCCTTTATGCGCGCCTTGCGTAATATATATAAGGTACAACTTGGACGCGAGTTCCCAATGCTGACCAACTATGTGGTAAGTATTCCTCCGGGCGGACGCACCGATGCATTTGTTCAGACTATCATCACCTGGGAGTTCAAAGGCGAGCGATTCAAAACCCGAGGACTCGACGGTGACCAAACCGAGGCTGCAATCAAAGCCACCACCAAAATTCTTAACAAAATCGAAAATATGTAAGCAGAGTGGGGTAGAGAACCCTCAAACCATAAGCAGGCGACTTGTAGGAATAACCTATGAGTCGCCTCTGTTTTGGGGAGGGGCAAATGTCCCAAAACTACAAACGAGAAGAAAATAAAAAAATTAGGTGTATTTATCGCTATTTTAATAATTTTTAGTAAGTTTGCAACCTGGCTTTGCGCCAAAAGCCGGGACGTAAAAACATTTTAAAAGCAAAAGTAAATAGCGCTATTTACTTTATCACAGTACTGTGATAAAAAATTTCAACTTGAAAGCGCCGACAACTTTTGACTTTCAAAGTGTCATTTGTGCATTTTCACCCTTTAAAGAGGTTGAAACACAAGTGACCGACCCCACCAAGAGCAAAACCAGACGGTGCTTGTCCTGTAACTCAACTCGGGTATTTCGACTCGATGTTCAGACAAACGGTTTTCCGCCGTCCACTCAAATAATACTAACGCTCGCCTCTCGAAAACCGTGGGCGGCTTAAATAAAAACAAAAAGATGAATAAATTCGTCAAAACTCTTGCATTGGCAGTTATGGCATTTGCCGCAGTTGCCTGCAACGATGAAGGTGGCAAAGGTGGCAACAAGAGCCCTTACAGCGCCGACATCACTACTCCTGCTAACTGCTACATCGTAGCACCCGGTAGCACCGTACGTTTCGTAGCAAACATCGGTAACAGCGCTGAGAAAGCTGTGTTCACCACCGCTGAGCTGACTTGGCAAGACGTTAAAGGTATGGTTACCAAAGTTGACGCTCAAGCAGCCGAGGGTAAAGTTGTTGTAACTTTGGCTTCGGGTATTGAGGGTAACGCCCTTGTATCGGTTAAAGACGCTGAGGGTAAAATCGTTTGGAACTACCACTTGTGGGTAACCAACTACAACCCCGACGAGAACGCTATGGTTCAAAACTTCACCAAACCCATTGATGGTGTTGATACTCCCTTCTCGTTTGTTATGATGGACCGTCACCTTGGTGCTATGGCAAATGAGGTTGGTTCGGCTGCTTCGCTGGGTCTGCACTACAACTGGGGTCGTCCCGCACCTCTGTTCGCTGCTGGTACTATTGACAACAGTGGCTACAAAACATACTACACTATCGAGGGTGACACCGTAGAAACTACTCTTGCAGCTGCTGTTGAGGATATCGCAAATTGCGTTGCTACTGCTATCGCTAACCCTACCACTCAATATAATGGTGGTTCGGACTGCAACTTCAGTTGGTTGAGCCGCGACTATGCTAAAACTGCTGAGTGCGACGATATGTGGGGTGGTGTAAGCAACACCCAAACCAAATATGACCCGTGTCCTGCTGGCTGGCGTGTAGCTCCCTACCATGCTTTCCGTTTTGCTAATACCGACCTTACTCCTAACTTCGAGATGGTTAAAGAGTACACCAATAACGAGGTTGCTAACGCTAACTTCCTTGGTATCAGCGTTAAAATGGGTGAAAAATCGTACTACTTCCCCGCAGGTGGTGAGTCGGGCCCCAACGGCAAATTCGGAAGCGGTATCGGTTCGACTTGGCCTAACGGTAAAGTATGGAGCTGCGTAAACGACGGTGATAACTGCCGCGCATGGGCTATGACTATGACTCCCTCGTCGGTTTCGCACGCTGGTGGTACCACCTACAGCTACGCTCTGCCCGTACGTTGCGTAAAAGTTCAATAATAGCTTCTAACGACAATCCTTAACCATAAGCCTTGATGCCAAATCAAGGCTTATGGTATCAATAAACAAAACCAAATCTCAAATTTCACAACACTATGAATATTAAAAAAATGAGTGCTAAACTGTTTGCTGCAGTATTTGCTGTGGTTGCAGTTTGTGGCTTTACTGCTTGTACCGAAACTCCCGGAGAGGGTGGCGGTACAGTGACCACCAAACTTGAAGTGATGTTTGGTGCAGATCAATATGAGATGCTGCCCGGTCAACAAATTTCGATTCCCTTTACTATCACCGGCACCGCAGGCCAAGAGCTCGCTCTCGAAGCTAAATGTAACAATGAGGCTTGCGCTGTTGAGGTTAAACGTGATGAGTTCGTTGGTGACAACGTAATCTTCACCGCTCCTAAAATTACTGAGGAGGCAATGGATGTTATCGTTCTGTTGAACGTTAAAGACGCAAAAAATAACCGCGACGCACAAGCTCGTGCAACTGTGAAAGTTGCAAAATCGGAGGAGCTGACCGTTGCTTACCAAAGTATTGTTAATTCGATTGCAATTAAAGCTGGCGAGAACATTTCGCTGCCCGTAGTTATTAGCGGCGTAGGTGCTGCTACCGTAAACGAGCCCACCGTAACCGTTTCGGCTGGTTGGAATGCTT
Source organism: Rikenellaceae bacterium (assembly GCA_017464745.1). Classification (GTDB taxonomy): domain Bacteria; phylum Bacteroidota; class Bacteroidia; order Bacteroidales; family Rikenellaceae; genus UBA940. The sequence continues at coordinate 7,046 of JAFTYJ010000037.1, read as the reverse complement.
CGTTCGCTTGGACAAATAAAGATAAAGGTTTCGGCGAGATTACCCTGACCGCTCCCGCAACTCTGGGTGCAAGTGTAGGCGTAAAAGTTACCGTTACCGACAACTTCAACCGTAGTGCAGAGCTCAGCAGCGAGTTGAGCATCGTGGCTATCACCACTGTTAAAGACGCTGCTAACTGCCACATCGTTGCTCCCGGTGAGACTCTCACCATCAACGCTGTGAAAGGTAACTCGGCTGAGAAACTCACCTTCAACAACGCAACTTTGGTATGGCAAGACGCACTGAATATGGTTAAATCGGTGTCGGCTAACGCTAACGAAGGTGTGGTTGTAGTTGAGTTGAACGAGGGTGTTGAGGGTAACGCCGTAGTTGCTGCAAAACAAGACGACGTAATCGTTTGGAGCTGGCACGTTTGGGTTACCAACTACGACGCTAACGCCGAGGAGAACGTTATGGTTTATGATTGGGTTAAGACAAACGCCGAGGGTGAGGTAACCGAAGAGGGTACCACCTATTGGATGGATCGTAACCTTGGCGCTCGCAATGCTACGATGTTCGATGCAGGCGCACTTGGTCTGTTCTACCAATGGGGACGTAAAGATCCTTTCGTAGGTGCTGATGGCGTTGAGTCGTCGGTTTACGTGAAGAAATACGACATCAATGGTAATCAAGTTCACGAGGTATCGAAACTCCGTCCCGTTTACGCTGAGGATGATTATGTATCGACCAACCTTGACCTTTCGATTCAAAATCCCACTATCTTCTACTACGCTCCTTCGTCGGCTTGGCCCGTTGTTGACTGGTTGACCGATCGCTCGGCTCTCCAAAACAACGACTTGTGGGGTGGTGTATCGGGTCGCAAAACCATCTATGACCCCTGCCCCTATGGCTGGAAGGTTCCCACTGCTGGTGCTCCTTGGAGTTTCCGCAAACTGTACAAAAAGCAAGGTAAACTTAATGATGACGCTCCTTATGATGAGACTCAACCTTGGTACATCTACTGGGATTTGGACAAATGCCTTGGCTTCCGCTACAAAGCTCCCGGTACTGAGAAAGAGTGGTGGTTCCCCTTCACTGGTAAGAAAGAGCCCAATGATGGTACTCTGACCGGCGTAGGTGGCGGTGCAAACTATCACACTGCTACTACCAGCAATACTACTGCTTTGATGGAGATTATGGCTTGGGGTAACCCCACCAGCGAGACTGGTCTGAACCGTACTTATGGTTCGTCGGTACGCTGCGTCAAAGATGCTGACGTTGAGTAATACTCTGCATTGCAATATGTAAACAATCGGAGGTTGCCCGAAATTATTCGGGCAACCCCTGTTGTATAATGAAAATAACCACTATGTTACTTAAATTCATCAGGAAATTAGCGATTGCAACCTCGATTATGGTGCTCTCGGTGGCAAGCCTCGCGGCTCAAAACCGAACCATTCGCGGTATCGTGACCGACGCGACTAATGGCTCTCCGCTTACGGGTGCCATGGTCAAGGTCGAAGGCGGTAGCGCCGTTATCACGGGATTGCAAGGCGAGTACTCCATAAAGGCCGCAAAGGGTCAGGTGATGGAGTTTTCGTTTCTGGGTATGCAGACCCAGCGCATCACCGTGGCCGATAGTGACCAGATAGATGTCAAGATGGCTACTGACGACACGGTGTTGGATGATGTGATTGTCGTGGCATACGGAACCACCAAGAAGGAGTCGTTCACCGGTTCGGCCGAGGTGGTGTCGGGCGAAAAACTCAAAAACCGCTCGGTGACCGATGTTACAAAGGCTCTGGACGGACAGGTTGCAGGTGTGATGACCACCTCGGGTGGCGGACAGCCCGGTAGCGGTGCCGATATCCGTATTCGCGGTTTCGGCTCAATCAACGCGTCGAATGCTCCGTTGCTGGTTGTGGACGGCGTGCCTTTTGATGGCGACCTGAACTCTATCAATAGCAACGATATCGCTTCGATGTCGGTGCTCAAAGATGCTTCGGCCGGTGCGCTGTATGGTGCGCGTGGTGCCAATGGTGTGGTGCTGATTACCACCAAACGCGGCAAATCCGGACAAGAGAAAGTCAATATCCAACTGAGCGCCAAAGTGGGTATCAGCGACCGTGCAATTCCGACCTACAACACTATGTCGGCCGGAGAGTATATGGAGCAAATGTATCGCGCTGCCTACAACGACTTGGTTTATACCGAGGGTTATCTGCCCGAACAGGCTCGCGCCGAAGCGGCTGGTCGTATGGCCGGTATGATTTTGGGTGCCAACGGCATTTACAACATCTACGACAAACCCGTAGAGGAGTTGTTTGACGAAAACGGCAAAATCGTGGCCGGTGCCAAACAAAAATACACCGCTGATTGGTTGGGCGAGGCACAAGCCAAAGCCCCCGTACGTCAAGAGTATCAACTGTCGGTGAATGGTGCAAGCGCCAAAAGCAAATACAACGCTTCGCTCAGTTATCTGGACGAGAAGGGTACGTTGAAGACCACAGGTTTTGAACGTTACACAGGACGTGTAGGTCTGGACCTGACTCCCAAGAAGTGGCTTGATATGGGTGTAAACCTCAATTATGCTCACTCGAACAGCGATTTTCTCGGTGCTTCGGGTAGTGAGAGTTCCAACGTATGGTACTCGGCTATGATGATGGCTCCGATTTACCCCGTGTACAGAATCGATGCCGATGGTAAGTATATTCTCGAAAACGGTGAGAAGGTGTTTGACTACGGACAATCGCGTCCCGCAGGTGCTCAAAACAACCGTAACTCGGTGGGTATGCTCTTTGACGACGATTACTACACATTCTCGGACAACGTGAGCGGACGTGCCTATATGGGTGTTAATTGGAAAGGTCTCAAACTCTCGACCAACTTCGGTCTGGACAATGTGAACACCGATATGACCACCCGTTACAATCGCCACCACGGTAATGCAGCCGGCACGGGACGTCTGAACAAGACTCACGAACGTGTGTTGAGTTACACCTGGAACCAACTGCTCACCTATCAAACCACTGTGCGCAAGCACTCTATCGATGCAATGGTGGGTCACGAGTTCTATCACTACAAGTACACCTATCGCACGGGCGAGAAAACAGGTTTCCCGTTTGACGAGTTTGACGATCTGGCTATGGGTTCGACCATCGCCGACACCAACTCGGCAACCGACCTCTACGCCATCAACTCCTATATGAGCCGTCTGAATTATAGTTACGACGACCGCTACTACTTCTCGGCAAGTTTCCGTATGGATGCATCGTCGAGATTCAAAAAGGAGAACCGTTGGGGAAGTTTCTGGTCGGTAGGAGCCTCGTGGCGTCTGTCGCACGAGCGTTGGCTCAAAAATGTGGATTGGATTAACAACATCACACTCAAAGCAAGTTATGGTGTGCAGGGTAACGACAATCTCGGCTCGCTGTACGCTTGGCAGTCGCTCTACAATATGAACTATCCGAACGCCAATGCGTCGGGTGCCGTAATCGGCTCTATCGAGACACAAGATGTGACTTGGGAAAAGAACGGCAACCTCAACATTGGTTTGGAGTTCCGTCTATTCGACCGACTGACCGGTACAATCGAGTGGTATAATCGTACTACAACCGACCTGCTGTTGGAACACCCGATGGCTATCTCGCTCGGTTTCCCCGGCTATTATGCCAACGTGGGTAGTATGATTAACCGTGGTTGGGATATAACCATCGGTGGCGATGTTATCTCGACCAAAGATTGGCGTTGGAACATCACCCTGATGGCTTCGACACTGACCAACCGTGTCAAAGAATTGACCGGCAATGGTGAGGATATTGTCAGTGGCAACTACTTAATTCGCGAGGGCGAAGAACTCAATACGTTCTATATGACCAAGAGTGCAGGTATTGACCCCACCACGGGTGAGCAACTCTATTGGGCCTACAAAAAGGACGCACAAGGCAATCGTATTCCCGGTTCGGACTATGTAACCAACGATGCTACGGTAGCCAGCGGTTGCAAACATCTGATGGGTAGCCGTATTCCCGATGTTTATGGTTCGATTGCAACCTCGCTTACCTTCCGCGACTTTGATTTGTCGGTGCTGATGACCTACTCGGTAGGTGGCAAAATCTATGACGGTGTCTACAAATCGTTGATGGAGCCTACCTTTGTGGGACAAGCCTACCACCGCAACGCAATGCGCGGATGGACAACCCCGGGACAAATTACCGACGTTCCCAAGGTTACCACAACTCTGACCACACAAGCCAGCGACCGTTTCCTGGTGGATGCTTCGTACTTTGCAATCAAAAACATCTCGCTGGGCTACAATCTGCCGAGCAAGTTGTTGGGCAAAGCGGGTATCGAGGCATTGAGAATCTATCTGTCGGCCGACAGCCCCTGGATTTTCACCCACCTTCAAGGTATGAACCCGCAGGCAAGTTTTACAGGCTCAACTTCGTACACCTATACGCCCAACCGTACATTCACACTGGGTGTTGACTTAAAATTCTAAGCGCAATGAGAAGATTTATATATACGATATTTCTTGCAATGGGTCTTACTGTAAGCACCGGTTGCGCAGATTTGATGGAAACACTGCCTTCGGGCGAGGTCGACAAAGGTCAAATTCTGAGTGATGCCTCCTCGATTCGTGTGGCAATGAACGGCGTGTATTCGACTATGTACAACCGTATCGACTTTGTGACGGCCAACGCACACCAATGCTTTGGTAATATGGCGATTATCCTGAATGCCGAAGTTATGGGTGACGATATGGTACACACTGCCGAGGGTGCAGGTTGGTTCTGGAAAGCCTACAACTACGAAGCACGCGAAAGATTTGCCAGCAAGATTCAACAATGCTACTTCACCTGGATGTATTTCTACGAAATCATTGGTAACGTAAACTACATCCTTTCGGCCGAAAATACAGCCAAAGGTGATAAAAATGAGTTGAAAGACCTGATGGCACAAGCCTATGCAGCGCGTGCATTCTCTTACTTTATGTTGATTCAGTCGTTCCAACAAACCTACAAAGGACACGAAACACTGCCCGGAGTACCTATCTACACCCAAGCCACCAACAGTACCTCGAAAGGTAAAGGACGTGGTACGGTGCAGGATGTGTACGACCAAATCAACAAAGACTTGACACGAGCAATTCAATTGTTCGAGGAGTCGAACATCGCACAAGCACACATCTCAAATCTGGACATCTATGCCACTTGGTTGCTCAAAGCACGTGTGGCATTGGTACAAAACGATTGGGAAACGGCTGCTACTGCTGCCGAGAATGCAATGCAGAAACCCGGTTGCTCGCTGCTCTCGATGAGCGAGGCGACCGTGGTCAAAGGAACTTTCGACAACGACACCAAAAACTGGAAAACAGGCAAAACACCGTTCAACTCGGTGAACACACGCTCGGTTATCTGGGGAATGGAGATGTTGTCGGAGCAATCCAATGTATTTGCATCGTTCTATTCGATGATGGATGCCTGCACCGATGTTTACTACGCTGCCGAAGCACCCAAATGTATCAGCAACTGGCTGTACTCGCAAATTCCCGACACCGACATCCGTAAAGGGTGGTGGAACGGCGACATTGGCGTAACCGCAGCCGACTGGACCTACGGTGCCAACATCAACTACAACCAACACAAGTTCCAATGGGCCGACCAAGATGCGCATACCGGTGACCTCATCTTTATGCGTGCCGAGGAGGCTTGTCTGATTCGTGCCGAGGCTCTGTGCCGTGCCGGTAACATTGAGGAGGCTCGCGCCGAAATCACCAAACTCGGCGAGCGACGCGACAGCAATTATGCCAAACGTATCGCAGGTCTGACAGGCAACACCCAAACCTTCGGAACCAAAGGAACAGTAACTACGTTGCTTGACGAGATTTTGTTGCAACGTCGTATCGAGTTGTGGGGTGAGGCAGGTCGTCTGTTCGACATTATGCGTCAGGGTATGCCCTGGACCCGTTCGTGGGAGTTGGAGGATGGTACCAAAAGCAACCACTCAAACGTATTGAGCAAATACGCCGAGTACACCGCATTCCCGTCGGACTACATCGAGTGTATCCTGATGATTCCGCAAGTTGAGATTGACAACAATCCCAACATCGGGCCCGAAGACCAAAACCCTTATATTCAATAACGTAAACGCAACACAACTATGAAACTTAGCCAAAAGTTAATCGCACTTGCAGCCGTGGTCGCAATGTTCACCGCCTGCAATCAGGATGTTGTCGGCACGCTCTATGAGGGTCAGGAGGACGGATTCGCCTTTGCGGCTTCGGTACTGAACCTCGAAACAGGTAAAGAGGACAACAATATGGTGTTGGTACCCGTCTATCGCGGTAATACCACCAACAACGTTGCCAATCTGAAATTCGAAATCGAGGCTCTGATGCCCAAGGATACTATCATCGACGACTCGCTGCAAACAATTATGCAGGCCGAGTGGTTGGAGAAAGACCCCCGAGGTATATTCTCGCTGGCAACCCAACGTGTAATATTCCGCGACGGAGCCAATATGGCATACGCCCAAGTCCACTATACCAACATTGATGAGTTGAGTCTTACCGAAAAGTACAAAATCCGTTTGAAGATTCTGGATGGCGTAAGTCCTTCCAACAAATCACAAACTGTGGTGTCGGTTAATCGCCGCCTTACTTTCGACAAGATTGGTCAATGTACCTACATCGACAGCTGTCTGTTTGCCAACGCCTACCAAGCCGATATTTATCGTGCCCAAGAAACCGAAATATATCGCATTATGGACCCCTATTCGGAGGGTCTGTTGGCCGAGGAGTATGCCGCCGAAGGTATGGCCGGACAACCGGGCGCTTTCGTTCAGATTATGGTAATGGAAGATGGCTCGCTCAAATACGACCCCATCTGTACAGGTATGCTGATTCCCGACCCGAAAGGTACAGGCAAAATGCAGATGACCTACGGATGCCACCCCAACGACTACAAAGGACGTACCGACGTCTCGATGGATGTGGACAGCAACCGCAAAGTGGGGGACAAACGTTTGGAACGTGTACCGATCTACTGTCTGCCGTCGTTCTCTTC
>JAFTYJ010000036.1 GCA_017464745.1 Rikenellaceae bacterium | reverse complement strand
GCCCGACAATTTTGCAACAGCCTCTACGGCCTCGTCATTCATACCAAGGTTAAGAATGGTATCCATCATACCGGGCATCGAAGCGCGAGCACCCGAACGAACCGAAACCAACAGAGGAAGTTCTGCGTCGCCAAATTTGCGACCGGTCAGGTTCTCGATACCTTTCATTGCGGCCTCTACCTCGGGGCGAAGCACCTCAATGATGGCCTCTTTGCCTTGTTTGTAATACTCCGAACATACGTCGGTGGTGATGGTAAAGCCCGGAGGTACGGGAATACCAATAAGGTTCATCTCGGCGAGGTTGGCACCTTTACCGCCAAGCAACTCTCTCATCTTTCCGTTACCCTCGGCCTCTTTGTTACCGAAGGTGTAAACTCTCTTAACGTTTGGCATAATCTTTTTTATATCTGTTAAAGTTAAATATTTCAGTGTGTTTTTGTGTGTTTTTTCGCTTTGGTAGTGCTCTTTTTGCTACGCAAAGGAGGATTCATTCAAAAGACCTACAAAAGTAGGTGTTTTTTAACAATTTACCAAAACATTGTTATGTTAATTAATTCACAGTTAGACCGTGCTGTGAATCGAGTATAACATATACCGGCAGGTGGTCGCTTATGCCGCCAATGTAGTAGTTGCTTCCAAATGTACGGAAGGGTTGACGGCCGTATTGTGTACGATGCAACATATAGGCCTGAATGTAGATTCCGCTGTTGGATACACAAAAATCCTGCCCATTGCATACAAAGATGTTGTCGATTAACTTCCATTGGTCTTGGATGTAGTAAGAGCCGTAGCCCAGACTATCGAATTTAAGCAATGGGGCTTGGTACCCGAGCCGTTTTTGTAATTCGGGGGTATATTCGCGGTTCATATCGCCCATAACCACTACCGTATGATTGGGATTACGCGCTATTGTTAGTTTGACGTGATATTCCAGAGCCGAGAGGGCTTTGTCGCGAATCTTTTTGGTGTTGAAAACCGAAGGAAGGTGGCAGACGATGAATTGTATGCTATCGCCCATAAGCAATCCTTTGACATTCAGGAATTCGCGTCCGGCATAACTTGGTGTGAGCCAGGATTTTTTAACTTCGAATCTGTCGCCTTTGTACAGAAATGCCAAATCGATGCCACGGTGGTCGTTGCTTGTATGGTGAATGTAGCAGTAATCCGTTTGCAGGGTGCGCACAAGGTCACGAACAACCTCTTCGTTCTCGACCTCGGCCAATCCCACCACGTCGGCACGAATTTCATCGAGCACGCGTGCCAGCCCTTTGAGTTTGTTGCGATATTTCTCGGTATCCCAGCGATATATCCCTTGTGGTGTGAATTTGGTGTCGTCGTAGAAAGGACTTGGGATGGTGTCAAACAGATTTTCGACATTATAGAATGCCACGCCGCACGTTTGGGCGTAGAGTCCGTGAGTTGCCCACAGAACAATCGTCCAAAACAGAAGCAGTCGTTTCATTCTTGTGTCGGAAATGATTTTAGAAATTTATTACACCCGAGCCGATAACCTCGTCGCCGTCGTACCACGAGGCGAACTGACCTGCTGCGGCACCGCGTTGGGGTGTGTCGAATATAAGATATGCAAACTCATCACGCATCTAAACCACACCGTCTTGCAGAGGTTGGCTATAGCGTATGCGCAGGTCGAAACGTCGACTTTCGCCACTGTGGAGTGCTTGGTCGGGGCGTACCCAGTGTACTTCGTCGGCACAAACGTGCAGTACGCTACGATACAATCCGGGGTGGGATTCTCCCTGACCAACATATATTACATTTTGTTCTACATCAGTAGCGATGATAAACAATGGCTCAGGTCGTCCTCCGATGTTGAGTCCTTTGCGTTGGCCGATAGTGTAGAATTGTGCGCCGTTGTGCTCGCCGATGACCTTGCCATCTTCGGGTGTATAAATATAAGGTTTGGCGCGTTCGGCCAGATTAGCAGGGTCAATATCACGTTTGTAGCCGTCCCAATCGCGTGAAATTTCCACTACTCTACCCTTTTGTGCGGCCAATTTTTGTTGTAAGAATACGGGTAAATCGACCTTGCCCACAAAACAGATTCCTTGCGAGTCTTTGCGTTTTGCGGTGGCGAGTTTCTGCTCCTCGGCGATGCGTCGTACCTCAGGCTTGATTATGTCGCCAATGGGGAACAGCGCACGGCTCAACTGCTCTTGTGAGAGTTGGCACAGAAAATAACTTTGGTCTTTATTACCATCGCTTCCGGCCAGCAGTCGGTAATAGGTTTTGCCATCCACCGTTACCTCGCCTTTGCGGCAGTAGTGACCTGTGGCAACGAAGTCGGCGCCCAACTTAAACGCCTCCTCCATAAAAACATCGAACTTGATTTCGCGGTTGCACAGCACGTCGGGATTGGGGGTGCGACCTTTCTCGTACTCCGAGAACATATAATCCACAACCCTTTTGCGATACTGCTCGCTCAAATCGACATAATGAAACGGAATGTCCAAGCGTTTAGCCACCAATTCGGCAAACAGTTGGTCGTCATACCAAGGACAATCACCCGAAAGAGTACCTGTCGTGTCGTGCCAGTTGCGCATAAAGAGTCCTATCACCTCGTAGCCTTGCTCTTTGAGCACCCACGCAGCAACGGACGAATCTACACCGCCGGACAATCCGACAACTACCTTTTGTTTCATATTCGTGTTTTCTCGATTTAATTAATCATTAAGTGACAACATTCCTTCGGGAAGTTCGAATGTTACAACCCTCTGTTCAATGTCTATTTCGGCCACAAACTCATCCACTGCGGGAATGAGCACCTCGCGGCCATCAATCCCAATTTCGAAAAGCGGGTTGAGCGGGCTGTCAATATAGTCGATAATCTCGCCCTCGATGCCTTCGCCAACCTCGGCGCGGAAGCCCACAAGGTCCTCCATATAGAACTCGTCATCCTCGCGGTCGTCGTCCACTTGGATGCAAAACTCGCGACCCACCATTTCGGTGGCTCGTCGTTCGGTGTCAATATCGGCAAATTGTGCGGTGGCACCACT
>JAFTYJ010000035.1 GCA_017464745.1 Rikenellaceae bacterium | reverse complement strand
GTCGAGGTTGAAATCCCCTCACCCAACAATAGCCGACTTGTGGGAGTCGGCTATTGTTGTTGTGAGTCCTAACTATTTGAGTCGGTCAGAGATTTGTGTGCGGACTATCGGCTCGTACTCCGGCGCGGGAACGCTGTCGGCGGCGCACGCCTTCATTCGGAGCATCCACGCAATGTTTCGTGCCAAGTGACGAATGGTCTGTGTACCCTCCTCGTCGCACACAGCCTCACCCTGCGCACGACCGTGAACCATATTCCAATAACTCGAACCGGGAATCATCATTTGCGAAATTTGGAGATAGTAGTTCAATCCCGCAAAGGTTGCGGTTGCTCCACCTCGTCGGGCAGCCACCACTGCGGCACCCACCTTGCCCGCAAATTTTCCTCCACTTGCCGAAGCGGTGTAGAACGCGCGGTCGAGGAAACACTTCATTGTGCCTGCAATACCTGCATAATATACAGGCGAGCCAAGTACAATGGCATCGGCCTCGGCCATTCGCGGCAGCACCTCGTTCACACAGTCGTCAATGGCACAGGTCAAGTTGCGTCGTTTGGCACACACACCGCAAGCCATACATCCGTGAATGGGACGGTTGCCGATGTGTACGATTTCGGTTTCGATATCGAATTTTGCCAACTCCTCGCTGAGTACGCCGAGAGCCAGCGCGGTATTGCCCTCTTTGTGGGGACTTCCGTTTATTGCAATAACTTTCATAATATTCTAAATTTCGTGAGATAACGAAGGGGGAACACACTCCGAGGTATCGACACCGCCAAAACGTTCGCCCACAAGGTCCAACGTAGCAAGAATTGTGTCAACATCCATCTCGGTGACAAGTTTCATACGATAGGCCTTGAAATCGGGGATTCCCTTGAAGTAGTTGGTCAGGTGGCGACGCATCTCCAATACGCCCACCTTCTCGCCTTTGATTTCGATAGATTTACGCAGGTGGTGTTTGGCTATTTCGACACGCTCCAATACCGACGGTTGGGGCAACAGTTCGCCTGTTTGCAGATAGTGGCGCACCTCGCGGAAAATCCACGGACGGCCATAGGTTGCACGACCAATCATCACACCATCAACCCCATAGCGCTCAAAAGCCTCACGTGCTTTTATTGCCGAGTCAATGTCGCCATTACCGATAATGGGGATTGTAATTCGCGGGTCGTTTTTGATTTTGCCAATAAGTGTCCAATCGGCCTCGCCTTTGTACATTTGGGCACGGGTGCGGCCGTGAATTGTGAGCGCCTTGATACCCACATCCTGCAAGCGCAGTGCAATGTCTTCGATATTCTTGTTGTCGTCGTCCCAAACGAGGCGTGTTTTGACCGTCACGGGGAGTTTTACGGCCTCGACAATGCGACGTGTCATCTCGACCATCAGCGGCACATCCCTCATCATACCGCTACCTGCACCTCGCGAGGCAATCTTCTTGACGGGGCACCCGAAGTTAATATCAATCACATCGGGCCTCGCAGCCTCGGCACGGAGCGCAGCCTCGACCATGGGCTCAATCAGGTGGCCATAGATTTGAATACCCACGGGTCGCTCGGCATCATCGATGTTGAGTTTGGCCAGCGATTTGGCGGCATCACGAATCAATCCGTCGCTCGAAATGAACTCGGTATAAACCATATCGGCACCGAACTCTTTGCACATATGGCGGAACGAGGGGTCGGTAACATCCTCCATTGGAGCCAAAAATAGCGGCTGTGCGCCCAAATCCAAGTCGGCAATTTTCATACTTTGATAATAATTAGCGCACAAAGATACGAAATCTCGCATAAAATCGCTAAATTTGCGGCTCATTCAAGGAAATACACGTCACTATGAATATCGAACAACTGATTCAGACGGCTGCCGTGGAGGCCGTAACCAAACTCTACGGTGAGGTTAATCCCGCGCTGGTACAAATCCAGAAAACTCGCAAAGAGTTCTCGGGCGACTACACATTGGTGGTATTCCCCCTGCTCAAAACCAGCCGCAAAGCACCCGAAGCAACTGCTGTCGAAATCGGTGAGGCTCTCAAAGCCGACTGCCCGATGGTGACCGAATACAACGTCATCAAAGGCTTTTTGAATATCTCGCTCAATCCCACATTCTGGGGCGAGCGTTTTGACGACATCTGTGCCGACAAATCGTTTGGTGTTGCTGCCGACAGTGGCAAGACCGTGATGATTGAGTACTCGTCGCCCAATACCAACAAACCTCTCCACTTGGGTCACATCCGTAACAATCTGCTCGGTTATTCGGTCGCCCAAATCCTCAAAGCCGCAGGCCACAACGTCATCAAAGTGAACCTTGTGAACGACCGTGGTATTCACATTTGCAAGAGTATGATTGCTTGGCAACAATATGGCCAGGGCGAGACTCCCGAGTCGAGCGGTATGAAAGGCGACCACCTGGTTGGTAAATACTATGTGGAGTTTGACAAACACTACAAAGAGCAAATCAAACAACTCGTAGCCGAGGGTATGAGCGAGGATGAGGCCAAAAAACAAGCACCCATTATGCGTGGCGCCCAAGAGATGTTGCGCAAGTGGGAGGCCAAAGATGCCGAGGTTATTGCCCTGTGGGAGAAGATGAATGGCTGGGTGTACGAAGGCTTCGATGTAACCTATAAGGCCCTGGGCGTGGATTTCGATAAGGTGTACTATGAGTCGCAAACCTATCTGCTTGGTAAGAGTATCGTAGATGAGGGACTTGCCAAAGGCGTATTCTTCCGCAAAGAGGACAACTCGGTGTGGATTGACCTTACGGCCGATGGTTTGGACCAAAAACTGCTGTTGCGTGGCGACGGCACTTCGGTATATATGACCCAAGACCTGGGTACCGCCTTCCGCCGTTGGGAGGACAACTCGCTCGACGAGATGATTTATGTGGTGGGTAACGAACAAAACTACCACTTCGAGGTGCTCAAACTTGTGCTCAAAAAGTTGGGCTACGATTGGAGTGACAATATCTACCACCTGTCGTATGGTATGGTCGAACTGCCCGAGGGTAAGATGAAATCGCGTGAAGGTACCGTAGTGGATGCCGACGACCTGGTAGCCGAGATGATTGGTACTGCCCGCGATATGTCGGCCGAACTCGGCAAACTCGACGGACTCACCCCCGAGGAGCAAGACCAAATCACCGCTATGATTGGTTTGGGTGCACTCAAATACTTTATCCTCAAAGTTGACCCTCGCAAAACTATGTTGTTCGACCCGCGCGAGAGTATCGATTTCAATGGTAATACCGGTCCGTTCATCCAATACACCCACGCTCGTATCAAATCGGTGTTGCGTAAGGCGGCTGAGGCAGGTATCGACTATTCGGCTGCCGAGCAGGTTGAGTTGCTGGCCGAGGAGGTTGAACTGATTAAAACCCTTACGGAGTATCCTTCGATTGTGGCTTCGGCTGCCCAAAATTTTGCTCCGTCGATTGTGGGTGCCTACGTTTATGAACTGTGCAAGACCTTCAATAGTTACTACCACGACCACTCGATTTTGCGCGAGGAGAACGCTTCGGTGCGTAACTTCCGTCTGCGTTTGGCCGAGCAGGTTGCAGGTGTAGTAGCCAAAGGTATGGGCCTGATGGGTATCAACGTTCCCGACCGTATGTAGTCCGGGGGCGAGGGGAGGGTGGCAGGTTTTGTCACCGATCCGATAACTAAAAGAGGAACAAGACGGTCTTGTCTTGTTCCTCTTTTTTTTGGGGGGGGCTGAGTGATTAGAAAATCGACTCTTGGGTCTCGGTTGTCAGCAATTCGAGCGCTTTGATACCCATCACCGAGTTACCTTTGCTGTTTAGACGCGGACTCCATACCGCAACCGAATATTGCAACGGATAAATCGCTACTATACCGCCACCAACACCACTCTTGCCCGGCAGACCTACCAAATATGCAAACTCTCCCGCCTCGTCATAGAATCCGCACGTCTGCATAATGGCATTTATACGCTTCGTTTGCGACGCTGTGAGTGTTATTCCGGCATAATTAAACTTGCGACGGTGGTTGGCAAACGCCAAAAAAGCGAGCGATAATTCGCGACAACTCCTCACAAGCGACCTATTCGGGTCGCTTGTTTCGTACAATATCGTGCCAGATTATCGAACACGCAGCAGCGGGACTCGAACGGCGGCAGAAGCCGAGAGCAAACCGAAGGGAGGTTGTTGCAATCAAAGATTGTCGGGATTGATGGGCGATGTGGCGAAAATCTCTTTTCAGACACAATCGCACAGCAAGCACGAATATTTGCATAGCAAACAACAACCGACCATAGACAAGTCTGCCGAGGCGCAACACGCTGAACGAGTGCATTTATCCCAAAAAAAAAAAGCGACTGCCAAATACAGTCGCTCGTGC
>JAFTYJ010000034.1 GCA_017464745.1 Rikenellaceae bacterium | reverse complement strand
GAAGAGTTGAATCCACGACAACTGCGCCGACAATACATCAAGAATGGCCGTCTGACCCTCGGTGTAAGAGAAGGTGCTGAGCGAGAGATTCTCGGCCGCAATGCCGAGTGCCGCCTCGCTCTGCTGTACCTCGTATCGTGTCTTTTCGACATCGCTCCACGCATCGGCCTCCTGCTGTTCGACCTGGTCGAGCACACGCCCGAGGGCGAGTTGTCGCTGTGCCACAACACTTCGCGCCGAACGCACGGCCTGACGACGCTGACCCCACGCAAAGATTGGAATATTGAGCGAAACCCCCGCCCCTCCGTCAAGAATCATACGCGTTCGGAGGTTGGGCGACACGGTGGCATAGGAGGCCGAAACATTCATCGACACCGAGGGGTTAAAATCGGCCGCTGCGGCACGAACGCCCCACTCGGCACGCTCAATCTCGCTTATGGCATTCTGCACATCGGCACGTCGAGCGACCACCTCGTCGAGAGCCACACGCGTGGGCATAGGAGGCGCAACCGACAGCGAATCGGTGGGTTGCCACAGAGCCCCGACGCTCTCGCCCATCAGGATATTGAAGTTGTGTCGCGCCTTGACTGCGGTCTGTTCGGCCACAATCTGATTGTAGACAGCATCACTGAGTTGGGCCTCGACCATAAGCAGGTCGCCCTTGCCCGTATAGCCGTCGTCGAACCGCGCCTCAACCACCTCTTTGAGCGAGCGTACAATCGAGGTATAATGTTCGCGCGCGAGTTGTAAATGAGTGGTAGCCAACAAATTCCAATAGGCATAATCGGCCGTATAGCGCACTTCGAGGGCGGTGAGTGCGAGGTTGCCTTGTGCAATTTCGAGGTCGGCGGTGGCGGCTCCCACGGTAGCGCGTGTAGCCCCTCCATCCCACAGTTTCTGGGAGATGACGGGCGACACACCAAAGGAGTATGGTCGGATAAATGTGCCATCGGAGGTACGTTGCGTGCGGAAATTGACATAGAAGTCACCCGACGCATCGAGTCGCGGCAGGTAGCCCCGTCGTGCAAAACGTAGTCGTGCTTCGGAACCCTCAATACCCTGCTCGGCCTCGGCTAAGGTAAGGCTGTAAGCCTCGACCCGTGAGCGATAGTCCATAAGCGAGAGTTGTGCCGAAGCGGTGATGCACCACACCATTGCGGCGCACATCACAAGAGTCTGTTTTGTTGTCATAACGTCGAGTTTTTAGATATTCCGAACCATATTGCATAGAACGCGGGAAGCACCAGCACCGTGAGTCCCGTGGCGACAACCAAACCGCCCATAATACCGACCGCCATACTGCCGAACATTGCATCAAATGCCAGAGGGAGCATACCGAGTACGGTTGTTCCCGAGGCCAGGCACACGGGCAACACACGTCGTCGGGTGGCGGCCACAAGTGTTTCGTAGTCGGCACATCGGCCCACCGAGTCCACAAGGATTACAGCGTTTTTGATGTTCATACCCACCAATCCCAGCAACCCCAACAACGAGAAGAAATCGAACGGGCGAGCGGTTACCAACAACCCCGCAACCAAACCGATAACAATCAGTGGCACGGTGAGCAACACCACTGCCGAACGGCGATAATCGCCAAACAACAGCAACAACACTGTCCATATAAGAACAAGAGTCAGAGGAAGTTGTGCTGCCAATGCGCGGTTGCTTTCAGATTGCCCCTCCTGTTCACCAAACACTCGAAGCGAGTAGCCTGCTGGCAGATTCAGGTGGCTATCGAGGCTCTCTCGCAGGTGTTCGTACAGGGCCACGGTATTGACTCCTTGTGCAGGGTCGCATTGCGCCATCATTACGGGCGAAGAGTTGTAGCGGTGGCGGGTCGCAAACTCATAACCCACATCAAAGTGCGACACGGTTTGTTCAAGGGGATAGACCTTGCCGCTACGAGAGAATATGGGCAGGCTTCGCAGGTTGGTCAGCGACGAGCGGTCGGTGCCGTCGTCTTTGAGCACTATGGGGATGTAGCGGTCGCCCTCGCGGAACTGCCCGAGGGTGTAGCCCGTGGTTGCGATGGTGGTATAGCGCGCCATATCCTCACGGCTTATGCCCAACCGCGAGCCACGAGCCTGCGAATAGACGGGTCGCCACACCGTCACACGGTTACCCCAATTACTACGAACATTGACACATCGCTCGTCGGCACGCATAATATCGAGTGCGAGGGTTGTAAGTCGGGCGAGGGTATCGACATTGGGTCCCACAAAACCAAACTCTATGGCCGCCTCGGGCGCAGGCGACAGGCGGAACAGCGACGGACGAATCCACACATCGGGCAGCGAGTCACGCACCCACGCCGTAAACTCCTCGCAGATGCGTTCGGTGTAGCGTTTGGAGTGCAGTTCGACCAGCAGGTTGGCAAACCCCGGTGAGCCACTCACCGAGCCCGAAGCAAGGTAGTAGCGTGGAGGAGTTGCACCCATAGCCACCGACACTCGGCGCACCTCGGAGCGGGCGAGCAACCATCGTTCGAGTTGAGCGGCCGTGCGCTCCGAGTCATCGATATTGTAGCCGTCGGGCAGGCGTACATCGGCTCTGAAATATGGTTTGTCGAGGTTTGGGAAAAAGTCCTTGGGCATAACGCTCAGCGCCCACAGCGAGCCTCCAAACAACACATAAGCCCCCACCACGGTCAACCACTTGTGTCGTATGCACCACCCTATAACTCCGTCACCACGGGGTACGTCGTCGGGAGGTGTGGGTGCAGGTCGCAGCAGTCGGCTGTTGAGCAGCGGCACCTGGGTAAGTGCAAGTAGCCAACTCAGCCCCAGCGACACGGCAAGCACCACAAACAGCGGTTGCACAATCTCCGACACCGACGAATCGGCCAAATAGAGCGGCAGAAACGACACAATGGCGATGAGCGTTGCACCCAGCAATCCCCACATCGCAACACGTGCGCCTTCGATTGAGGCTGTCACCGGCCCCACTCCCCGACTCAGCAGCGAGCGTGTGTTGTCGGTCACTACAATGGCATTATCGACCAACATTCCCATTGCAATGATAAATCCCGCCAGCGAAGTTCGGTTAAGTCCCTCGCCCAGCGGCCCCATAAGCAACAGCGTACCTCCAATAGCCAGCAACAGCGACAAACCTATGGACACACCCGCCCGCAGACCTATCGCCAGCATAACCATCAGCACCACGATAGCCACCGACTCCAAAAGGTTTATTATAAAGGTATTGTTGGCTTGTTGGGCGATGCGGTCCTCGGGGTAGAGTTCGACCACCTCGACGCCCAGCGGAATGAACTTGCACAGTCGTTGCAACTCGGCAGCCACAGCAGCACCCGTACGTACAACATCGCTCCCTTTCTCGGTCGAAACGCCCATTCCGATGGCTCGGCAACCGTCGATACGCATCAGTTGCGAGGGTGGGTCGGCATAGCCACGGGTAATGGTTGCGATGTCGCTAAGTGCCACCTGACGGCCGTCGGACGACATCAGCAGTTGGGCACCAATATCTTCAAGCGAGACGTAGGCCGTAGGCTCGATGACCCTTATCTGCAAATCCCCTGCATTGCGTTCGCCCACATCGACAATGGTATTCTGGGCACCCACAGCAGCGATTATAGCCTCGGGGCGCACCGCAAAGGTGGTGAGTCGTGCACGGCTTATACGGATTTCGACCACGGGCATCTGCTCGCCAAACAGCACCACCTTGGCAACGCCCGGCAGGGTCACAATTTGTCGTCGCAAGGTGTGGGCCGCAGTACGCAACTCCTCGGGGGTGATACTCTCTTCGGCTTTGAGGCCATAGTAGAGCCCGAACACATCGCCAAAGTCGTCGGTAACCTCGATTGGCTCGGTGCGGGCAGGCAGTCGGCTCTGGATGTTAAGCATCTTGCGGCGCAACTCATCCCACATCTGGGGTATGATTTCGGGCGGGGTGTCGGCACGGAGTTCCACAACGATACGCGCATAGCCGAAGTGCGACGATGAGGTTATGTTGTCGATATGGCGCAGGCCCTGCAACTCACTTTCGACGGGTTCGGTGAGCAGTTGTTCGACCTCGACGGGCGAGGCTCCCGGCAGGCGCACCGTCACCACAGCCTGTTTGATTACAAAGGGCGAGTCCTCCTTCTTGCCGAGCGTAAAGAACGACACCACACCTCCAACCAGCAACACCGCAATAAAGAATCCCACCACACTCGGATGGGAGAGCGAATAACGAGTCAATCTCATAGCATTAGTTGGGGATTATGGTCACCGACTGACCGTTCGACAATTTATAGACACCTGCCACCACAACACGCTCGCCAACACGGACACCACGCGTCACCACCTGGTCGCTGCCATACAGCGCACCGAGGCTCACCTTGGTGGCACGCACACGGCCATTCTCGACCACCCACACCTGGGGTTCGGGGCTTTCGAGCGAGGTCCACACGGCCGACAACGGAACTACCACCTCGCTACTATCGCCCGCCACAGCAAGGCGTATGGTACAGGCCATACCGGGGGCTATCTCGTAGCCGTCCGACACCTCAACCGCAAGGCTTACAGGGACTCCCGTGCCATCGGCCGAGGTGCGCACCCAATCTTTGAGTCGTGCATCAAAACGTATGTCGGGGTAGTTGTCGAACCTCACCGAGAATCGGGTCGAGGGGTCTTCGAGCAGTGGTATTCCGCTCTCGGGCATAGTGAACTTGACGGTGCGGGTCACGGGGTCAACGATACGTACCACTACCTCGCCAGCCGACACCCGTTGGTAGGTATCTACATACTTACGCTCGACAATGCCCGAAATAGGGGTGCGCAGTCGGGTATCGCCCAACACATCACCCGCGTTACGATAGGTTGCCAGCGCACCTGCATAGTTATTTTCGGCTGTTTCGTATTCGCTCTGGGATATGGCCTGTCGTTCGAGCAATCGGCGCGCACGCGTGAGGGCCGACGAGGCTGCATCATACGAGGATTTGGCCGCATCATAGGCAAGTTGATAGTCACGGGGGTTGATTTCGGCAACCACACGGCCACTGCGCACATACTCGCCCTCGCTGACATCAAAGGCCACAACCTGACCACCGACCTTGAAAGCGAGGTTGGTCGAGTGGTCAGCCGTAGCCATTCCTGCATAGTCGCGGCTAATGGCGGTTGGGGCTGTGGCGATGGCGGTTTTGACCACCTGCGGAGCCATAGGTGCATCGGGGCGGCGGCCACGGCAACCCAGCATCACGGCACTCGCCAACACAAAAAAAAGCACTCGTTTCATAGTTCCAAAAATTTAGAACTTCAACGAGTGCCAAAATCGTGCCCACCCTTGTGGCAAGCACTATATTACAGTGCAAAAGGTCTACTCCTCGCCCATATCATAGCCGCCCATATCGCCACCATCCTGCATTTGGCCGGCATTTCGGGGGCGGATAGGCTTCATATTACCAAACGAGTACGATGCGGTAAGGCGGAATCGGCGACCTCCCCACCAACGCTCCGAGTCTTGGATGAATCCCTTACCCTCGGTTACGCTGTGGCGACCGCGCGAGTTGAAAATATCGCGGCAGTTGAGAGCCAGCGACCACTTGCCGTCAAACGACTTGCGAATACCTGCATCCACAAAGTAGTTGCCCATCGAGAAACCCTGTGCCAACACACGGCGCGAATTGTAACCGCCCGTAACCTGCAACGAGAATCCCAGCGGCAGGGTCAGGTTGGCAACCAGACGCGCATCCCACGAGAAGTTGCTATTGCCATCGCCCGTAACCGCCTCGGCACCTTCGACGGGGGGATAGTAGGTGAAACCCGACATTGCCGAGTAGTAGAGGTTTACCGTGGTTGTAAGGTCGAGGCATTGCCAGAGTTTGTTTTTGGCAACAAGTTCGACACCCGCCGATTGGCTGCGGGTAACGTTGGCAAAGGTGCTCATCATCACACCGCCGTCCAAGTAATTGATACGTTGGATAACCTCGTCGGTAGAGCGATAGTAGGCCGACACCGACAGGATATGGTTCTCCCAACTCTTGATGTAGTTCAACTCAAAGGCGTTGGCATTCTGCGGGTCGAGCAGGGGGTTACCATACGACACATTGAGCGAGTCGCTCATATTGCGGAACGAGTTGAGTTGGTGGCCGCGCGGACGTTGGATACGTCGCGTGTAGTTGATTTGCAGTTCGTGGTCCTTGGGGAACGAGTACGACAAGAACACGCTGGGGAACACCTTGAAGTATTGGTTGGTGTACCACTCCTGCTCCTCGCTCGAAGGCTCATAACCCAGCGAACGGGTGCGCATCGAGGTGTGCTCGCCACGCAGACCCACCTGATAACCAAAGCGGCGAACCTTACCCGCATAGTTGAAGTAGAGGGCGTGGATATTTTGGTTGTAGGAGAAGTCGTTGTAGAGCGCATAGAGCGGTGCGAGGTCGTCGGCCGAGGTGCCTGCCGAGTAGCGTGCGGGGCTGTTCTCGCCGTTGATTGTACCCTTGTAACCCGCCTCAATGCGGTGGTTGTCGTTGAGTTTGTTCAGATAGTCGATTTGGGCCGTCCAACCACTGTTACGCATATCGGTAAGTTGGCGTTGGTACGAGCGTGTGGTATCGACCGGATAGTAGGAGGTTTGGGAGTAATCGTTGTTGCCCTCCATATCCCAGATGTCGTAGGCCACGATAGCATCCAGCGTGTGGTCGGTGCCAAATTTGTGGCGATAGTTCAATTCGAGGTGACCACCCATCATCTTGTTGCGGCCGTCGGTACGACGCACTGCCGAGGTATAGGAGCCCGGAACGGTGCTGGTATAGTTGATAACCTCGTCATTGGAGTGGCCTCCCAACATACCGAAACCTGCAAAACCCAAGTCATCCTTTTTGGTGAGGTGGAAGGTTGCGCCCAAGCGTGCAAAGCCGTTGTTGCCCACGCCTCCGCCATCCTCCGAAGTTAAGATGCGCGAGATTTCCTGACCGGGGTCGTGCGAGCGGGTTGCATCTTCAAGTGCAAAGTTTTGGCGCAGGGTTGTCGAGCCATTGTCGCGAACGTGGCGGCGATAACCCAGATTGACATAGAAGTCGGCCACGCTGCTGGTATAGTTGATATTGGCACCCACGTTGCCGCCCAACTTCGAGTCAATGGTGGCATTCACACCTCCGTAGTAACCTGCCGAGCGGTTCTCTTTGAGCACAATGTTAATGATACCCGACGTACCTTCGGGGCTGAACTTGGCCGAGGGGTTGGTGATAACCTCAATCTTTTCGATAGTTTCGGCAGGCATCTGTTCGAGGATTTGGGCGCGGTTGTCGGCCGTAATACCCGACTCTTTGCCGTTAATCCACACCGTTACCGAGGAGTTGCCACGCAGGCTCACCTCGCCGTCGCCATCGACCTCCACCGAGGGGATATTATTGAGGATGTCGCTTGCCGAACCTCCCGTCGAGGCGATATTTTGGTCAACGTTGAACACCTTTTTGTCGATGTCGAACTGCATCTGCGAGCGCACACCCGTAACCTCAACCTTGTCGATGGATTGTGCATCCTCCTTCAACACGATAGTTCCGAGGTTGGCTCCGTGGCTGGTGGCGGTGAATGGTTTCTCGGTGGTTTGGAATCCGAGGAACGTCACCTCGGCCACATAGTCGCCCGAAGCGAGGGATTTGATGGTGAACATTCCCTTGTCGTCGGTGATTGTGCTTGCCGAGGCCACAACCTGTCCTGTGGCGGCCTTCTTGATGCTCACATTGGCATACGAGATAGGTGCACCCTTGGCATCGGTCACACAACCGGTGACAGCACCGCGGGTTTGAGTTGTGGCGGTGGGGGTGTAAGCGTTGTTGTTGGTCGCACGGGCGGTCGAAAGTCCCAGTCCACCCGCAATCATCAATAAGAGTAGTGCTCTTTTCAACATTTGTGTGTCTGTCTGTTTGCTTTGTCTGTTGTTCCCTGTGTTTTTGGTTGGTCGGATTATTAATGTTGGGGCGGATTACAGGTTGGTCAATGTGTAGTCCACCATCTTTTGACGTACCGCATTACCAAAGCCGGGAACCATACTATGGTTGGCATCGGGGTAGTACATCATATCGAACAGTTTGCCCGCTTTGCCCAGCGCACGCACCATTTCGATAGCGTTTTGGGGGTGCACATTGTCGTCGGCCGAGCCGTGGCAGATGAGCAGTTTGCCTTTGAGTTTGTCGGCGTGGTTGATGGGCGACGGGTCGTCATAGCCCTCGGCATTGTCTTGGGGCAGACCATTGTAGACCTCGGTGTAGATGGTGTCGTAGTAGCGCCACGAAGTTACGGGGGCCACGGCAATCGCCATCTTGAACACGTCGGCACCTTTGAGGATGCAGTTCAGGGCCATAAAGCCTCCGAAACTCCAACCATAAATTCCGATACGCGATGCGTCAACCCACGGCAGAGTGCCCAGATAGCGGGCTGCCGAGATTTGGTCCTCAACCTCCAACTTGCCGAGGTTGCGATAGGTGCACTTTTTGAACTCCTCGCCACGATAGCCCGTACCGCGTCCATCGACACAAGCCACCACATAGCCGTTCTGCACCAACACATCCTCCCAGCCGATACCCCACGAGTTGGTCACTTGTTGCGAGCCGGGACCGCTGTATTGGGTCATCAGCACGGGGTACTTTTTGTTGGGGTCGAAGTCGGCGGGCTTTTTGAAATATCCATTCAG
>JAFTYJ010000033.1 GCA_017464745.1 Rikenellaceae bacterium | reverse complement strand
TGATTGGGGTTGCGAACAGCCTCAATAAAGTCGGCAACCAAGCGCAAATCCGAACCTCCGTGGAACGGCATATCGGCAATATGACTGAAATCATACACCTCGGTGGTACGCTCACGGAAACGACGTACCGTCAGTTTCTTCTCGTTACCGGTAATCTCGCCGTGAGTCAGATTCACTTGGGTGAAACGACAATCATTGAGAGTGAAGGCATTGATAGTAAACGATGCAGTAACTTCGTTCTCGGTTTCGATATTAACCATTTGGTGGTCAGCAACGTTGTTGTCACAACGATACACGCAACGTCCATAAGGACCTTGGGCCAATTCGCGGTCCAAGACGTGGTCCAAAGTGCTATCCTCGGGAACGTCAAAGTTGGCTACCCAATCGTGGCGCACCTTGTAGAGGTCGATTGCCGAGTAAGGACATTTGCTCTCGATATAATCGGGGCAGTGGATACAACGATCGGCTGCACCTTTGGGCGCATTCTCGGCCTTAAACCAACGCAATGAGCCAAATGAACTAACTTTTTTACATTTGGAGCCAACCATCCACAAAGCCAAATCGACATCGTGGCTACACTTCGAAATAAGCATAGGGTTGGTTTTCTCGGCGCGGTTCCAACTACCTCGAACAAATCCGTGAGTTACACGGTCGAGATTGATGTCGGCGGTATGGTTGAACGAGATTACCTCACCCAGGTCACCCGAGTCGATAATCTCTTTGATTTTCATAAAGTAGGGGTGGAAACGCAATACGTGGCACACACCCACAACCAAATTCTTTTCGCGGGCACCTTTGGCGATAGCCTCACACTCTTCAAGACGTTGAGCAATAGGCTTCTCCAACAGGATATTATATCCCTTTTCGATAGCCATCATTGCAGGCTCGAAGTGTTTGTCCTCGGGCGTACAAATCATCACAGCATCAAGTTTGATGTCGGCGGCAAAGAAATCATAGTAATTATTGAAACGATGCTTTGCGGGGATATCGAACTTGTCGGACAACTGATGGAGTCGAATATCTACGGGATCAACAATAGCCACGATATTCAATTCATCGGGGTGCATTATTGCATACTCCAAATATTTTCTGGCGCGGTTTCCGGCGCCAATGACAGCCACTGCGACAGAGCGGTTGCTAGAATAGCCATATGAATCGTACATGATGTCTAAAAAAATCAATCGTGACCGCAAATTTAATAAAAACCATCGAAAAAAAACAGCATTGCTCATTTTTTTTGAAAAATATAAGAATTGGTCGTTTTTCGTGAGGAAAATTCATATAGAATCATTACATTTGCGTGAATAAACACCAAATACAAATTTTACACTACTTAAAATTATGAGCGACGCTATCAAACACGAATGCGGAATTGTTCAAATCAGACTACTCAAACCTATGTCCTTTTACGATTCCGACCACTACGGACTAAACAAACTCTATCTGATGATGGAGAAACAACACAACCGTGGTCAGGAGGGAGCGGGAGTTGCGTGTGTTAAAGTAAATACGGCACCTGGTCAAGAGTACATAGCGCGCGAACGAGCACTGGGTAGCAGTGCTATCTCTACCATCTTTGATGTGATTCGCCAAAGCGAAGAGCATCCTAACCGCCCTTATATCGGCGAACTCTATCTGGGTCACTTGCGTTACGCCACCGGAGGCCAACGAGGTATGGATTATGTGCACCCTTACTTGCGTCGCAGCAATTGGCGTTGCAGAACTCTTTGTATTGCGGGAAACTTCGGTTACACCAATGTGCAAAACGTGTTTGACGAACTTGTAGAGCAGGGTCAACACCCTCGCCGCAGCGCCGATACACACGTTCTACTCGAACAACTCGGATATATGCTCGACCGTCAGTGCGAGAAACTATACGACAAATACTCGGAAATGGGTTATCACGGTCACGACCTGAATACAATGGTCGAGCGTGAAATTGATTTTGCTCCCATCCTACGTGAGGCTTCGGCCAAATGGGATGGTGGTTATGTAATGACCGGAGTAACGGGTAGCGGTTATAGTTTTACTATGCGTGACCCGTGGGGTATTCGCTCGGCACACTACTACATTGACGAGAATGTGGTGGCTATTGCCAGCGAGCGAGCCGTTATCCAAACCGCAATGAATGTTCCTTATGAATCTATCAAAGAGTTGCAACCCGGCCAAGCACTGTTTATCAAACAGAGTGGTGAGGTGGTATTTGAGCAGATTTTGGAGCCTATCAATCCTCGTCCCTGCTCGTTTGAGCGTATCTATTTCAGCCGCGGTAGCGATGCCGATATTTACAAAGAGCGCAAGATGTTGGGTAAATTGTTGGTTGATGACATCCTTCGTGAGGTGGACTACGATATTGACCACACCATTCTGTCGTTTATCCCCAATACTGCCGAGGTGTCGTACTTCGGTATGGTCGAGGGTATGAACGAATACCTTAACGATATTAAAGTTGCCAAGATTTTGGCCCTGCCCGAAAAGGATGAGGCGGCAATCCACCAAATCCTCTCGTCGAAGGTTCGTACCGAGAAAATTGCCATTAAGGATATCAAACTCCGTACGTTCATCGCCCAAGGTGGTACACGCGACGATATGGCAGCCCACGTTTATGACGTAACTTGGGGTTGCATCACTCCGTATGTAGACAATATGGTGGTAATCGACGATAGTATCGTGCGCGGTACAACCCTGCGTCAAAGTATTCTTCAAATGTTGGGTCGCCTGCATCCCCGCAAGATTGTGGTTGTGTCGTCGGCTCCGCAAGTGCGCTATCCCGACTACTATGGTATTGATATGTCGCGTATGGAAGAGTTTATCGCGTTCAATGCCGCAATCGAACTGTTGCACGAAACGGGACAATCCGAACTGATTGACAGCGTGTATGAGGAGTGCCGCAAAGCGTTGGAAGACGGTACCTGCTATGAGCAAAACTTCGTCAAGAAGATTTATATGCCCTTCACCGCCGACCAAATCACCCGTAAGATTGCCGCAATGGTAACTCCCGAGGATATTGGTTGTGAAATCAGCATTGTATATCAATCTCTCGAAGGCTTGGCCGAGGCTTGTGCCGGCAACGATGGCGATTGGTATTTCTCGGGCGATTATCCCACCCCGTGGGGCAACCGCTTGGTTAACGAAGCCTACATCAAGTATTACGAAAAATTTGTAACAACAAAATAATAATCTTTAAAGTATTAAGAAGATGAAAAGCAACTACAAACTTCACAAGGAGGGTGGCCTCGTTCAGGGCGCCGAACCTCGTGACATCGTATGTCGCTACGAAAAGGTGAACACAACTCTGTTGAGCACAGAGTCCGACGCGGCAGACTATGTGTCCGACAAGATTATTGAAGCCATTAATAACAAACCCGCATCGGAAGGCAAATTCGTGCTGGGTCTGACCACCGGCAAATCGCCCGTTGGCATCTATCGCCAACTTGTGGCCAAACACAAAGAGGGTAAAGTAAGCTTCAAGAATGTGGTTATTTTTGCACTCGACGAGTTGTATCCTATCTCGCCGGCGCATCTCCAAAGCCGCTACAACTTATTGCACGAGGATCTGCTCAGCCAAGTTGATATAGCTCCCGAGAACATCAACATCCCCGATGGTTTGGTAAGTATTGACAAAGTTCAACAAGCTTGCGCTGCCTATGAGGCCAAAATCAAAGCCTGTGGCGGTATCGACCTGATGCTGCTCGGCACCGGTGTGAAGGGCCAAATCGGTTTCAACCAAGCAGGTGCATTCTACAACACCAAAACCCGTATGGTTGTTCTGAACAACAACTCGCTGTCGTCGATTTCGGAAGGCTTCCGTAGTGACGAGGAGGTTCCCTCGAAAGCCATTACTATGGGTATCGACACCATTATGGATGCCAAACGCATCATCCTGACCGCTTGGGGTGAAGAGAAATCGGATGTTGTGAGCAACATCGTAGAAGGCGAGGTAAGCAGTGACTGCCCCGCAACCTATCTGCAAGAGCACGACAACATCGAGATGGTTGTTGACGAAACCGCAGCCCAAAACCTGACCCGTGTTAAAACTCCGTGGTTGGTAGGAACCTGCGATTGGCAACCCAAATTCATCCGCAAGGCTGTTGTATGGTTGTGCGGTAAGGTTGGCAAACCTATCTTGAAACTTACCTACAAAGATTATATCGACAACTCGCTGGGACAACTGCTGGATGTAGCAGGCTCTTACGACTCGATTAATATCAAAGTGTTCAACGACCTGCAACACACCATCACCGGTTGGCCCGGCGGTAAACCCAATGCAGACGATTCGACTCGTCCCGAGCGTGCACTACCTTTCCCCAAACGTGTGGTTGTATTCTCGCCGCACCCCGATGATGACGTGATTTCGATGGGTGGTACTCTGTGCCGTCTGGCCGAGCAAGGTCACGATGTTCATATCGCTTACGAGACTTCGGGTAACTTTGCAGTACACGATGACGTGGTAATGCAAATTCTGGACACCGCTCGTGAGTGCGGACTCGAAAATCGTTACGACGAGGTGAAAGAGATGATTAAAAACAAAAAGGCCGGCGAACCCGACCCGCGTGCATTGCTGTCGCTCAAAGGCGCAATCCGTCGTGGCGAGGCTAAGGCTGCCGTTGGTCACTTCGGTGTACCTATGGACCACGCTCACTTCTTGAACTTGCCGTTCTATGAGACCGGTGGTTTGAAGAAAGGCGAGTTGAGCCAAGCCGACATCGACATCATCAAAGCTTTGTTGCAAGAGATTAAACCTCACCAAATCTACGCCGCAGGTGACTTGGCAGACCCGCACGGAACTCACCGCGTATGTATCGAGGCCGTTTTGGGTGCTATGGAGCAACTCAAAGACGAAGATTGGGTAAAAGATTGCAACCTGTGGTTGTATCGTGGTGCTTGGCAAGAGTGGGAGCTCGACATGGTAGATATGGCTGTGCCCCTGAGCCCCGACGAGGTTATCAAGAAACGCCACGCTATTTACAAACACCTCTCGCAAAAAGACATCGTACCTTTCCCGGGTGAGGATGCTCGCGAGTTCTGGCAACGTGCCGAAGAGCGTAACCAAAACACCGCTCGTATGTACGACCTGCTGGGTATGGCCGAATATCAAGCCATCGAGGTGTTCGTAAAACTGAACTTGTTTAAATAATATAATAGGTATGCCATAGGGCAGGGGAGGTTTCGCCAATCGTCCCCTGCTTTGGCACATACTCATTAGAAAACATAACTAATTTCTTCACTACAAAAAACTAAAACACTTATGAAAAAATTGATTCTGCTTGTTGCCGCTATGGTGAGCGCATTCTCGCTGTCGGCAGCACCCAAAACCAAAGAGTACAAAGTGGCTTCGCCCGATGGTAAAATCGAGGTTGTTGTTTCGGTAGGCGAGAACCTTTCGTACACCGTACTCAACAATGGCAAAGTTATGATTGCTCCCTCGGCTATCTCGATGAACTTCGAGGATGGTACCGTATGGGGTAAGGCTCCCAAATTGAGCGCTAAAAAGGTAGTTAGCGTTAGCGAAACTATTGCTGCACCCACCTCGGCTCGTGCCAAAGAGATGAATATCAACTATAACGAGTTGAGTCTGAATGGTTCGAAATATGGTGTGACTTTCCGCGTATTCGACAATGGTGCCGCTTATCGTTTCTACACCAATGACAAGAAACTGAACAACATTCTGGTTGACGAGGTTGCTGAGTTCAACTTCGAGGGCGACCCCAAAGCATTCCTGCCTTACTCGGTTAGCGAGGGCCACCCCTTCGATACTTCGTGCGAGCCTCAATACACCGTTGTTGACAAACTTAGCGACTTCAACCCCAAGAAAATGGCTATCCTGCCTACTCTGGTTGACCTGGGCGACAAAGGTAAAGTGATTCTGATGCAATCGGATGTTGAGAACTACGCTTGTATGCAACTGGTTTACGACGCCGACAAGAAAGGTCTGAGCGGTAAACTCGCTCGCTACCCCAAATCGTTCACCAAATGTGGCGTTCGTTGCAAACAATACGTTAACGAAAGAGAGACCTATGCAGTGAAAGTTTCGGGCGCTCGTACCTTCCCCTGGAGAGTTATGGGTATCGCTAACGAGGACCGCGACCTGCCTATGAACAACTTGGTTTATATGCTGGCTTCGCCCAACCGTATCGGCGACACTTCGTGGATTAAATACGGTAAATCGGCTTGGGACTGGTGGAACAACTGGAAAATCTCGAACGTAGATTTCAAAGCAGGCATCAACACCGCTACTTACAAATACTACATCGACTTCGCTGCCAAATACGGCTTGGAGTATATCATCCTCGATGAGGGTTGGACTCCTTCGGAGAAAGGTAATATTTTGGTTTCGCGTCCCGAAATCAACCTGCCCGAAATCGTAAACTACGGTAAAGAGAAAGGTGTAGGCGTTATCATCTGGGTTGTAGGTAAAGTTCTTGACAACCAACTCGAAGAGGCTGTTAAACTGCACTCGGATATGGGCGTTGCAGGTTACAAAGTTGACTTCATCGACCGTAACGACCAAGAGGCTGTACAAATGATTTATCGTATCGCTGAGGCTACTGCCAAACACAAATTGGTTGTTGACTTCCACGGTATCTACCAACCCACCGGTTTGAGCCGCACCTATCCCAACGTTATCAACTACGAGGGTGTATTCGGTTTGGAGCAACTCAAATGGTCGAACCCCAATATGCCTCTGTACGATGTAACTATGCCGTTCATCCGTATGGTTCCGGGTCCCGTAGACTACACCCAAGGTGCTATGCGTAACTGCGCACACGGTATCTTCCGCGAGATTTACAGCGCACCTATGAGCCAAGGTACTCGTTCGCACCAAGTTGGTACCTACGTTGTATTCGACAGCCCGTTCGTAATGCTGTGCGATACTCCTACCCACTATGAGTTGGAGCCCGCTTGCACTCAATTCATCGCTAAACTGACCACCAACCCCGACGAGACCAAAGTTCTGGACGGTAAAGTAGGTGAGTACATCATCACCGCACGTCGCGAGGGTAGCAACTGGTATGTAGGTGGTATCACTTCGTGGGCAGATCGCACCGTTAAGGTTGATATGTCGTTCCTGGGCGAGGGTACTTACAACGTTGAGATGATGATTGATGGTCTGAACGCTAACCGCGTAGGTGAGGACTACAAAATCGTTAAGAAACAAGTAACCGCAAAAGACACTCTCGAAGTTTATATGGCTCGTGGTGGCGGTTTCGCTATGGTAATTACCAAGTAATCTGAACTATGAAGAAAGCATTATTGTTTCTTGCAGCCCTGATGAGTTGCGCGTCGCTGTTGGCCTCTACGCCGAGAGCAGAGTATCCCCGTCCTCAATTTGAGCGTAGCGAGTGGATTAATCTGAACGGCGAATGGCAATTCCAGATTGACTCGAAATTCACAGGCAAGCAAGATAAACTATATGAATCTAACACTCGTTTGAGTGGCAAGATTATCGTGCCGTTCGCACCCGAGAGCAAACTCTCGGGTGTGGGCAACACGAACCATATGGATGCCGTATGGTACAAACGTGTTATCAACATCCCCCGCAATTGGGACGGCAAAAAAATTATGCTGAATTTTGGAGCCGTGGATTTCCTGTGCGAAGTATGGATTGACGGTGTGTACGTAAATTCGCACGAGGGCGGTACCTCGTCGTTTGGTTTCGACATCACTCCGTTTGTCAAAGCAGGTAAAAATGCCGAAATCACCATCTACGCCGAGGATAAACTCTCGAATTGGAGCAAACAACCTTCGGGTAAACAGTGCTCGCGTGAGTCGTATGGTTGCTTCTATACCCGTACTACCGGTATCTGGCAAACCGTATGGATGGAGGCTGTGGCCCACAATGGTCTGCGTCGCGCGCGCATCACCCCCGATGTAGACAACTCGCAATTTGTTGTGGAGCCCGAGTTCTATGGCCTCGAAAGTGGCCAAATCCTTGTGGTTGAACTGCTTGACGGTAAGAAGAAAGTAGCGACCAAAACCGTTACTGCTTCGAACTCGTCGATTGTGGTTCTGCCCGTCAAAAAGGCCAAACTGTGGAGTCCCGAATCGCCTTTCTTGTATAATGTTGTGTTGCGCACCGTGTCGGCTGATGGTAAAACCATCGACGAGGTTAAGTCCTACACCGGTATGCGTAAAATTCATTGGGAGGGTCGCAAACTCTTCTTGAACAACAAGCCTTTCTATCTGCGTACCGTACTCGACCAAGGATTCTATCCCGACGGCGTATGGACCGCCCCCAGCGATGAGGCTCTCAAAAACGACATTTTGTTGAGTAAAGCGTGTGGTTTCAATGGCGCCCGTCTGCACCAAAAGGTGTTTGAGGAGCGTTTCCACTATTGGGCCGATGTGCTGGGTTACGTCACCTTTGGCGAGGCCAGCGACTGGGGTAGCAACCGCGTTGACCCCGTGGCAACACGTACCCTGTTGAAAGAGATGGCCGACAATATCAACCGTGACTACAACCACCCGTCGATTATCGGTTGGACTCCGCTGAACGAGGCGTGGGGACTGAAACCCCAAGAGACCTTCTGGCGTTTCAACGACGAGTTGACAGCGATGATTAACACCATTGACCCGACTCGTCTTTGCAACTCGGTAAGTGGTGGTGCAATTCACTCGACCGACATCTGGACAGTTCACACTTACACACAAGACCCTGCCAGACTCAAAAAACAACTCGAATTTGACGAGAACGGCTATCCGAAATATCTCGGTCAAGGACCTTTCAAAGAGGTGAAATATAGTGGCCAACCCTATTTCGTGGATGAGTTCGGCGGCATCAAGTGGAATCCTTCGCAACAGCAGGACAACGTCGAAACCCAATCGTGGGGTTATGGCGCACCTCCCAAATCGTTGGAGGAGTTCTACGCCCGTCTGAAAGGTCAAGTTGAAGCTATTGTATCGAACCCCAACATTTGTGGTTTCTGCTACACTCAGCTGACCGACGTTGAGCAAGAGCAAAACGGTATCTACTTCTACGACCGCTCGGAAAAATTCGATATGGCGCGAATCAAAGCCATCTTCGAAATGCCGACCGCCGAAGAGCAAGCCAATGCCCCGAAAGCCAAAGGAAAGAGATAGTATTTACTTACTCGTTTTGTACAACAATAGAGCCGCCAAGTAGTTTGACGGCTCTTTGTTTTTGGCAAAAAACGCTAAAAGACATACGCCGAAAGAACCAATCACTTGCATTTCCGAAAATTATACTTAACTTTGTAATGATTTTGAAATATTCTGCCTAAAACATTACTAAGATATGAAACTACGTCTTCTTACCCTGGCGATTATGCTCGTAAGTGTGAGCGCAGCCTATGCACAACTGACTCCCGAACAACTCGCCAAACGCGAACGACGCAAAAACCTCACCGTCAAAGAGTGGAACACCGATAGCAAAGCCAAAACCAAATGGCTCGACCACCTTACTGTATATGATGACCAAGGACGTAAGGTCGAAGAGATTGAGTTCAGTAACTACGGACAAGTAGAACGTGTCACCTGCGAATACGACGAAACAACCGGCAAAGTGTCGAAGGAGATTGTGTATGATGACCGCAACAGACCCACCCGTATCCGCAAGTACGAATACAACAGCGACGGAACCAAACGCAAACAATACAACTATCTGCCCAACGGCAAGTTGTATAGTGTCAAGGTGTTCGAATATATCTTCTCTGACTCGGAATAATGGCAGTTTCGGAGTTAAATAACCTGCCTGTATGGGAGAAGATGGAGACCATCGACTTGTCGGAAATGAGTTCCATCAAGTTGATGAACCGCATCGACACCAAGTATATTGCAAGCAGCGACCATCTGGTGCCTATCCTGACAATGGCACTCGACAAGTATCGTGTTCAGTCGATTGACGGAATACGCGTTGCTCGTTATGACACTCTCTATTTCGATACTCCCGATTTGAAAATGTACACGATGCACCACAATCGCAAGATGCGTCGTCAAAAGGTGCGCACCCGTACCTACGTCGAATCGGACCTCTCGTTCCTCGAAGTAAAAAACAAGACCAACAAGGGACGTACCAAAAAGAAACGTATCGCTATCGATCGCCAAACATTCTTCAACTTCCAAAATAACGCCCAAGCGATGGAGTTTTTGGGCGAACGCTCGATGTTTCCGGCAGGCGAACTGACACCTAACGTTGCCACTCGTTTCGACCGTATCACTCTGGTAAACAAGGCCAAAACCGAGCGGCTGACCATTGACCTCAATCTTGAATTCGAACATATTGCAACAGGCACCAAAGCCCGTCCCGGCAAACTGATGATTATTGAGTTGAAACAAGACGGTATGTGCCACTCGGATATGAAACTTATTCTGAGAGAGTTGAGAATCCACCCCAACAAAATCAGCAAATGCTGTATCGGCACGGTGCTCACACACCCCACTGCCAAGAAAAACCGCTTTGGAGTGAAACTTCGCAAAATCGAAAAAATAACAAACGAAAAACTATAACTTTATGGAAAATTATCCCGAATTTGACCCCTCAATTGCTGCCGAATTTGGCGAAGGTGCATCGGTTGCCACATTCCTTGGTACTCCGCTGTTCCAAGCAGACAGCCTGCTCAACTTGTTGATTCGCTTTGCGTTCAACCTGTTGGTGAGTTGGATTATCGTTCAGTTCTTCTATTACAAGAAATCGCGCCGTAGAGATTACTATGTAACCTTTATGCTGTTCTCGGCTGTGATGTTCCTGCTGATTTTCCTGATGGAGAACGTTAAGTTGGGAATCGGTCTGACACTCGGTTTGTTTGCGATTTTCGGTGTGATTCGCTACCGTACCGAAACGGTGCCCATCCGAGAAATGACCTATCTGTTCGTAATCATCGGTACCTCGGTTATCAATGGTTTGGCCCTCAATATTCCTTATACCGATTTGGTTGTAGGTAACGTGCTGTTGCTGTTGCTGATGGGTCTGTTGGAGAACCAATCGTTGCTCAAACACCAAACCTCGAAATTGGTATTGTACGACAAAATCGAACTTATCACTCCCGAGCGACAAGGCGAGATGATTGCCGACCTCGAACAACGTCTTGGTTTCAAAATCGACAAAGCAGAGGTTGGACACGTTGATTTTCTGCGCGATGTAGCCTTTGTGAAGGTGTATTACCACCTCGGAAAAGGCGAAACCAACACTATCAACCACATCACCAAAGTCAATCAGTATAATGGCTAAACGTTGGTGGATAGTTGTTGCGACGATGTTGGTGTGCGCGGCCACAAGCCGTGCCGCCTCGCCCGAATATTTCAAAGCGGACTCCGTGAGCGTTGCTCGTGGAGCCCTGCTTACGTTCAATGGAGAGGTCGAGAAGAAACTCGCACGCGGACTTAACCTGAGCGCCGAAGCCGAGGTACGTATGAAGGAGATGACCAACTTCCGCCCCGGAGTCAATCACTTGAAACTAATCGAAGTCGGCACCAAGTTGTCGTACAAGATTTGCGATTATGTGAAGGTTGGCGGCGGTTATTTCTACCGTGCATACCTCAAAGACGGCAAGGAGAGCACCGGTTGGGAGAACTATTGGGAACACCGCCACATTGTAGTAGTCGAAGCCGTGGCTTCGTACAAGGTGTCGAATTGGAAATTCTCACTGCGCGTACGCCCCGAACTGACCATCCGTACAGACTCTATTTGCGAGCTCGAAAAAGTGCGTAACTTTTGTGAATTGCGTACCCGCCTGCAAGTGGAGTATGATTTCGCGTCCAAACCGTTTGAGATTTTTGCTTATACCGAGATGTTCAATACGCTGAACGCCATTGACCCCAACGAAACGCTGAATGAGGTATATCGCCTGAATTGGGAGAAGAATCCCGGTTATAGTGTACCCTGGTCGGGTCAATATGTCAATAATGTGCGTGCAGCCGTTGGTTTCAGTTACCGTTTCGACAAGCGCAACAGTATCAAGGTTTACTATCGCTTTGACTACGACATCGGACGTGACATCCACCTCAATAAGAACTACGCCAACAACTTTAAGGAGTTCACCGTAACTCGCGAAAACGAGTTCTCTCATATGCTCGGAATAGGCTACGCATATAGTTTCTAACCTCCCTAAGTTACGACACACCCCATAAGTGGTCCACCAACAATTCGGTGCGACCACTTTTTTTTTACAAAACGACTTCAATTATACATTCTCGGAATCAGGTATAGGGAGCCTAAGCGCAAGCTGGCGGGGATACCTTAAACGCGCAGGGCTTATGCCCGAGCAATAAACTCCGTCTATCCCCGCAACCCCTTTTCTACGTTCGACATCGCTTGGCTATCACCGACTGATTGGTTTGGCAGGAGCGCGAGGAGTGAATGCCGTAGGCTCTGAGGATGAGGATGATTGCGCGATGCTCGCATCGGGGCAAGCATTCAGCAGCCTCCGAACGGGGCGCAAGCCACGCACTCCTCGCGCTGATACAGCACAAAAAAAGACGACCTACATTTCTGTAAGTCGTCTGTGGTGGGAGCAAAGGGAGTCGAACCCCTGACCCTCTGCTTGTAAGGCAGATGCTCTAAACCAACTGAGCTATGCTCCCTTATTCGGTTTGCGAGTGCAAAGGTACTACTTTTTTCGTTACATCCAAACTTTCGCCCAACTTTTTTCAATAAAATTTACCCAAACGCACATTGTCTATTCAAAAACGGCTGGCATTGCAAGCATTTGAGCCGCCATAACGCGTGCCATACGTTGGTGCCCCTTGGCATTGGGGTGCAGTCGGTCGCGGTCGGCATTCATAAAATATTGCACGTGGCTGTCAATCATCGGCAGCAGGCCACTCGTAGCATAGAGGTCAATCACAGGCACCGACCACACACTCGAAGCCTCGCGCACAACCTCCACATAGTCGTCAATGAACAACTCCAAGCCATTGGCATACGACTCCTCGGGTTGAACATTGCCCGAGCCGAATGTTGCAAAAGCGCGGTGAAGGGGTGTTACAAGGATAATCTGTGCGGTAGGGTAGTCGGTTTTCAGACTCTCCAACACGCTATTAATACGTCCTCGGAAAGTTGCTCCGTCGCGCACAAATTCACGATGCAGACGTTCGACTTGGCGGCCATTCACGTTCACAACTTGTTTGTCGAAGGTATACCACTCACCCAAAGGAACATTGGCGTTATAATCATTGGTACCTGCAAAAATCATAATTACATCGGGCACCACGGCGGCCTCCTTCATTCGTTTAATCTGCGAGGGGAGGTTGCTCCATTGGTGGCCGTTCACGCCATACACCAGCGGTTCAAAGCCAAGCATATCGGCCAGATAGCGCCAATAGATATTAGGTGCCGAAACTCCGCGAGGGTCGGTAATCGAATCTCCCAAAAACACAACTTTTCGTCCCATCCAATCGCTTTGAACAATGGTTTTAGGGCTCTCTTTTTGTATTTTATCTTTGCGCCGGGCTGCAATAGCAGAGTATGGGGTAGAGGTGGTGAAAATTACCAACAATACCCACGCCGTAAGTTTCGACAGGTTCATACTTTGAGTTGTTTACTTGGTATTGCCCTTGGCATCGTGAGCCACAAAGAACTCAAACACCAACGGAGTATATGAGGGAATCTCGGTTACAACTTCACCCTCTTCCAATGTGGACGAGGTGAGAATATTGTAGTACATATAGTTAGTCGCGTAGTAGTCGTAGTACGACGAATATTGGGTCGAACTATTGTAGAGATTGGCATACAGGTAACTCATATAGTTGTTGTATGAGTCATACTCCTCCTGCAATGCTGCCGAGTAGCCCGTGGCACCATAACCATAAATCGAGGTAAATACCATTCGTCCCCACTCACCATAGCGCATTCCGGGAATTGCTTTGTAGAAGGCTTTGATATACTCTTTCTCGTCTTCCGAAGGTTTATAAGTGAGGGCCGCCGAGGTGGTAATCTCGCCAAAGGCTCTCAGTTGAACCGAGTCGATATTCGAATCGAACACAAAACCGTCCAAGTAGTAACCTTTATAATATATGTATGCGGTTGAATCCACGGTCAGTGTGTCGCCCAGCGCAACATCCAACAGATTGCTCTTGTCCAAATAGAAGTTCTCGACCAGAGTATCCTTTGCCGACATACCCCACATCTTCTCGGCATATTCGGCCACAAGTTTATTCTCGCGTTCGATAGGGTCTTTGACAACCTCCACAAGTTCAAGGTCCTCGATAGTGGGGACATTACCTTTAAGGGTAAACTGTCCGCCATAACCCTGATTGTTGCTTGTACCATAGGAGCCATAAGCCATTTCGGAGGTCATATACAGACGCACCTTGCTACCTTGTACCATTTTGGTGGGCACGCCGTCAATCATAAACTCTTTTTTGAGTGCAAAGTATTGACCCTCGATCATATTGGTATTGGTGGCACCGCAGTAGAGGTAGTCGGGTGCATAGTAGGTGCGCTCTGTGAATGTTCCCTGCCACTTGGCTTCATCCTCCGAACGGGTCAGATAGACATTGTTTTGGAGTGTTCGTCCCGTATAGTTGATTCGCACCCACACGATAGTGTCGGCCGAAGCAAGCGACTCATCCAGCGGCTCGGTAGAGGGGAGAATCTGTACATACATTCCATTGGATTGACGCCACGCCACAGTATCAGGATTATTGACGTGTTTAGCCATCCACGCATCGAGCGAATTTTGTTGAAACTTGTCGGTAGGGAACTCTGGGTCCTTGGAGCACGAACCCAAACCACCAACCACAACTGCCATCAATGCGGCTACAAGTATATTTTTGTAAAACCTTTGCATATATCTATTTCTTGCTATTTCTTGATAATATCGTCAATAATGATGGTAAACATAATAGGGCTATACTGCGGCACAACGCCAATAGGTTTCTTGCCGTAGGCCAAATCGCAAGTGAGCAAAAATATCACCGAATCGCCCAATACACAGCCCGGCAAAGCCTGCTCCAAACTCGGCATTAAGGTACCATCACCCAACTTGAAACGCAACGGGTCGGTGGACCAAAGTTCGGTATTGAGATTTTTGAATTTGGAGTTAATAAGGTATTTGCGGTTGGTATCGAACAAATCACCCGGACGCGAACCCTCCATAACGTAGGCGTGGTAATAAATCGATAACGAATCGCCCTTGGCAACGGTAACACTATCGCCCGTAGGACGTTCAATCATTAGGTTAAACTCCTTGGGATTCCAACGATACACACCTCCGATACGGTCATAGAATTTGGTTTTGCCCGACATATCGGTTTCGGGGTCATATTTATCACGGTCGGCAGCGCCTTGATTGCTAAGATAGCGTTCGAAGTTGGACTCTTGTTTGGTTATTTCTTCGTCCATCTTGTTGCACCCCGCCAAGGCCAACAATGCCAGCGCGATTGCGCCCCATATATTGCGTTTAATACTCATAGTACTCTATACACTTACTGCAATAAACGCACAAAGTTACGAAAAATTTTGCAACCCCCAAACTTATTCGCCCAAACGGCGTTAATACACACTAAATAAAGACTATAAAAGAGTCGGAAAATTTGTTATTTCGCAAAAAAGATGTAATTTTGCGGCTTGAATGAGGAACGGGATTCCTCTGACGCGGTGGACGTGTCTGCCGCTACAAAGTAATTTAACTTATTAAAACACAAAACAATGGCTGTAAAAATCAGACTTGCAAGACGTGGTAAAAAAGGCTATGCCTTCTATCACATCGTGGTAGCCGACGCCCGCGCACCCCGCGACGGTAAATTCATCGAGAACATCGGCTCGTACAACCCCAACACCAACCCCGCAACCATCACCTTGGATTTTGACAAGGCTCTGGATTGGCTGCAAAAAGGTGCTCAACCTACCGACACCTGCCGTGCGATTCTGTCGTACAAAGGCGTTCTGTACAAAAAACACCTGTTGGGCGGTGTAGCCAAAGGTGCTTTCTCGGAGTCGGATGCCGAGGCTAAGTTCAACAAATGGATGGGCGAGAAAGAGGCTCAAATCAACGCCAAAACTTCGAAAATCGCTGCCGACGCTTCGAAAGCCAACAAAGCTCGTTTGGAGGCTGAGTCGAAAGTGAAAGAGGAGCGTGCCGCTGCTATCGCTGCCAAGAAAGAGGCCGCTGCTGCTGCCGCTGCCGAGGCTGCTGCTGAGGCTGCTGAGGAGAACGCCGAGGAGGCAACTGAGGCCGCTGCAGAATAATTCGTTATCCTGCGCAATGGCTGAGTTGTTACCAATAGGTAAAATCGGCAAGATTTTCGGTTCTAAGGGAGAAGTATCGCTTGTGCTGTACGACTCCTTCCCCGAAGATTTCAACTTGGAGGAACCCGTGTTTGTGGACGTTGATTCACTCACGGTTCCTCTTTTTTTCGACAAGTTTGAACCACGCG
>JAFTYJ010000006.1 GCA_017464745.1 Rikenellaceae bacterium | reverse complement strand
CAACTACGGCGGCGGCAATTACACCGGCACCGAGTCCATGCGCGTCGCCATCAACAAATCCCAAAGCCTCCACGCGGTCGAGATAACCTTTTTCGGCCGCCCATTCCGTAATCAGCCTTACAGCCTCGTGTTCGCCTTGCGAAACACGGGCCGAGGCAACCTCGATGCGGTCGGCGTGCAGGTCCTCAATCAACAGTCGTGCAACGCTGAGTTTCTCTTTGGCACTCAGCGACACTCCCGAAGTTTGTTCCCCGTCGCGCAGGGTGGTGTCCATTATCTCAATCACGGTCGCAGATTATTTGGTGCGTTGTTCGTACTCTTCGATTTGGTCGCTGATACTACGCAGGTAGTCCACGTCGTCGAAACCTCCCAACAGACATTTTTTCTTGTAGGCGTCAATTTCGAATTTCTCGCTGCGACCCGTAGCGTCAATGGTAATGGTTTGTGCAGGCAAATCCACAGTGAAGGTGGTCGAAGGCTCGGCCTCGATGCGTGCAAACATCTCGGCGAGGAACTCCTCGCTTACCATCACGGGCAGCAAGCCGTTGTTGAGTGCATTGCCACGGAAAATATCGGCAAAGAAACTCGATACCACAACGCGGAAACCATAGTCGAAGATTGCCCACGCAGCGTGTTCGCGGCTCGAACCACAACCAAAGTTTTTGCCGGCCACAAGGATTTGACCCTCGTAGCGGCTGTCGTTAAGCGAAAACGACGCAATAGGTTGGTCTTGTTTGTCGTAACGCCAATCGCGGAACAAATTTGCGCCAAAGCCCTTGCGTTCAACCGCTGTAAGGAAGCGTGCA
Source organism: Rikenellaceae bacterium (assembly GCA_017464745.1). GTDB lineage: Bacteria > Bacteroidota > Bacteroidia > Bacteroidales > Rikenellaceae > UBA940. Next base: position 1,767 of record JAFTYJ010000006.1, on the reverse strand, counting down.
GGTATGATTTGGTCGGTGTCGATGTTCTCGTGAGCCACGGGCACCGCGCCGCAAGTCAGGGTTGTAAATTTTGGAATAGGCATAACTCTACTTAATTTTATCGTTAAACACAACTCTTGGGTCTTGAACCGAGCCGCTGATTGCAGCCGCAGCCGCTACCGCAGCACCACACAACATAGTGCGTGCGCCGGGACCCTGACGACCCTCGAAGTTACGATTCGAGGTCGAAACACTGTATTTGCCTGCGGGGATTTTGTCGTCGTTCATAGCCAAGCAAGCCGAGCAACCGGGCTGACGCAGAGTGAAACCTGCCTCGGCCAAAATCTTGTCGAGTCCCTCTTCGAGAGCCTGTTTCTCGACCATCTTCGAGCCTGGGACAATCCAAGCAGTTACACCCTCTGCCTTTTTGTGACCTTGAACCAGGTAGGTGAAGCGGCGAAGGTCCTCGATGCGACCGTTGGTACAACTACCAACAAACACATAATCGACCTTCTTGCCAATCATAGCGTCGCCCTCCTTGAAGTCCATATACTCCAATGCTTTGGCGTCGTTATTTGCAGGAATAGTTCCGGTAATGCCTACGCCCAATCCGGGGTTGGTGCCATAGGTAATCATAGGCTCGATGTCGGCTGCGTCGAAGTGATACTCCATATCGAACACCGCATCGTCGTCGCTACGCAGTTCGCGCCACTTCTCAACCAATTTGTCGAACTCTTCGCCTTTTGCTACGCGATTACGACCGCGCAGGTAGTCAAAAGTGGTTTGGTCGGGGGCAATCATACCACCACGTGCACCACACTCGATACTCATATTACATACGGTCATACGACCCTCCATCGACAGCGAACGGATTGCCTCGCCTGCAAACTCAATGAAATGACCCGTACCACCCGAAGCCGAAATCTTCGAGATGATATACAGGATAATATCTTTGGCTTCTACTCCGCGACCGAGTTGTCCGTCAACGGTAATGCGCATAGTTTTGGGTTTCGATTGAATCAAGCATTGGCTTGCCAATACCATCTCAACCTCCGATGTGCCAACGCCAAACGCAACTGCACCCATTGCACCGTGGGTCGAAGTGTGGCTGTCGCCACAAACGATGGTCATACCGGGTTGAGTAAGACCTTGCTCGGGACCCATAATGTGAACGATACCGTGGCCGGGGTCGCCCATTTTGAATAATTCGATACCGTGCTGTGCGCAGTTGGCAATCAGTGCATCAACTTGTGCGCGAGCCTTGGGGTCTTGGATCGGTTTGTCTTGGTCGTGGGTGGGGATGTCGTGGTCCATCGTCGCGGTGATTTGCGCGGGTCGTGCGACCTTTGCACCACGGTTGTTCAGTCCGAGGAAAGCCACGGGCGAAGTAACCTCGTGGATATACTCACGGTCGATGTAGAGAACGCATCTTCCTCCGTCCTCGATGCGCACTGTGTGTGCATCCCAAATTTTGTCGAGAAGAGTTTTTCCCATTTTGTGTTATTATTTTAAATATGTCTATTATGCTTGATAGAGTACGACAGTTTGGGTTGTGTGCTGACTATCAGCTAGTTGTTTGTTTTGTTAGTGGATAGTAGAGGTGCAAGATAGTAATTTTTTTTGATATAGAGCCAATTTGAGTCGATAAACTTATAAATTGTAATTATTGTTAGGCGGGTGTCGAATTTTGATAATTGTGTCTATGTGGCTGTGTATCTGATGAATTGTGTGTCGTTTAATGTGTGTTGTGGGATGATTTCGCAGCCTGTGACGGGTCTTTGACCTTGT
>JAFTYJ010000032.1 GCA_017464745.1 Rikenellaceae bacterium | reverse complement strand
CCCTCCAAGGAGGGGGATGGGGGGAGGGTCCAACACGGATTAAATATCATCACAAGAAGAACACAATAGCGACGAAATGTGTTGCGGCCGCGAGGTCAATCATCAGGTGCCACACCAGGTGATGATATTTAAAACTTTTCATTGCATAGACCACGGCACCTGCGGTGTAGAGTACACCACCTGCGGCGATGAGTCCCATAAAGAGCGGTGTTGCGTTGCTCAAAAACAGCGGCAGGAAGAATACCACGGTCCAACCCATAATCAGATAGATAGTCAGACTTATGGCGGGTATTGAGCGGCTGCTGAGCGATTTGTAGAACACTCCGAAAACCACCATTGCCCATTGCACTATCACGATGAGCGTTCCCTGCCACCCTCCGATGACATCCAACGCCACGGGGGTATAACTACCTGCAATAGCCACATAAATGAAGATGTGGTCGAGGATGTGGAACACCTGTTTGTGTCGTGAGTCGGGCGACATTGCGTGATAGAGTGTCGAAATCAGGAACATAAAGAATATCGAGATGCAGAACACGCTGACACCTGCCACGGTTTGGACACTGCCACCGCTTCGCACCCACGCCCACACAGCCGCAAAGGGAAGTGCCAAAAGGGTGATGATGCTCATTACACCGTGCGATATGGAGTTTCCTACCTCCTCGCCAAAAGACTGAACATAGACTTTTTTCTCTTTCTTTGCCATATTTTTAACGGTTTGTTGCGGGCAAAGTAACAACAAAAAAGTCAAAACTCAATCACCGACCTCCATTTTTGTAATTTTAAAGCAGTCTTGGGCCTAATTGCGATACAACTGTCCGGAGTATTGCACGGTGTTGAACATCACGGTGGCTATGGTGAGCGTTGCACTGCCCGTGGCCGAGAGGATGTCTAACTCGAAGTTGTAGGTGTTGGCCGAAAACATCGAACTGCTGAACGTAATCTTCCACCCCGTCGGCGTACGCATCGCCTGGTAGTTATCGACCTTGGGAAGCGCATAGTTGAGCAGTGTCAGATAGTAGGGTGGGGTGACACCCTTGATGTAGGGCAGGTAGACATCGACCCAGGTGGGATAGACGTTGAGTTCGAATGCTGTGTTGGTGATTTGTCGTAGCGACCCCGCGGGCTGCATCTGCATTGTGAGGGGAATGAACGAGAAACTGCGCGCCTCGACCAACGAATCGACATAACGTATGTACTCGGCAGTTCGTGTGGCACGTCGTTGAATACGCTCGGCGCGTCGTTGCGAGTGGCTTTCGTCGGGTGAGCCGGCATTGCGCGAGGTGTTCTGTGCGGTTGCTCCCCCAAGTATTGCAAGGGTTGCGACCAGAGCAATAATAGTCTTTTTCATAACGTAGTGTGTTTTGGTTACGCCCTTAGGGGTGCAAAACACACGCCATAGCCGCCAAAAAGGGGGCTGCCGTGTTGGGCATTTGCACATAAATATGTATATTTGCACTATGCACTCGTGTGCGCACGCGTGTGAGTAGTAACTTTTGGTACCTATGATGAATATTGCAGTCGCAGGAACAGGATATGTCGGATTGAGTATAGCAACTCTTTTGGCCCAACACAATCGCGTTGTGGCCGTCGATATTCTGCCCGAAAAGGTCGATATGATTAACCGCCGAATCTCGCCTATCCAAGACGAGTATATCGAACAATACTTTGCAACCCACGAGTTGAACCTCGTGGCAACCGTCGATGGACCTTCGGCGTGGCGTGATGCCGATTTTGTGGTTGTGGCAACGCCCACCAACTACGACCCCCACCGCAGTTTTTTCGATACCTCGTCGGTCGAGAGCATTGTCGAACAGGTCGCCGAGTGCAACCCCGAGGCGGTGATTGTCATCAAGAGTACCGTTCCCGTAGGTTATACCGAGTCGCTGAGTGAACGATTCAAGGGTGCGCGTGTGTTGTTCTCGCCCGAGTTCTTGCGCGAGAGCAAGGCACTCTACGACAACCTCTATCCCAGCCGCATAATCGTTGGCCGTCCCGAGGACGACCCCCAACTTGTGGAGAGTGCTGAGCGTTTTGCCGACCTGCTCCGAGAGGGCGCGCTGGCCGAGAGTATCCCGACGCTGTTTATGGGACTCACCGAAGCCGAGGCGGTCAAATTGTTTGCCAACACCTACCTGGCACTGCGTGTTAGTTACTTCAACGAACTCGACACATATGCCGAGATGAAGGGTCTTGATTCGCGAGCCATAATCGAAGGTGTGGGCCTCGACCCCCGTATCGGCACACACTACAACAACCCCTCGTTTGGCTATGGCGGCTACTGCCTGCCCAAAGATACCAAACAACTGCTGGCCAACTACCGCGATGTGCCCCAAAATATGATGTCGGCTATTGTCGAGAGCAACCGCACCCGCAAGGATTTTATTGCCGACCGAGTGCTGGATATGGCGGGATATTACAACTACTACAATCGTGGCGACTTTGACGCTTCGAGGGAGCGTGACTGCACCATCGGAGTCTATCGCCTGACGATGAAAACCAACTCCGACAACTTCCGCCAATCATCCATTCAGGGTGTGATGAAACGCATCAAGGCCAAGGGTGCCGAGGTGATTGTCTATGAGCCCGGATTGGAGGATGGCTCGACCTTCTTTGGTAGCCGTGTGGTCAATGACCTGGCCCAATTCAAAGCCGCCTCGCACGCTATTATCGCCAACCGCTATGATAGTGCGCTGGACGATGTAGCCCACAAAGTTTATACCCGCGACCTCTTCCGCCGCGACTAACCCCTCAATACACGAATCTCTCTCCCCCCGCGCTGCTATGACCACTTCGGCCGACATACTCTACTTGTTGTTGCGCCTTGCACTGCACGAAGATGCAGAGCAGGATGTGGCTTGTGCCCGTGAGGTGGAATGGAAGAGTGTGGATTGGCGTGAGGTGTGCGACCTCGGTTTTGCCCATAACGTTGCCGCAATCGCTTTTGATGGCGTGCTCCGCCTGTATGAGTGTGCCCCCGAGGTTGATGTGTGCTTGCCCAAAGGGTTGAAGATGAGATTTGTAGCCCACCAGAGTGCGCTCGAATCGGGCTATGTGGCCCACGCCAAGGCTGTGGCACGTCTGGCAGGGTTCTATGCCCGCCACAATATCCCGATGATGCTGCTCAAAGGCTATGGCCTGAGCCTGCACTACCCCCAACCGCACCACCGCCCGTGTGGCGATATGGATATTTGGCTCTATGGGCACCAACAACAGGCCGACGACCTGCTTCGACAACACCACAATGTCGCTATCGACGAGGATAAACACCACCATACGGTGTTCCATATCGGTGGAGTGATGGTCGAAAACCACTATGATTTTCTGAATATCCACTCGCACAGGTCGAATCGCAAGGTCGAGATACGACTCAAACAACTTGCCCGCGAGAGCCACCGACCTCTGATGCTCGAAGGGGTTGAGGTGCGCCTGCCGTCGGTGGAGTTCAACGCGCTGTTTGTGTTGCGCCACGCTGCTGCTCACTTTGCTGCTGCCGAGATAAACGTGCGCCACGTTTTGGATTGGGCGCTGTTTGTCAGAGCGTGTGCCGCTGAGATTGATTGGCCGAAGGTGAGAGCCGCAGCCCGTGAGGTTGGTATGGAGCAGTTCTTGAACTCAGTCAATGCGATGTCAATCGACCTTCTGGGATTTGATAGCGAGTTGTTCGGCCCTATGGAGCGCAACCGCGAGTTGGAGCGTCGTGTTGCTGCCGATATTTTGCATCCGGAGTTCGACAAGTCCTCGCCCCGAGAGGGTTTTGTCCGTGTGTGGCGCTACCGCCTGCAACGCTGGTGGACCAACCGGTGGAAACATCGCATCGTATATAATGATTCGCTCGTGGCTACGTTCTTTGTACAGATGTGGAGCCACGCGCTCAAACCTAAATCGATTTTCAAGTAAGCCAAAGATATGAAAGGAATTGTTCTGGCAGGGGGAAGCGGCACACGCCTCTATCCCATCACCAAAGGGGTGAGCAAACAGTTGCTCCCCGTCTACGACAAACCGATGATATACTATCCGTTGTCGGTGCTTATGCTGGCCGGTATCCGCGAGATACTTATCATCTCGACTCCCAAGGACCTGCCCTCCTATCAAGCACTGCTGGGCGATGGCTCAGCCTATGGTGTGCGCTTGGAGTATGCCGAGCAACCCTCACCCAACGGACTTGCCGAGGCTTTTGTGATTGGCCGTGAGTTTATCGGTAACGACTCGGTGTGTCTGGTGCTGGGCGACAACATCTTCTATGGTCAGGGTTTCACGGGTATGTTGCAAGAGGCTGTGCGTAATGTCGAGCAACGTGGTTTGGCTACCATTTTTGGTTATGCCGTGCCCGACCCCGAACGCTTTGGAGTTGCCGAGGTTGATGCCGAGGGCCGTGTGCTGAGCATCGAAGAGAAACCCGCCGAGCCTAAGAGTAACTACGCTGTGGTGGGCTTGTACTTCTATCCGAACAACGTGGTGGATATCGCTGCGCAGATAAAACCCTCGCCGCGTGGAGAGTTGGAGATTACCTCGGTCAATGAGGAGTACCTTCGTCGTGAGAGTCTTGTGATGCAACTCTTGGGCCGTGGTTTTGCGTGGTTGGATACGGGAACCCACGAGTCGCTGTTTGATGCGGCACGCTTCGTGGAGGTGGTACAGAGCCGCCAGGGGGTGCAGATAGCCTGCTTGGAGGAGATTGCGTGGCGACGTGGCTGGATTTCGTCCGATGACCTTGTGCGATTGGCCGAGCCTATGCGTGGAAGTGGCTACGGAGCCTATATGTTGAACCTTGCTAAACGCTCAAAACGATGATGTTTCGTCGAAATATAGTTGTTACGGGGGGCGCGGGATTTATCGGCAGCCACCTTGTGCGCCGCCTTGTGCAACGCTACCCCGACTATCGAATCATAAACCTTGACGCACTGACCTATGCAGGTAATCTTGACAATGTTGCCGACATTGCCGATGCGCCGAACTACGCCTTCGAACAGGCCGACATCTGTGATGCGTCGCGCGTAGCCGAGATTCTGCACCGATATGATGTTGATGGTGTGATTCACTTGGCGGCCGAGAGCCACGTCGACCGCAGTATATCCGACCCTATGGCTTTTGCACGCACCAATGTGTTGGGTACTCTTGCGCTGTTGCAGTCGGTGCGCGACTATTGGATGAGCCGCCCCGAGGGTTTTGAGGACAAACGCTTTCATCACGTTTCGACCGACGAGGTGTTTGGTGCCCTGCCTTTGTCCGGAGGCGTGTTTACCGAGCAGACGCCCTATGCGCCGCATAGCCCGTATAGTGCGAGCAAAGCATCAAGTGACCACTTTGTGCGCGCGTTCCACGACACTTACGGACTTCCGGTGGTTATTACCAACTGTTCGAACAACTATGGCCCGGCGCAATACCCCGAGAAACTCATTCCGCTGTTTATTCAGAATATCGTTGAGGGCCGCCCGCTGCCCGTCTATGGCAAGGGAGTGAATGTGAGGGATTGGCTCTATGTCGAGGACCACGCCGAGGCTCTTGACCTTGTGTTCCACCGTGGAGAGTTGGGCGAGAGTTATAATGTTGGCGGCAATAATGAGTGGCGCAATATCGACCTTGTGCGTCTGCTGATTCGTATCACCGACCTCGAATTGGGTCGTGCCGAGGGCGCGTCCGAGGAACTTATCACCTATGTCACCGACCGCGCAGGCCACGACCTGCGCTACGCCATCGACTCGTCGAAACTGCAACGCGAGTTGGGCTGGAAGGCTCGAACCTCATTCGAGGAGGGCCTGACGCGCACCGTTCGCTGGTACTTATCCAAATTTGTGCAATAAGAGCATTGATAGCATAAACTATTTAGGGCTGTTCATCCACGTGGTCGAACAGCCCTTCTTATATAATATATAATAGGTATGCCTACGCCGCTCGGACAATCCAGCGGCCGAGCCACACGCACGCCAAGCCAAGCGCGAAACTTCCAACTGCATACGCGCCGAAACTCCAAAAGTGGCGACCGTCCAACAGCGTCAGCATATCGTGGCTCAACGACGAGAAGGTCGTGAAACCGCCGCATAGTCCCGTAATCAACAGCAGGTTCATTCGTGGCGAAATCACCCCGCCCCGCTCAACAAGCCCAAACAGCACGCCGATGACGAAACTTCCCACCACATTCACCACGAAAGTTCCCCACGGCCACGTCGAGCCGACAAACATCGCCGCCGTGGCGCGACCAACCAAATAGCGCAGCCAAGTGCCAACCATTCCACCCAGCCCCGCAATCAACATCGATTTTATCATACGAATTATCTGTTTTTATTCCCGCATTGCAATAATCAAGCAAAAAACTGAGGGCTGTCCGACCATTTGGTTACGACAGCCCTCGTTCATTTCTCCTCGTGGCGGTTACTCCATATCCACGAAGGTTACCCAGCCGTGGGTATCGGGCTCGTCGCCGAGTTGGATGCCACGCAGCAGGTTATAGAGCTTGGTGCTGACGGGGCCTGCCTCGGTGCCACCGCCATACACATAGCGTTTGTCCTCCAACGGGTCGTACACCTCGCCGATAGGCGAAATCACAGCCGCAGTACCGCAAGCACCCGCCTCCTCGAAGGTGCCGAGTTCGGTGTACTCAACCAAACGCTCCTCGACTTTCAGACCCAGGTCGGCAGCCAAGTCGCGCAGACTCATATTGGTAATTGAGGGCAGTACCGAGTGCGACTTGGGAGTCACGTAGGTGTTGTCCTTAATACCGAAGAAGTTGGCAGCACCCGCCTCGTCGATGTAGCGTTTGTGTGCAGCATCCAGATAGATTGCGCTCTGATAACCCAACTTGTGGCAGATGTCGCCCGACAGCAGACTTGCTCCATAGTTACCGCCCGCCTTGATGTGACCCGTGCCCAGAGGTGCTGCGCGGTCGTGGTCGCGGTCGATAATAGCGCGGATGGGTTGGAATCCCGCCTTGAAGTAGGGGCCCACAGGGGTTACGAAGATAATCAGTTCGTACTCCTCGGCAGGTTTAACACCCACGTTGGCTCCCGTACCGAACAAGAACGGACGGATGTAGAGCGACGCGCCGCTACCATAGGGGGGCACCCAGCGGGCGTTGGCACGAACAACCTCCTCGGTCATCTTAACCATCAACTCCACAGGGGGCACAGCCATCATTAGGTATTCGGCCGATGATTGCAGGCGTTTGGCGTTCTCCTCGATACGGAACAGACGGATGCGGCCGTCGGCACCTTTGAATGCTTTGGCACCCTCAAAGGCGGTTTGGCCGTAGTGCAGAGCCGTCGAAGCCATATGAATATTTACAGTTTCGTCCTCAGTCAAGCGGGGCGTACTCCACTCGCCGTTTTTCCACGTCGAGCGAATGTTGAAGTCGGTGCGGATATAGCCGAAACCGAGCTCTTCCCATTTGATGTTTTCCATTGTATTTTAAGTTTTGTTAGTATTAACCTACTTGTGAGCCGTTGCGCACGGGCTCGGTGGGCGGCACCATCACGAGTTTACCCGTTGCATCCTCGGCCATAAGAATCATACCGCGCGACTCGATACCTTTCAACTCGCGGGGGGCGAGGTTTACAAGCACCATCACCTGACGGCCCACCAACTCCTCGGGCGAGAAGTGCTCGGCGATACCGCTGACAATGGTACGACGGTCGATACCCGTATCCACCAGCAGTTTGAGCAGTTTTTTGGTCTTGGCAACCTTCTCGGCCTCCACAACCGTTCCGATACGGATGTCGAGTTTCTCGAAGTCGTCAAACGAGATTTCGGCCTTTTGAGGCTCCACAGGTTTGGCGGCGGCTTCGTTGGCGGCTTTGGCGGCTTGGAGTTTTGCCACTTGGGCCTCGATTACGCTATCCTCGATTTTCTCGAACAGCAACTCGGCTTTACCCAAAGTGTGACCTGCGGCGAGGATGTCGCTGTTGCCGGCTTGCTCCCAACCCAACTTCTCGACGTTCAGCATACGCAGCAACTTAGCAGCGGTGAAGGGCATAAACGGCTCGACAACCACAGCCAGATTGGCTGTAATTTGCAATGCAACGTTCAGGATGGTAGCCACGCGTGCCTCGTCGGTTTTGATAACCTTCCACGGCTCGGTGTCTGCCAGATATTTGTTGCCCAGACGGGCGATGTTCATAGCCTCTTTGAGGGCCTCGCGGAAACGGTAGTTCTCGATATTCTCTTCGACGGCGGTACGCAGTTTGGGGAGTTCGGCCAGAATCTCGCGGTCGAAATCGGTGAGTTCGCCTGCTGCGGGAACTTTACCCTCAAAATATTTTGCGGTCAGCACCATTGCGCGGTTTACAAAGTTACCCAACACAGCCACCAACTCATTGTTGTTGCGTGCTTGGTAGTCCTTCCACGTGAAGTCGTTGTCTTTGGTCTCGGGGGCGTTGGCGCACAACACATAGCGCAACACATCCTCCTTGCCGGGCATATCTTCGAGGTACTCGTTCAACCATACGGCCCAATTCTTCGAGGTCGAAATTTTGTCACCCTCCAAGTTGAGGAACTCGTTAGCGGGTACGTTCTCGGGCAGGATGTAGTCGCCGTGTGCTTTCAGCATTGCGGGGAACACGATGCAGTGGAATACGATGTTGTCCTTGCCGATGAAGTGAACCATCTTGGTATCCTCGCTCTTCCAATACTTCTCCCAATCGGGGGTCAGGTCTTTGGTGGCCGAGATGTAGCCAATCGGAGCGTCAAACCAAACGTACAATACCTTGCCTTCGGCACCCTCGACGGGAACGGGAATACCCCAATCCAGGTCGCGGCTCACGGCACGAGGTTGCAGACCACCGTCCAGCCAACTTTTGCATTGGCCATAGACGTTGCTCTTCCACTCCTTGTGGCCCTCCAAAATCCACTCTCTCAGCATAGCCTCGTGTTTGTCCAGCGGCAGGAACCAGTGGGTGGTATCTCTCAGTTCGGGAGCAGCACCCGAGATTGTGCTCTTGGGGTTGATAAGGTCTGTCGCGTTGAGTGTCGAACCACACTTCTCGCATTGGTCGCCATAGGCTCCCTCGCTGCCACATTTGGGGCAGGTACCCGTAATATAGCGGTCGGCCAAGAAGGTTTTGGCCTCGGGGTCGTAGTATTGTTGCGAGGTTTGTTGCACGAACTCGCCCTTGTCGTAGAGCGTGCGGAAGAACTCCGATGCGGTCACGCGGTGGGTAGGCGAGGTGGTACGCGAGTAGATATCAAACGAGATGCCCAGGCCCTCGAACGATTTTTTGATAATCGCGTTGTATTTGTCCACCACGTCTTGCGGGGTCACACCCTCTTTGCGGGCTTTGATGGTGATAGGCACACCGTGCTCGTCCGAGCCACACACCCACACCACATCCTTACCCCTCAGGCGAAGGTAGCGAACGTAGATGTCCGACGGAACATACACACCTGCCAAGTGGCCGATATGCACAGGGCCGTTGGCATAGGGCAGAGCCGATGTCACCAAATATCTTTTATACTCTTTTGCCATTATTTATTCTCCTCTTTGTTTTGTTTCTTCTTTGTGATTTGTTTGGACTCGGGCAGCGCCTCGAACCCCTCGCCATAAACGCCCATTACTGCGCCAACCGACAGGAAAGCGTTGGGGTCGTTATCTCTGACGATTTTCAGAATGGTCTCGGTTTCGAATTTGCGACAGATGACAACCAGCATTTTCGACGGGTTGCCCGTGTAGGCTCCCACGCCATCCAGGATGGTTACTCCGCGATGCAGGCTGCTGGTGATTTTGTCGGCGATTTCCTTGTAGTTCTTCGAGAATACAAAGATTTGCGACGATTGTTTGTTACCCGCCATAATCATATCGACTGTGTAGCCGAACACCGTAACCATAACAAAACCGTAGATGATAGTCGAAATGCTGCCATACACCAGATACGAACTTGCGATAATCATAAAGTCCACCAACATCAGAATCTTGCCGTAACTAACCTTCTTGAAGTGGTTGATAATCATCCACACGATGTCCGTACCTCCGGTAGAGCCGCCCTCGTGGAAACTTAGGCTCACGCCCGCACCCGCGACAACAGCACCCAGAATGGTCGAGAGCATCTTGTCGTCGGCAATACCCAGCAGGTCGCCCGAAAGGAACTTGCCGAACACATCCAGGAACACCGAAATCATCACAATGCAGTAGATGGTCTTGGCTCCGAACTTCACACCCACGGTCAGCACAGCCAATGTGATAAGAATCGCATTGATGATAAAGAATCCCGTACCCATAGGCAGTCCGTCGGGCAGCAGTGCGGTGCCTCGTGTGGCGTGCTCAATAACAAGGGCCAAACCACTGGCGCCTCCACCAATTACGCCCGCAGGCGAGATGATGCTCGACCACGCAAACGAGTAGCCTGCACAACCCACAGCCATCAGAACATACTCCTTGATGACTTTGAGAATCGAATTAGCGTTAAACTTTCCCATATCAGTTGTTCGTTTTAGATTACGATATTGACAATCTTGCCCGGCACTACAATCACCTTGCGCACGGGTTTACCCTCCAACCACTTCTCGGCTGCGGGGTCGGCCAGCACCTCGGCCTCTACCTCTTTGGGCGACAGACCAAGTGCGATTTGTTTTTTGAAACGCAGTTTGCCGTTCACCGAAACGGGATACTCAAAACTGTTCTCAACCAAGTGGTCGGGGTTGAACTTAGGCATTGCTGCATCAAATACCGAGCCCTCGTGACCCAGAGCCTCGCTCCACAACTCCTCGGCAATGTGGGGCGCAAACGATGCAATCAGCACGGTCAGCGGCTCCAACACTTCGCGTTTGTTGCAACCTCCGAGTTCGTTCAGGCAAATCATAAATGCGCTAACTGCGGTGTTGAACGAGAAGTTTTCGATGTCGTCGGTAACTTTCTTAATGGTCTTGTGCAGGGTTTTCAGTTCGGCGGGGGTTGCAGCCTCATTGCTTACGGCAAAGCCGCCCTCCTTGTCTTGGAACATACGCCAGAAACGACGCAGGAACTTGTGAACACCGTCGATACCATTGGTGTCCCACGGTTTGCTTTGCTCCAACGGGCCCAGGAAGATTTCGTACATACGCAGGGTGTCGGCACCATATTGCTCAACAATGTAGTCGGGGTTCACCACGTTGTACATACTCTTACTCATCTTCTCGATAGCCCAGCCGCAGATGTATTTGCCGTCCTCCAACACAAACTCTGCGTCTTTGAACTCGGGCATCCAGCCACGGAAAGCGTCCAAGTCGAGCACATCGTTCTTGACGATATTCACATCGACGTGGATTTCTTGGGTGTCGTATTGGTCTTTGAGGCCCACCGACACATATTTATTGGTACCTTTGATACGATACACAAAGTTCGAACGACCTTGAATCATACCTTGGTTTACGAGTTTCTTGAAAGGCTCGTCCTCGCACACGCAACCCAAGTCAAAGAGGAACTTGTTCCAGAAGCGCGAATAGATAAGGTGACCTGTGGCGTGCTCGATACCTCCCACATAGAGGTCTACGTTACGCCAATAGTCGTTGGCCTCGCGGCTCACCAGGGCTTGGTCGTTGGTGGGGTCCATATAGCGCAGGTAGTAGGCGCTCGAACCTGCAAAACCGGGCATAGTGCTGGTCTCGTACTCCCAACCCTCGACACGTGCCAAGGGGGGCTCACCACTCTCGGTGGGGGTGAAGTTGGCCACAGCGGGCAACTCAACGGGCAGTTTCGACTCATCAACGGGGTATGCAATGTCGTTCTTGTAGTAGATGGGGAACGGCTCACCCCAATATCTTTGGCGCGAGAAGATGGCGTCACGCAGACGGTAGTTCACCTGTTTGTGACCCAAGCCACGGCGCTCAACCTCGTCGAACATCATCGGAATAGCCTCTTTGACATCCTTGCCGGTGATGAATCCCGAGTTAATCATATTGCCACTCTTGGCGTCGTAACTCTCCACCGAAATGTCGCCACCCTCCACAACGGGGATAATCTCCAATCCGAAGTGTTTGGCAAATGCGTAGTCGCGGCTGTCGTGCGCGGGAACGGCCATAATAGCACCCGTTCCGTAGCCTGCCAGCACATAGTCGCTCACATAGATGGGAATCTTCTTGTCGGTGAACGGATTTACGGCGTAACTTCCTGTGAACACACCACTCACACGGCGGGTCTCGGCAATACGCTCACGCTCGCTACGTTTCTTGGTCTGCTCGATGTACTCCTCCACAGCGGCGCGTTGTTCGTCCGAGGTGAGGGTCATCAGGTCTTTGTGCTCGGGAGCCACAACCATAAACGTTACACCAAAGATGGTGTCGGGGCGGGTGGTGAAGATTTCGAGTTTCAGCGGCGAGTCGGCCACGTCGAAGAACATCTGTGCGCCCGTGCTTTGACCAATCCAGTTGCGTTGAATCTCTTTGAGCGAGTCGCTCCACTCCAAAGTATCCAGGCCTTTGAGTAGACGCTCGGCGTAGGCGGTTACACGGAGCAACCATTGTTTCATACGTTTTTGCTCTACGGGGAAACCGCCACGCACGCTCAGTCCGTCCTTAACCTCGTCGTTGGCAAGCACAGTACCCAGACCTGCGCACCAGTTCACCATGGTGTCGGCGCGGAAAGCCAAGCGGTAGTTTTGCAGCACCTCCTCACGACGAGCCTCGTCCATTGCGGCCCACTCCTCGGCGGTGAATGTCATCTCGGTGGTGCAGGCAGCGTCCACACCCTCGGTACCCGACTTCTCAAAACGGGCAATCAGGTTCTCGATGGGCATAGCCTTGTCCTCGGTGCGGTCGTAGTAGTGGCCGAACATTTTGAGGAACGCCCATTGGGTCCACTTGTAGTATCCGGGGTCGCAGGTGCGCACCTCGCGATCCCAATCATAACTGAAACCGATTTTGTCGAGTTGGCTGCGATAGCGTGCAATATTATTCTCGGTGGTTACGGCCGGGTGTTGTCCGGTCTGGATAGCGTATTGCTCGGCGGGCAGACCAAAAGCGTCGTAGCCCATCGGGTGCAACACGTTGTAACTGCACAGACGTTTGTAGCGCGAGTAGATGTCCGATGCGATATATCCCAGGGGGTGTCCGACGTGCAGACCTGCGCCCGAGGGGTAGGGGAACATATCCAGAACATAGAATTTGGGACGCGAATTATCTACGTCGACCTTGTAGGTGCCTCGCTCTTGCCACAAGGCCTGCCATTTATTTTCAATCTCTTTGAAGTTGTACTCCATCATTTGTTAGTGTTTAATGCGGCACAAATGTACGAAAAAAACATACATATTATATAATAAGGGGCAAATTTATTTTACATTCCACCCGACAGTTCCGGGGCTTTGGAGGGAGTTCGAAAGGGTCGTAGTGCTAAATGGCTGATGTGTAGCAAGATGAGTTTTTGAATTAAAAAAAATTTTAAAAAAACTACATAAAACAGTTGGATTGTACCAAAATTTGTCCTTCTCTTTGCACCGCAAATGAGGAAAACGACAGTGATTCCGAGTTGCAAGAGTTCTTAGACAAACGGTAAAAAAGGGTTATTAGGGCAGAGATGCCGAGTTTGCGAAAGCGGCTCAGAAAGCATTCTGAACGACCTTCTAAAATTTTTTCGAAAAAAGTTCGATAAAAATTTGGAAGTTTCAAAATAGCCCCTTACCTTTGCACTCCCAATTTGAACGAAACCATTCGCCAAGAGTGACAGTCAAGCGAGGATTGGGATAAGAAACGACAAGTTCTTTACCAAGAATATAGAACGAGGTTCTTTGAGATTTTTGAGCAGCTAAATAGTTTTATCACTCTTCTTTTGAAGAGTTTTCAAAGCAATACCTTTGAGAATAAGCCAAGATTTAACAAAACAATATTTTTTATAATGGAGAGTTTGATCCTGGCTCAGGATGTACGCTAGCGGCAGGCCTAACACATGCAAGTCGAGGGGGATTATAATTGAAGCTTGCTTTAATTATATGAGACCGGCGCACGGGTGCGTAACGCGTATGCAACCTACCACTAACAGGGGGATAACACGGAGAAATCGGTACTAAGACCCCATAATACTTTTGAGGGCATCCTTGGAAGTTGAAAGCTCCGGCGGTTAGTGATGGGCATGCGTTGTATTAGATAGTTGGTGAGGTAACGGCTCACCAAGTCGACGAT
>JAFTYJ010000031.1 GCA_017464745.1 Rikenellaceae bacterium | reverse complement strand
GACTCACCAAAGAACACGATATGGGGGCGCAACAGAGAGCCATCCGAAGCACGCGCATCGAGCGGTTGCTCCCAGCCCTCGATAGGTACAATGAGTTCGGGGTCACGCGAACTACGCAGTTTGGTAAGTTCGCCGTGAAGGTGGGTCACACGGCTACTGCCTGCACGTTCGTGGTAGTTATCGACATTTTGGGTCACCACCTCGACATCAAACCACTGTTCGAGGTCGCGGATAGCATAGTGACCCGCATTGGGCTCGTGGTTCATCATCTCACGGCGACGCATATTATAGAACTCCACAACCTTGGCACGGTCGGCCGCCAAAGCCTCGGGGGTACACACCTCCTCGATGCGATACGAAGCCCACAGGCCATCGCTATCGCGGAACGTGGCAAGGCCGCTATCGGCGCTCATTCCGGCACCCGTAAAGACGACAACTCTTTTCATATCAAATCCCCTTGTAGGTTAAAACTTAAACACGCCCAACTCGTTGACAAAAATCAGTGTCACGAGGATAGGAACCACATATTTGAGCACCACAACAAACACTTTGGCCCAACGCCAGCGCAGTGTGCCGTAGTTGGTAAGTTCGTTCAAAAGTGCCGATTTCTCCAATCGCCAGCCCATAAACACGCACAGCAGAAGGCTACCCACGGGCATCATAATCTTGGCCGTAACAAAGTCCAGCAAATCGAACAAGCACATACCGCCCACACGCAGGTCATTAAGCACGCCAAGGCTCAACGATGCAAACACCGTAAGCACACCTGCGGCACAGGTCACAATCAGTGCCGCCTTACGATTCGAAACTCGGAACTCCTCCTCGACATAGGCCGTAACCACTTGGTGCAGCGAGATGAGCGAAGTAATCGACGCCAACGCCAACAACAAGAAGAAGATAAACGACCACACCGAGCCCCAAGGCAGTTGGGCGAAAATATTGGGCAGGGTCACAAACACAAGGTTCGGGCCTTGGGTAGGTTGAATTCCGAAGGTGAACACGGCGGGGAAAATCACAATACCCGCAAGCAGAGCGACCGAGGTATCAAGCAGTGCTACGGTAGTCGCCGTACGGGGCATATTGACCTCTTTCTCGAAATACGAAGCGTAGGTAATCATCACACCCGCACCAAGGCTCAGCGAGAAGAAAGCCTGACCCATAGCGCTCAGCACCACGCCCGAGTCGATAGCCGAGAAATCGGGTTTGAACAAGAACAACAGGCCCTCGCGAGCGCCATCCAACATAAGAGAGTTGACACACAACACCACAAGCAGCACAAACAGCAGGGGCATCATCAGTTTGGAGGCGCGCTCGATACCCTTCTGCACGCCACCTATAATAATAAGGTGGGTAAACACCAGCATAAGCAGGGTCCAGAACAGAGGTTGGAACGGCGAGGTCGAGAAATCGACAAACGATTGGGCAAACTGCTCGGTAGTTCCACCCACGATGCCGCCCGACACCGACTCCCACATATATTGGAATGTCCAGCCGGCAACAACAGTATAGAATCCGAGAATCAGCAGGCACGACAGCACTCCGAGGTAGCCGATACGACTGAATACGGGGTGTTTGCTCACTCGGCGGAAGGCCTCCACGGAGTTGGTTTTGGCCATACGTCCCAGGGTCATCTCGGCCAGCAGGGTCGGAATTCCCATCACAAGCACACACAACAGATATATTAACAAGAAGGCACCACCGCCATTTTGGCCCGCCTCATAAGGGAATCGCCAGATATTACCGAGGCCGACGGCACTACCCACGGCAGCCATTATAATACCGATTTTACTCTTAAAAGTAGTACGTGAATCACTATTCATAGGTCTAAAATTTGGGGTTTGGGCACAAAAATACAAAAACTTAGCAAAAAAAGTTTGGAGATATCAAAATTTGTCGTATATTTGCATCGCTTTTCCAGCAAAACTGAGCTATGGTGTAATGGTAACACTGCAGATTTTGGTTCTGTCATTCTTGGTTCGAATCCAGGTAGCTCAACTCAAAAGACACCCCGGGAGCCGATTAAACGGCGATGATGCGGAGTGTCTTTTTTGTTTGGTATAAGCGCGAACACGGAGTGATGTGCACCGAATGCCACACCCGACCATCAAACACTACACACACGCAACCTATGACCACCAATCAACGTCGCCGCAGAAGACACCTCAATCCCAAACTCCGACCCTATGTGTATGGTATTCTCGTGATACTCATAGTGTTCATCTCTTACGGTGTCGTCAAGCGCAAGGCCATTGAGGCCGACTTAGAGATGTTGCAACTGGCCAAAACCGCAACTATTCACTACCAATACAAATACTCGCGAATTTTCCGCGATTTGAACGACGTACAACTCGAAGCCGCCAAAACAATCGGTATTGAGCCGCTCGTCACACGCGACCAAAAACCATCGCGACGTATGAAATTAATCGAGAGTTGTCAATACTACAAACTCGACCCTCTCACCCACTCGATACCCTATCTAATTCCCGAGGCGGCCGACCTGCTCGAAGATATAGGTCGCGATTTTGCCGACTCACTCCAACGACGCTTTGGCATTGAGGGGGTATGTCCGTTTGTGACGAGTGTTACCCGCACCGAGGAGGATGTCAATAAGTTGCGTCGCTCGGGCAATGTAAATGCCTCCAAAAACTCGTGTCACTTCTATGGCACGACCTTCGATTTGGCATATATGCGATTCTACAAACACACGGGAATTACCGCCACCATTGAGTCGGCGATGATGAAACAGATGTTGGCCGAGGTACTCAAAAACCTGCGCGACCAAGGTCGTTGCTACGTCAAATACGAGTACAAGCAAGCCTGCTTTCACGTCACAGTACGCGAATAGAATAAGTTTCGAGAGGGATAAAAGAGTGTGCGCTCGGAAAAGCGCAAGTCTAACGATAAATCCACAACAACACATCGGTGTGGTCGGCAAGGAGCGCATCCACACGGGCAAACGCCTGCGGCGAGAGCACCACACAGCCACGACTGCATCGCAAAGGCAACCACGCCCACGCGCGATCGGGAACTTGCTCCGAGGAGTGTAGCACGATGGCTCGTCGGCGCATATTGGCATTGGTCGTATCCAAGCCATCAAGACGATAGGCTGTGCCAAACTCACCTACGTATCGCTCCCCCACTCTGCTGCGACCTTCGGGTGTAAGCCACGATTCGGGGCGGTCGGACATTCGGGGGCATAGGCGTTCGCACAGCGTTCGGCCGCGACCCGTAGCCGCAAGGCACTCCCACACAACCTCCTCACGACACAAATCCACCACTCGCAAGCGGGGCAGTTGCGACGAGCGCGAAAAATCCAACAACAGAGCCACCTGACGGCATAGGCCCTGAGTTGCACAATAGTGTGCTGCTTGAACTATCTTTGAGGAGAGGTCACTCACGGTGTTACATCATTTGATTGAACGTGCGGCCACCAAACAGGTATCGCAACACCATAGAGCCACGATACACACCCTCGGGTGATGCAATAGACGGGGTACGTTTGGCTCTCAGGCTGCGGCGGCGTGCAAAGAAGTCACGATGAGCCTGCCACACGGCTTTGACACCCTGCCACTCACCCTTACACAGATACATTGCAGCCGTCAGGCCGTCAAGTACCAAGCGCACACCCACAACGAGGGTTCGTCGAATGGGTGAATTTAGGTTTTTATAGAGCATCGACAGGTTATTTCGGTGGTTGAGGTATGTTTTGCGTGGCGACGATGTAGGCAGGGTTCCGCCGCCGAGGTGATAGACCACACTTCGGGGTTCCACACGAACGGTATAGCCTGCTCGCCACATTCGCCAGCAGAGATCAATCTCCTCCTGATGAGCAAAGAAATCGCCATCGAAACCGCCAAGGCTACGGAACACACTGCTACGGCACGCAAAGGCTGCGCCCGAAGCCCAGAACACATTACGTGCATCGTCATACTGTCCGCAATCCTTCTCGATAGTTCCCATAATTCGGCCACGGCAGAACGGATAGCCCAGCACATCCATAAAACCACCCGATGCACCTGCGTACTCAAAACTTGTACGGTCACACCACGAGCGCAGTTTTGGTGCCACAGCGCCCACACGAGGGTCGCTCTCCAAACATTCAACAAGCGGAGTGAGCCACCCTTCGGGGGTTTCGACATCACTATTGAGCAGCACCAGATATTCGGCATCCTCGACCTGTGCAAGTGCGCGGTTATACCCCTCGGCAAAACCATAGTTTCGGTCGAGAAGCACCAACTCTACCTGCGGATAGTGTGCAACGAGCCACTCCACGGAGTCGTCCGTCGAGCCATTATCGGCCACAACCACACCGGCCCAATCGGGACACGACGCGACCACACTCGGAAGGTAGGTTTCGAGGTGTTGTCGGCCATTCCAATTCAGTATGACAATCTTGGCTTTCAACACTTATTGATTTTGGGTAGGTCGGTCTTCGGGATAGCGGGCGTAGTATCGGTCTTGGGCCTCTTGGCCGAAGTGTCGTTTCCAGCGGCGGTGGGTCCACAACCACAACTCGGGGTGGCGACGAATCTGTTGTTCGAGCAGTGCCGCATAGCGTTCGGTAATCTCATAGTCGGCCACCTCCTCCTTGCCATCGTATATCATTTCGAGGCGATAGTCGTATTGGCCCGCTTTCACGCGGTCAATCCACAGGAAATATACGGGCACACCGAACTTGATAGCCATAAACTCACTTCCGCGGGCAAATACCGTGGGGCGACCCAGGAACTTAATCCAATGATGTTTGGGGTCTTTGGGCGGTGTTTGGTCGGAGAGCATTCCCCACAGCATACGTCCGCCATCGGGATAGCCGTTACGGTTGGAGATAAAGTAGCGCAACACCTCGCGGCGCTCAACGGGGATACCTCCGATACGGGTGCGGATATACTTCATCAGTTCGTCCATAGCGGGGTTTTCCAACTCGTGGTAGACACACACATTGCGGAATCCGAAATTGTCGAGCGGAAACGCGGGCAGATACTCCCAGCAACCGCAGTGACCCATCATAGCGATAGCGTGGCGGGGGTCAGTGGCAAAATTCTCGGTACCCTCCGACACCTTCAAACGGCTACTCAACTTACGTGGCGACACCACCGTGAGGTTCAATATACAGATTATGATTTCGGCAAAGTTGGCATAAAAGTCGCGTTCGATGCGGCGCAACTCCTCGGCACTCTTCTCGGGGAAACACTTCGACAGGTTGTCGCGCACCACCTTCACGCGGTATCTTGCCACGCGATATATCAGCACATAGAAAATCCACTTAAACACACCGAACAGCACAAAATCGGGCCACACGGCAATCAAACGGCAACCCCACAGGGAGGCATAAAAGGCTATTTTTTGCCCGAAGTTCAATCTACTCTTGGACATACAACATTATATTTTCGCACTTGCCCCTCACCTTCAACCAGCGTTCCAAACGGTCACGCTCGTCGACGCTCAAAGGCAAAGTTTTGGGTTTAACAATACATACAAGCAGGGTATCCACCTGACGGCCGTCGGAATCATACACCACCTGACGGGCAATGGACATCTGTTGGAGGTTTTCGACAACCGCAGCACACTCTCGTGTCATATCGGCCGACGAGAGGGTATCCAACGCTTGATATTCGCGCAGACGGCTACGCAGGCGGGTTATTTGGTCATTACGTTCGGCCAGCAGTTCGGAGTAACTCTTTTGGACAAGCGAGAAATCGATAGTACTCTCACGGCCTTCCGAGGTCTGTTTGACCACAAGTTCGGTATCCTCCAAGCCATAGGTCGCCATCTGGCTTCGGGCATTCTCGATAGCGTCCTGCGAGATAGTCTCGCCAAACAGCACCACCTCGATTGTTGAGGGGTATTTGCGGCTCATACGGAAGGTTTTGTTACACTCCAACACGCGTGTTTGGTTATAGTTGAACACCGTAGCCACATAGCGCTCGGCGTTACTCTCGAAGATTGTTTGGCGCACCAGGCGCAGAGCGATAATAGAACTCGGAATCAGCACCACGGCCAACACCAGCGACATCACATAGCGCACACGACGTTCGACACGGGGGTCGGCCTGTGTCTTTACGGGGTATTTCAAAAAGCGGATAAAAGCGAAGGTGGCAATGGCGATACACACCATATTGATGAAGCACAGATAGAGTGCTCCGATAAAGTAACTGAATTGCAGCGTTGCAAGTCCATAACCAGCCGTACACAAAGGGGGCATCAGCGCAGTGGCAATAGCAACACCCGGAATTACGGTCGAGGTGCGGTCTTTGCGCGTTTGGGCAATGATACCCGCAGCACCACCAAACAGGGCTATCAACACATCATAAAGCGTGGGAACGGTACGTGCCAGCAATTCGCTTTGGGCTGTGCTGATGGGCGAGATTACAAAAAATATTGTAGAGGCCACAATCGCCGTGATGGCCATAAAGCCGAGGTTACGCAACGACTTCTTCATCAACTCGAAGTCATTGACTGCCAGCGCCAAGCCAAAGCCGACAATAGGTCCCATCAGGGGCGAAATACACATTGCACCGATAATCACGGCAGGCGAATTGACATTCAATCCGAGTGAGGCCACAAGGGTTGCAAAGATGAGCACCCACAGATTGGTTCCACGGAACTCCACGCCGTTGGAGATATTGGCAACGACCTCTTGTTGGGTGGCGCTATCGGCCGTAAGATCAAAACGGTCGCGTATCATCCCTTTGGTACGCTCCCAAAATCGGCGAAATAAACTATTATTGGTCGTCATCGTTCTTATCGTTTTTATCCTTGGGTCGGCCTGCCAGCACAATCACAAATTCGCCTTTGGGTTCGTGTTCGCGGAAGTGGGCCAACACCTCCGAGACTGTACCACGCACGGTCTGCTCAAACTTCTTGGTAAGTTCGCGCGACACCGAGACCTCACGGTCGCCACCAAAGAACTCCTCGAATTGGGTCAGCGTCTTGACAACCCGATAGGGAGATTCATAGAAAATCATTGTACGAGGCTCATCCACCAAGGCTTGGAGCATTTTGTTGCGCCCCTTCTTCTGCGGCAGAAAGCCCTCAAAACAGAATTTGTCGCACGGGAAACCGCTCTGCACCAGCGCAGGAACAAAAGCCGTAGCACCCGGAATGCTCTCGACCTCCAAACCGCGCTCGACGCAACGGCGAACAAGCAGAAAACCGGGGTCCGAAATTCCGGGAGTTCCCGCATCGCTCACAAGCGCAGCATTACGACCCGCCTCCAACTCACGAACCACCATTTCGACGGTGGCGTGTTCGTTGAATTTGTGGTGTGAATAGAGTTTCTTGTCGATACCGTAGTGACGCAACAGCACCGACGAGGTACGAGTATCTTCGGCCAGAATGAAATCAACCTCACCAAGCACCCTGACAGCACGATAGGTCATATCTTCGAGGTTGCCAATGGGTGTGGGGACTATATAAAGTTTTGCCACTTCGACTACGAGAATTTGAGTTTCAACAAGTTCATCAGCATTTTGGCACCCTCACTCGAAGAGTTCCACGAGTATTCGCTGATATATATCATTGCATCGTCAAACGAGGGTTGGCGGTCCAACTCGTTGATGACGGCATCGAACTGTGCAGCGTCGCCACC
Organism: Rikenellaceae bacterium; assembly: GCA_017464745.1. Lineage (GTDB taxonomy): Bacteria > Bacteroidota > Bacteroidia > Bacteroidales > Rikenellaceae > UBA940. The sequence goes on along the minus strand of JAFTYJ010000031.1, from coordinate 35,253 downwards.
AAACAGGTCACGCATAATCATAACCTTGTCGTTGATACCCATAGCGCCACGCAGACTGCGCACCTCGCCTGCGGCAATCTTGGTTGCCACATCCAGAGTGTCGGTTTGGAACGAGTCACCCAAACGCACAGCACCCGTATTAATCACATCACCAAGCACTGTTTTGGGTGCACCCACAACATCGGCCACCGAAGGCTCGGCAACAGTAGCGGCAGGTTGAGGGGTCGGTTGAGGGGTAGACACCTCGTTGATGGGAGCGGGGCTCTCGGATTGGGGCGCAGGAGCGCTTTCGGCCACGGGAGCGGCAGGGGTAACTTTGGGCAGCGCACCATCGCCATAGAGGGTATCGATAACCTGACGGCTGATTTTGGGGCGAACGTGCGAGGGTTCTGCCACGGGTGCAGGCTCTGCTTTTTCGGGAGTTGTGACCTCCACGGGCTCGGCTACAACCTCCGAAGTCGGCTCTATGGGTGCAGGTTCTGCCACGGGGGTAGCGGCCTCTTCGGGAGCGGGCTCCTCAATTTGAGGCGCAGGCTCCTCCTCCACCTCGGGTGCGGGCACAGGGACCACAACGGGGCTATCCTCCTCGGCACACTCTTCGGCATCCTCATCCATCACAAGTTCGATTTCGATATCGGGTTCATCCGAAGGCTCGTCATCGGCAAGTGCGGCGGCCGAAGCAACAGCAGCCGAAGCAACAGTAGCCGAAGGTATCTCGGCAGCGGTATCGGCAAAGCGCACTTTCTCGTACATTCGGCGCAGGGTTTCGAGGAACAATTCACGCTCCAAGGCACTCATACCGCCATCCCAACCATCGACCAACATCGACAGGCGGGCAATATCCTTTTTAAGTTGTTCTGTCATAATTACATTCGATAGCCGCGTTTGGTGGACATCAGAATGGTAAAGGCGCGTTGAATATCCGTATCACTGACAACGACGGTAAATTCGTTGGTGGTACTGATAATCTCCTTAATGTTGATGTTCTCCCACGCGAGTTCTTTGAAAATATGGTAATAAACGCCCGGACAAAAAGCATTCTCCGAGGGCAATTTAATGGTTATCGACGACAGGCTCTCGGTCCTCGACATAACCTCTTCCTGAGAGAAAATCGTGTCCACAAGGTCCGAAATCTGGCTACTCACCACAAGTGTAGTTTCGTTGATACCCTGCGACACCGTACAGAAAATATCTTTATTAGGGTTGAGCGAGTCGATATGGCTCAACAGTTTCTCCTGACAACTATGCAGGGTCACAGAGTTGGCAAACGTATAGTCCGTAAGGCTCGAACGAACGATAATATCGCCCATATTGTCGATGATACGTTGCACTTTAAGTTTGGTTGTTTGTTCGAGTTTGGGCACAAGGCGATTGAGCGCCATAACGATAGCACTCTCGGTAACATCCTTGCCGACACGGCTTTCGACCTCGGTTTTGATGTTACGCGCCAGAGCCGACAGGTTGATAAGGCCCTCAATCAGAGCACCCTCCAAAAAAGGTTTGTTCTTAACAACCTCCTCAACAGCGTTGGGTATAGTAAGCATACAAGCGGTTAGTTTTGTGAGGAGCAATACTCCCCATTGGTTTGTCGGGGTTTGGTTTCTCAACAGGCGCATCTCATCCGAACACGCCACACCGAATCCGCGCCACCTATTAATATAAATTCTGTTTCAGTCAGCAAAAAAACTAAAAAATTCTCGGTTTTCCAACAAAAGACCCAACTTTTTGCACAAAAAGCAACAATATGTTAAAATATTCATTCGACAGCAGAACACCCCCCCAATAGCCCATATTTCATTTTACCAACAAAGAAGGAGCATCCCGACGGGACACTCCTTCTCATAACATAACAGATTTTGTTTAATAGCATATCTTGCACGGTACGCGGCCATTATGCTGTGCTTAGGCTTTGGTAATCTTCTTGATAGAAGCGCGACAATTTCCCAATCCACGACAATCACTATATGCATGATACGCCTTGGCGTATTCACCCGTACAAATATAAACAAACGTTTGCTCTGTTTGTAAGGGCGAATACTCCTCTGCCGGCATTGCAAATGTAAGTGCCCACAAAGTGATAAATGACAATACAAGACTGCGCATAAAATTGCGTTTCTATTATTACATCAGTTTTGCAAACAGTTTGCTATACGAGGTTTGGTCGCTGAGCAGAGCGGGCAGGGCGTCGATTGCAACACGCTCCTGAGTCATAGTATCGCGGTAACGAACAGTAACGGTGCGGTCGCTAAGGGTTTGGGTATCAACGGTGATACACAACGGAGTACCGATAGCATCCTGACGGCGGTAGCGTTTGCCGATGCTGTCCTTCTCGTCGTACTGAACATTATAGTCGAACTTCAAGGTATTCATAATCTCGCGTGCAATTTCGGGCATACCGTCTTTCTTGACAAGCGGCAGAATAGCGGCTTTGACGGGAGCCAATTGTGCGGGAATACGGAGTACGGTACGCTCCTCGCCGTTTTCGAGTTTCTCCTCGCAGTAGGCGGCCGACAGAACTTGCAAAATCATACGGTCCACGCCAATCGAAGTCTCGATGACATAGGGAATGTAACTTTCGCCTGTCTCGGCGTCGAAGTATTGCATCTTCTTGCCCGAGTATTTTTGGTGTTGGCCGAGGTCGTAGTCGGTGCGCGAGTGGATACCCTCCACCTCTTTGAAACCAAACGGGAAGTTGAACTCCACGTCGGTAGCAGCATTGGCATAAAAAGCGAGTTTCTCGTGGTCGTGGAAGCGGTAGTTCTTCTCGCCGAAGCCGAGGGCTTGGTGCCACTTCATACGGAAGTTCTTCCAGTGTTCAAACCAGCGCATCTCCTCACCGGGGCGCACAAAGAACTGCATCTCCATCTGCTCGAACTCCCTCATACTGAAAATAAACTGGCGAGCCACAATCTCGTTACGGAACGCCTTGCCGATTTGAGCGATACCGAACGGGAGTTTCATACGGCCGGTTTTCTGAACATTCAGGAAGTTTACGAAGATACCTTGTGCAGTTTCGGGGCGCAGGTAGATAGTGTTGGCGCCATCCGACAGCGAACCGATTTTGGTGTCGAACATAAGGTTGAATTGGCGCACCTCGGTCCAGTTGCGGGTACCCGAGATGGGGCACACGATTTCGCAATCAATGATGATTTGGCGCAACTCAACAAGGTCGTTGGCGTTCAGCGCATCGGCCATACGTTGATTTACGGCATCGCGTTTGGCTTTGATGTCGAGCACACGGGGCGAGGTGGCGAGGTATTGCTCCTCGTTGAACGACTCGCCGAAACGTTTGCGTGCTTTCTCGACCTCTTTGCCTATTTTCTCGTCCTGTTTGGCAATCCAATCCTCAATCAGCACATCGGCACGATAGCGTTTTTTGCTGTCTTTGTTGTCGATGAGCGGGTCATTGAAGGCGCTCACGTGGCCCGAAGCCTCCCAAGTTTTGGGGTGCATAAAGATGGCTGCGTCGATACCCACCACATTGTCGTGGAGTTTGGTCATTGCATCCCACCAATATCTCTTTATGTTATTTTTCAACTCTACACCGAGTTGTCCGTAGTCGTACACTGCGCTCAATCCGTCATAGATTTCGCTCGACGGAAAGATAAATCCGTACTCTTTGCAGTGTGCGACGAGTTTTTTGAAAAGTTCCTCTTGTGTCATTGTTCGATGAAAATTTATTTTGGTGCAAAAATACGTTTTTTTTGTGAACTCTCCGCACGCCGTTTCGTTTTTTAGCGAAAAAGCCGTAACTTTGTGGCTTATGGCAAGGATTATAGCGATAGATTATGGTGCCAAGCGCACGGGAATTGCCGTCACCGACCCGTTGGGAATCATAGCCCAACCACTCGAAACCGTGGCAACCCACACCCTTGTGGAGTTTCTGCAAGAGTACGCCTCCAAGCAAAGCGTGGAGCGTTTTGTAGTGGGATTGCCCAAACAGATGGACGGTACACCGTCGGAGAACTTCAAGCGCATTGAGCCTTTTGTGAATCGTTTGCGCAAGGTTTTCCCCACCATTCCCGTTGAGTACTACGACGAGCGTTTCACCTCGGTGTTGGCACATCGGGCAATGATTGACGGCGGCGTGGGCAAGATGGCTCGACGCGACAAGGCGATGGTCGACCGCATCAGCGCAGCCATAATCCTGCAAGGTTATATGGATTCCAAAAAATAAAAACGATATGATTTACCCTATTGTAATCTACGGCGCAACGGCACTCAAAAACCCTTCGGCGCCCATCGAGAAGGATTCGATTGATGTCAAACAACTCTCGGCAGATATGCTCGCAACGATGGATGCTGCCAATGGTGTCGGCCTGGCTGCACCCCAAATCGGTATGAACATCCGAATGTTTGTGGTGGATGCCTCGCCATGGGCCGAGGAAGACCCCTCGTTGGAAGGTTTTCGCAAGACATTTATCAACGCCGAGATTTATGAGTACGGTGACGAAGAGGACTACTTTTCGGAGGGATGTCTGAGCCTGCCCGGACTTTATGAGGATGTCAAACGCCCCACTTCGATTCGTATTCGCTATGTGGATGAGAATTGGGAGGAGCACGACGAGTTTTATGACGGATTTGCCGCCCGCGTGATTCAGCACGAGTACGACCACTTGGAGGGTAAGGTGTTTACCGACCGTCTGTCGCCCCTGCGCAAAAAATTGGTACGCAACAAGTTGCTCGGATTTACCAAAGGCAAATACAGCGCCGCCTATCGCACAAAGTAAGGCACCTGCATTTTTTTTCGTTCACACAACAAAGCACAATTCACTCCTGTGAGTTGTGCTTTTTTTCGGCCGATACTACACACAAAACCGAACAAAACAAGTGCGAAATTTTGGATATTCTTTTTTTTTGTTAAATTTGCCTAAACTATCAACCTAAAAATTAACTTTTAACCCGAAAGCAACATGAAAAAGTTCTACACACTGATGGTGGCGCTTATGGCCTTAGTCACCACTGCAACAGCACAATCCAACGACAATAAATGGGGTGTCGGTGTACGTCTGGGAGGCGCACTCGAAATCGTGGGACGTTACTCGGGCTTTGGCGAGGTTGCCGACAAACCTATGTACCTCGAAGCACGTCTTGGAACGGGACTCAATTTCATTCCCAACGGAACTCTGATTGCTGCTTGGGAGTGTGTCAACTTTGGCGACTCGGCCGTAGGCGACTTTTCGTTTGATGCGGGAGTTGCGGCCAACGCAGGAGGTTTGTCACCCACCGACTTCTTCGTACACGCAGGTCCGATGGTACGACTCGACTACACCTTCAAGAAAGTCCCTGTATCATTAGGCATTGACTGGACACCATATATGGGAATTATGAGCGGATTCATCACCTGCCACGACGAAAAATACCCCTTAACATTTAGTTGGGAGCCTATGGTTATCAACTTCGCACTCTCGTGCACCTACAACTTTTAGGCTACACACCATAAACACATCGGAGGTTGCCCCATACGAGGCAACCTCCGATATTTTTTAGGGGTATCACAACTCTAATTATTGCGGGCGGCAACAAACTCGCACAGCAACTCCAACGAACGGCGCACATCCGAGGCGGGATACATCGCAACCACAGCACGCGCACGGTTCATATAGTCGTCCATCAAAGTTTGGGCAGCCTGCAAACCTCCGCGAGTGGTCACAATTTCGCGCAACTGCTCGACAGCACACTCGTCGGTACGGGCGGCCTGCAACAGCGCCACCAAGCGTTGGCGTTCGCACTCATCGGCACTCTCCAAAACGCTCAACAAAGGCAGGGTAATTTTGCCCTCCCGAAGGTCGTTGCACGACGGTTTACCTGTCTGTGCATCAACATCATAGTCCAAAATATCATCTTTGATTTGGAAGGCCATTCCGAGGGCTGTTCCAAACTCGGTCATACGCTCAACGCACTCCCGAGAAGCGCCCACAGCAACAGCACCCACAGCGGCACTTGTCGAGAGCAAAACTGCCGTCTTTTTGTTGATAATATCGAGATACAACTCGCGGGTCATTGTCGAGGTGCGATTACACTCATTTTGGACCAACTCACCGCTACACAATTGTCGCATAGCCGAGATAATGAAGGTGGGAATATCGTAGTGTCCGCTGGTCATACCTGCATCGAAAGCGGTAGCCAAAATATAGTCGCCACACAACACAGCACTATTGGCACCCCAGCGATTATTGACCGAAGGATTGCCACGGCGCATCGGCGACTCGTCAATCACATCGTCGTGCACCAGCGAGGCGGTGTGAATCATCTCGACGAGCATTGCTGCAAGGTTGGTACGTTCGCCCAAGGCGACACCCTCGGCGTGAAGGCGCGACGACAACAACACAAGCAACGGACGAACACCCTTGCCCATATTGCCGATAATGTAGTCGAGCATCGACTGCACAAACGGGTCATCGGCCGTCATACGGTCACACATATAGGTTCGACACTCCCTCAGGAGGTCTTCGACGGGGCGACGTATCTGTTCAAGTAGGCTCATAAAAATGTGATTAATCGTCGCAAAATTAACATTTTTTCGCGAACATCGACAAATGGTCGGGACAAAAAGCCGAAATCTCAACTTTTTTTAGTTACTTTGCACCTTATTTTATAAAGCCGAGAATATGAATTTCAAAACGATATTGACAAAAATCGCGCCCTATGCCGCAGTGTTGGCTGTGTTTGCTGCTGTGTGCGCCACCTACTTTGCGCCCCAATTCGAGGGTAAAGAGATTCCGATGCACGACGTGGTGCAATACGAGGGTATGAGCAAAGACATCAAAGACTTACGCGCCACCGAGGGTGTGGATTCGGGTTGGACGGGAGGTATGTTCGGAGGTATGCCCGCCTATCTTATTACGGTCAAATATCCGTCGATGATTATTCGCAACACGGTGAACGGAATCCAAAACACATTGGGCAAACCGTGGGCATTCATCCTGCTGGCAATGACAAGTTTCTGGGTTATGTTGCTGCTGTGCGGCATCAATCCGTGGGTGGGACTTATCTCGGCGCTGGCTTATGGCCTTTCGACCTACTTTTTCATAATCATCGGCGCAGGACACGTCACTAAAATGTGGGCTCTGGCCTACGCTCCGTTGCTGATTGGAGGAGTGATTTATACCTATCGCAGCAACATCTGGCTGGGAGGTGCACTGACAGCACTGTTTGCCGCAATCGAAATCGGCGCAGGACACCCCCAAATCACCTACTACTTCGGACTTATCATCGTAGCCTTGGCTATCAACGAGTTTGTACAAGCACTCCGCAACAAAACCCTGCCCCGATTCTTCAAGGCTACCGCAGTGTTGGCCGTGGCCGCTGTCCTGTCGGTGGGTGCCAACTACTCGTCGCTCCACTACACGATGTCGCACTCGGCCGAAACCATTCGTGGCGGCTCGGAACTCGCCCACTCGTCGCAAGACAAGTCGGGCCTTGACCTCGAATATGCCACCGCGTGGAGTTACGGCAAACTCGAAACCCTCAACACGTTTATCCCCGGCTTTATGGGAGGCTCGTCGAGCGGAGGGTTTGATTCGAATGGCGAGGTAGCACAAGCGCTGGTCAAATACGGCGCACGCGACCTTGCAACCCAACTGCCCTCGTATTGGGGCGACCAACCCTTCACCGCAGGCCCGACCTACATCGGTGCTGTGGCGATGTTCTTGGCTGTGTTGGGAATGTTTGTGCTCGAAGGCCGCAAGAAGTGGTGGCTGGCAGGTGTGAGCCTTTTGGCTGTAATGCTGGCCTGGGGTAGCAATATGATGTGGTTTACGGAGTTGATGTTCAACATCCTGCCCGGATACAACAAGTTCCGCACCGTTTCGATGACCCTGGCGGTGGTGGAGTTCACCATTCCGCTGTTGGGTGCTTTCGTGTTGGCCGAGTTGTGGAACGGCGTGGAGCGTGCCAAACTTATGTATGGTCTGAAATGGTCGGTGGGTATCACCGCAGGTGTGGCGTTGGTAATGGCACTGCTGGGAGGTGCCCTGTTTGACTTCGGCTCGGCTGTGGATGCACAACTGCCCGACGACGTGGTGAGCGCAATGCACTCCGAGAGAGCCGCAATGTTGAGAAGTGACGCTTGGAGGTCGCTCATCTTTGTGGTGCTGACCGCAGGTGTGGTATTGCTCTTCGGCGTGGGCAAACTGAAACGCTGGATGATGGTTGCAGCGTGCGCCGTGCTGGTGTGCGCCGATATGATTCCCGTCAATGCCCGTTTCCTGCCCCAATCGACATTCGTGTCGGCACACAAAAACAAAGTTCAACCTACACCGGCCGACCTTGCAATTATGCAGGACAAGGAGCCCGGTTTCCGCGTGCTGAACACCACCGTAAGTCCGTTCAACGACGCGACAACCTCGTATTTCCACCGCTCGGTGGGAGGCTACCACGGCGCAAAACTGAGTCGCTACCAAGACCTGATTGAGCACCACCTGGGCGACACCGCAAGTCCGGTGTACAATATGCTCAACACCAAATACTACATCACTGCCGACCAATCAACGGGCAAATACAATGTAATGGTCAATCCTGACCGATTGGGTGCTGCGTGGTTTGTGGACAAACTGCTCACGGTGGACAACCCCCAAGACGAGATTGATGCGTTGGACGACATTGACCTTGCAAGCGAGGCTGTGGCCGACGAGCGTTTTGCCGACATCTACACCAAAGCCTCGATGGAGGGTGTGGACCAACAGGCAACAATTCAGTTAGTGGAGTACAAACCCAACTATCTGTGCTATGAGAGCATCTCGGAGTACGACGAGATTGCCGTATTCTCGGAGATTTACTACCCGCACGGCTGGACGGTACGCATCGACGGAGAGCCTGCCGAGTATTTCCGTGCCAACTATGTGTTGCGCGCAATGGTCATCCCCGCCGGCGAGCACACAATCGAGTGGGAGTTCGAAATTCCCCGCTTCCGCCAAACCGAAAATATCACCCTCGCCTCGTCGCTCGCAATCCTCGCAGCGGTGGCTGTGGCAGCAGGTGTAACCATAATGTCAAAACGCAAAAAGCAAAACAATGCGACAGGAAGATAAACGACTCAAACGACGTGTTCGACGCTCCTATATGGTGTCGAGCATAAGCATCTCGATGGTGCTGTTTTTGTTGGGCGCCGCAGCCTACCTTATGGGCGGTGCGCTCAAAGCCACCGACTCCATTCGCGAGAATATGGCCATTAACCTGATGCTCAACAACACCACACCCGAGGTACAAGACTCGCTGGCAGGAGTACTGCGCCAAACGCCCGAGGTCAAACGCGTGAAGTTCATCGACAAGTCCGAGGCCGCCGCAGATTTCAAGGAGTATGTGGGCGAGGATTTCGAGGAGTTCCTCGGAAGCAACCCCCTGCCCGATTCGTTCGAAATAACCCTCAATGCAGACTTCTCGACACCCGCCATTGTGGACTCTCTGGCCGAGATGTGGGGCGACTGGGAACACACTATGGAGGTGGTATATCCCAAGAATACAATCCAAGTCATTGAGGACAACATTGCACGATTCAACCTCGTTCTACTGATGATGGCCGCCGCACTGTTGGTCATCGCCCTCATCCTGCTGCACAACACAATTCGAATGACCATCAACACCCGCATCCAACTCATCAATACTATGAAGTTGGTGGGTGCCACCCGCTGGTTTATTATGCGTCCGTTCCTGGGTCGTAGCGCGTTGAATGGTCTGATTGCAGGAGCGTTGGCATCGCTGTTGCTTGTGGCAATGGTGATGTGTATGGGCAAAGGTATGCCCGAGTTGGCATTCATCATCAACGACACGGCACTCGCTGTGGTGTGTTGCGGTATGATGGTGCTCGGAATTATTATATCGATGATTTTTACAGCCACTGCTGTACGACGCGCAACACGTCTGCAAGGCGGCGAACTGTATATTTACTAACAACACAACCGAACCTAAATGGCACAACAAAACGACAACAAAAACAACGAGGGCAAAATGGCTCTCGGCAAAAAAAACCTCATAATGATGGCTATCGGAGTGGCTGTCATCGTCCTCGGATTTATCCTGATGGCGGGTGGCGGTAGCGACGACCCCACGGTATTCAATTACGAGATGTTCTCGTTCCGACGCATCACTCTTGCTCCCATCCTCGTAGTCGGAGGTTTTGCATTCGAAATCTACGCCATAATGAAACGATAAATCGCGCCACACTATGACCGTTATCGAATCTATGGTGTTGGGCCTGGTGCAAGGCCTGACAGAGTTCCTGCCCGTAAGCAGCAGCGGACACCTCCAAATTGCCAAAGCACTGCTGGGCGTGGAGATTCAAGAGAACCTCACGTTTGATGTGACACTGCACGTCGCCACCGTGCTGAGCACCCTTGTGGTGTTGCGCCGCGAGGTGGGTGAGTTGCTGCGCGGCGTGTTGAAGTTCCAAATGAACGACCAAACACGCTATATGCTCAAAATCCTGCTGTCGATGATTCCCATCGGCATTGTGGGCTTCTGCCTGAAAGACCAAATCAACGAGATGCTCAATTCGGAGGCCATATTGGTGATTGTGGGAGCAATGTTGCTGCTGACCGCCGCACTTCTCACCTTTGCCACCTATGCCAAACCGCGCGTCAAAGAGAATATCTCGTATCGCGATGCATTCATCATCGGTCTGGGACAAGCACTCGCAGCAATGCCCGGACTCAGCCGCTCGGGCACAACCATCGCCACGGGACTGCTGTTGGGCAACCGCAAAGAGAGCGTGGCTCACTTCTCGTTTCTGATGGTCATTATCCCCATTTTGGGCGAGGCCTTCTTGGAGATTGTGGGAGGCGAGTTGTCGATGAGTGGCGAAATCGGAGTTTGGCCCCTGGTTGCAGGTTTCGTTACGGCATTTGCAGCGGGAGCCTTTGCGTGCCGCTTTATGATTGAAATTGTCAAACGCAGCAAACTTGTGTGGTTTGCAGTCTATTGCGCCGTGGTAGGTTCCGTGGCCATTATCTCTTATATTGTGTAGCCAATGGAGTATAACAAGATAACCCCCGACACCGACTTTACCGAAGGTGTTGTGATAAATGTGGATAAACCCTACGGCTGGACTTCGGCCGACGTGGTGCGCAAACTCAAATTCCTGTTGAGCAAAATCAGCGGCCACAAAAAACTCAAAGTCGGACACGCCGGAACACTCGACCCTCTGGCTACGGGCGTACTGTTGGTATGCGTAGGCAAGGCGACCAAACAAGCCGACGCACTGCAAGCCGAACGCAAGGAGTATGTGGCCGAGGTTATGCTGGGAGCCACAACCCCGAGTTACGATTTGGAGCACCCCGTGGATGCCACCTACCCGTGGGAACACATCACACCCGAAATGGTGGAGCAAGCCCTGCGCGAATTGACGGGCGAGCGTCTGCAAACACCTCCTATCTACTCGGCCAAGAAGTTCGAAGGCCGCCACGCCTATGACTTTGCACGCGAAGGCGAGAGTTTGGAGATGGAGCGCCGTCAGGTACTTATTAATATATATAATATAGAGGTTGTGGAGATGGCCCTGCCGCGCTTGGTAATCCGCGTTGAGTGCAGCAAGGGAACCTACATCCGCTCTCTTGCCCGCGAAATCGGCGAACAACTCCAAAGTGGAGCCCACCTGACCGCTCTGCGACGCACTTGCAGCGGTACGCACACCGTCGAGGAGGCCTTCCAATTGGACGATTTGCTAAAAAAATTGCAGGAAATGAAACAAAACCTCGCAAACAACGTAATATAATTGTTATTTCGTTTCTAAAAACAAGAAGATGAAACTGTCACAATACAACTACCCGTTCAGCGCCGACCTTATCGCTGCATACCCTGCGCCCAACCGCGACGAATCCAAACTTATGGTTATCAATCGCGCAAAGGGCAAAATCCAGCACCGACAATTCAAAGATATTATGGAGTATTTCGGAGCCGGAGATACTATGATTTTCAACAACACCAAGGTGTTCCCCGCACGACTCTATGGCAACAAAGAGAAAACGGGTGCCGAAATCGAAATCTTCCTGCTTCGCGAACTCAACCCCGAACTCAAATTGTGGGACGTGCTGGTAGACCCCGCACGCAAAATCCGTATCGGCAATAAACTCTATTTCGGTGCCGACTCGTCGCTGGTGGCCGAGGTGATTGACAACACCACCTCGCGCGGTCGTACACTCCGTTTCCTGTATGACGGTCCGCACGATGAGTTCAAGGAGTTGTTGTATCGTATGGGCGAAACCCCGCTTCCCAAGTGGGTACGTCACAAAGTTGAACCTTTTGACTCCGACCGCTATCAGACCATCTTCGCCAAAGAGGAGGGTGCAGTTGTAGCCCCGATGTCGGGTCTGCATTTCAGCAAACACCTGCTCAAACGTATGGAAATCAAAGGTATCAACACCACCGAAATTACCCTGCACATCGGCTTGGGAAGTTTCCGTTCGGTGGACGTTGAGGACCTGACCAAACATAAAGTCGATTCCGAACAAATCCGCATTACCGCCAAAGCCGCTGAAGAGGTGAACAAAGCCAAAGCCGCAGGCAAAAAAATCTGCGCCGTAGGCACCAGCGTAATGCGTACCATCGAGACCTCGGTCTCGACCGACGGACAACTCAAACCCTATGAGGGTTGGACCAACAAGTTCATCTTTGAGCCCTACTCGTTCAGCGTTGCTAACTGTATGATTAGCAACTTCCACTTCCCCTACTCGACCCAACTGATGATGGTGTCGGCATTCTGTGGCTACGACCTGACGATGCAGGCCTACAAAGAGGCTATCGAAAACGGCTACAAAATCGGCTCCTACGGAGATGCAATGCTGATTCTGTAAGCGTACAAAATTTTGGAAAAACACGGAAAAATCACTATATTTGCAAAGTTATAGCGCCGTAAAACTATGAGCGAGAGAATATTATACATTTGTCAAGAGATTTCGCCCTACATCGCAGGAGAAACCCCGATGGGTATGGCCACCCGAAACCTCACCTGCGCAATGCAGGAACGTGGTTTTGAGATTCGCACCTTTATGCCGCGATATGGCTGCGTAAACGAACGACGCCACCAACTGCACGAAGTAATCCGACTGTCGGGTATGAACGTAATTATCTGCGACAACGACCACCAACTTATCATCAAAGTGGCCTCGTTGCAGCCTTCACGCCTGCAAGTTTACTTCATCGACAATGACGACTTCTTCACCCGCAAAGCAACAATCCGCGACGCCGAAGGAGCCGAATTTGAGGATAACGACGACCGTGCAATCTTCTTTGCACGCGGCGTAATCGAAACCGTCAAGAAACTGCGCTGGCAACCCGGTATCGTGCACTGCCACGGCTGGTTCTCGGCTATCGCACCCCTCTATATCAAACACGCATTCTCGGATGACCCAATCTTCAACGGCACCAAAATCGTAGTGTCGCTGCACGACGACGAGTTCACCCGCGAATTTGGCGACGAGTTCCGCGAAAAAATCGCGCACGAGAACGCAGGTATCGAGAATGGCAATCTCGAAAATATAGGAAGCAACTCATACCAAAACCTGATGAAACTCGTTATTGATTATGCCGATGGAGTTGTATTTGAGAGCGAAAATGTAAACCTCGCTCTCAAAGAGTATGTCCTCGGTAGCGGCAAACCCGTGCTGGACAGCACCGCTTTTGCCGAACAGAACGAGTTTATGGATGCTTATCAGAAATTCTACAATGAACTTTAACGGCTGGATTAAAAGCATTTCGAAAAGCCTTGCGGCTGTGGTGCTGTGCATCGCAGGTGCTGTGAGTTGCACCGAGGTGAGCTACGATTTGGGCTACGATTTTGTGCCCGAGTCACAACGTATGGTGCTCAAATTCGACACAATGACGGGTATCAACACCTATCTGTATCGTTATGATTCGGTGTTGTCGAGCAATACGGGCTATGTGTTCCTCGGCAAGGTGAGCGACCCCACATTCGGTCAGCGTACCAACAGTTGTATGGTACAATACCTGCCTGTGGCTATCCCATATAAAGGCGGTTTCGGTATCAACCCCATCATCGACTCGATGTTTTTGAGGGTCGATATAGCATCCTACAACGGCGACACCACTGTGAGCCAAAAGTTCAACGTCTATGCACTCAACAGCGACGCCAACCTGAACTACGATTCGCTCTACTATACCAACACCGACGCCGAGTTGTACTATTCGCCCGAAAACCTGCTGTTCACCTTCGACTACAAGGGTAAATCGGATATTGCAACCAAAATGGAGCCTACGGAGTTGGGTCGTAAGTTTATGGAGAAACTTGTGACAGTTGATACCGCTGTGTACAACAACGACACTCTGTTCCGTCAAAATTTCGCAGGTTTTTATATCACTCCCGAGCAATCGTCGCCCGCCAGCGCAACCTATCAGTTCTCGCTGGAAGACGCTTATATGCAGTTGTGGCTTCGTGACCACGACTCTATCGACCAGGCCAAAATCAAAGATACCCTCACCTCGTGGTACTATTTCTACGACGGCTCGGAGTACGAAAGTGTGTCGATAAATCTGGCTGAGTACGACTACTCGGGCTCGACCCTGGGCGAGTTGCAGGCTCAAACCAACAACTTTACCGACACGGTTGAGGTCTCAACCCTCTATGTGCAAACCTGGGGTGGCGTACTGTCGCGTTTGGTATTCCCCCAAGAGATGATTGACCGTCTGAACAAGTTGAAATTCTCTACCGACAAAAACGGCAACAGCGTAGAGTACTCGGTGATGATTAACCAGGCTATGCTGTATGTCGAGATGAGCGATTGGACACAAGGCGATATGTCGAGTGTGAAGTATATGAACGCTGCACCCGAACGTATCGGTTCGTATCTGAATATGCGCACCTCGGGTACCGACGGCTACACCCCTACCCCCATTCCCGACTATCTGTACGATTTCGAAAAGAATGCCCAAATATCGGATGAAAACTATATGCTGGCCTACAACGGCTATCTGAACCGCAGCAACGGCTACTACGAGTTGAATATCTCGTCGTACGTTCAGCAGATTATGAAGGGAACCATCAAAAAAGACTTCATCCTCGGCCCCTCAGGCTATGACTTTATGGGCTATGGTCAGGTTGCTCTCAAAGGGCAGGCCTCTCCAATGAAACTATCGATAACATACACACTGATTAATAAATAGTTACGGCAAACCTAAACTTCGGTTTAGGTTTCCGCTTTTATAAAAAGATACAAAATGCAGGACAATTTAGTAATTGTGGAGTCCCCCTCCAAAGCCAAAACCATCGAGAAATTCCTCGGCAAAGAGTTCGTCGTTCGTTCGAGTTTCGGCCACATCCGCGACCTTGTCAAAAAGGGTATCGGCGTGGATATCGAGAACGGTTTTGAACCCCAATACGAGATTTCGAGCAACAAAAAGAAACTCGTAGCCGAACTCAGCGAGATGGCATCCAAAGCCTCGAAAGTGTGGCTGGCATCCGATGAAGACCGCGAGGGAGAGGCTATTGCGTGGCACTTGACTCAGGTGTTGAACCTGCCCGAGGACAAGACCAATCGCATTGTATTTCACGAGATTACCAAAAACGCCATTCTTCGCGCAATCGAGGAGCCGCGCAGCGTCAATATGGATATTGTGAACGCCCAACAAGCACGTCGTATTCTGGACCGTTTGGTAGGTTTTGAGTTGTCGCCGCTGTTGTGGAAGAAGGTTAAACCCCAATTGTCGGCCGGTCGTGTACAGAGCGTTACGGTACGTCTGATTGTGGAGCGCGAAAGGGAGATTATGAACTTCGAGAGCACGGAGTACTATCGCGTAACCGCCAAGTTCTATGCCGCAGGCGACAGCAATAAAGCACTTATCAATGCCGAGTTGAACCACAAATTTGCAACCCGTCGTGAGGCCGAAGAGTTCTTGGAGAGTTGTACTCAGGCTACATTCACCGTTGCCAAGTGTGAAACCAAACCGCTGACACGTTACCCTGCCGCTCCGTTCACCACCTCGACCCTGCAACAAGAGGCCGGACGCAAACTCAATATGTCGGTGTCGCAAACGATGTCTATCGCACAAAAACTGTACGAATCGGGACTTATCACCTATATGCGTACCGACTCGGTAAACCTGTCGAGCCTGGCTATCCACGCCGCCAAACAAGAGATTACCAACCAATTTGGCGAGGACTACGCATCGTCGCGCAACTACAAAACCAAGTCGAAAGGTGCACAAGAGGCTCACGAGGCTATCCGCCCCACCTACTTCGACCGCCGCGAGATTGAGGGTACTCCCGCCGAAAAACGACTCTATGACCTGATTTGGAAACGTGCCGTGGCTTCGCAAATGGCCGCTGCCGAACTCAATAAAACCACTATTACAATCAGTTCCTCCACCTCGGACAAACAGTTTACGGCTGTTGGCGAGAGCATCGTATTCGACGGTTTTATGCGACTCTACACCGAGTCTACCGATGACGAGAACGATACCGAGAGCGGTGTACTGCCCGCATTGAGCGAGGGCGAGGTTATGGTGTCGGATTCGATTATGGCAACCCAACGTTTCACCCAGGCTCCGATGCGTTACAACGAGGCTCTGTTGGTCAAAAAACTCGAAGAGTTGGGTATCGGCCGTCCTTCGACCTACGCCCCCACAATCTCGACCGTCATCACCCGTGGTTATGTGGTCAAACAAAACCGCGAGGGTGTGCGCCGCGAGTTCGTACAACTGACCCTCAAAAAGGGCGGCAAAATAAGCGAGAAAACCCTGTCGGAGAAGATTGGCAAAGAGTCGAACAGATTGCTCCCCACCGACATCGGTATGCTGGTAAACGACTACTTGGAAGCACAATTTGCCAACATCCTGGACTATAACTTCACGGCTAACGTCGAGAAAGAGTTTGACAAGATTGCCGAGGGTAGCATCGAGTGGGAGAAGATGATTGCTGGTTTCTATCAAGGTTTCCACTCTTCGGTGGAGAACGCTCTGGAATCGCAAGCCACCTCGACCAACCAACCCCGAATGTTGGGTACCGACCCCAAGACAGGATATGTTGTTTCGGCCCGTATCGGCAAGTTTGGTCCGATGGTACAGTTGGACGGTCCCGAGGGCGAGAAACCTCGGTATGCAAGTCTGAAAAAGGGCCAATTGGTGGCAAGTATCACCTTGGAGGAGGCTTTGGAGTTATTGTCGTTGCCTCGCACGCTTGGCGAGTTGGATGGCAAGGAGATTGTAGTCAGCGTGGGTAAATTCGGCCCATACGTGCGCTACGACGGCAAGTTTGTGTCGCTCGGCAAGAAGGATGACCCCTACACCATAACTTATGAGCGTGCGTGCGAAATCATCGAAGAGAATCGCAGCGAAACCTCAAAGGCCAACACCCCTATTCAATCGTTCGAGGGTGAGGATATTGTGGTTAAGAATGGTCGTTATGGTGCCTACATCGCCAGCGGCGGCAAGAACTACAAGATTCCTCGCGGCAAAAGCGCCGAACGCCTCACCTTGGAGGAGTGCAAAGCAATTATCGCTGCTGCGGCCAAGAAGTAGGTATCAGCCTCCATACCGCTGCGTGTTACGATACAAAAGAGCCTGCCCAACAATGTTTGTTAGACAGGCTTTTTAAGAGTTCCAAGAATAGATTTGGGCTAACTGCGGACGCGACTGCTCGACTCGTTCTTCTCGCAAGTAAAACAGCTGTTGTCGCCACAAAGTTTGTCACACGACTCACTATCGGCCGAGGCGTGCTCCTGAATAGCACAAGTGATACCACGCTCCTTCATATGTTTGTTGGTGGAGATTTCGGAATCGATATTGTGGCCCTTAATCATCAGGGTAAGCGACATTCCAACTACAAAAAACGCGACCAACACAACGGCCAAAAGTATTACTATAAGAGTGCTTGACATAAAACCTTGAATTTTGGTTGTGCAAAATAACGCAATTTTATTAATTTATACAAAAAACAAACCAACATTATGAACTTCAAAAACATTCTCATTATGGCTGCGACCGTAATTATGGCTACCTCGTGCTGCCCCTGCCGCAAAGGTAAATCGACCAACGCCGAACTGACCGGCACCACCTGGAAAGCCATTACACTCAACATCGACGGCACCAATACCACCATCTCCGACAAGGCCGAGGGTTACACCCTTATCATCTCGGAGGGTCGCGTGAACGGTCAAGGCGATTGCAACAGTTACTTCGGTAATTTCAGCAGCAAGAATGGCAAAATCTCGATTAGCGGTATGGGTTCGACCAAGGCTATGTGCCCCAACCAAGAGCGTGAGGACAAGTTTATGCAAATCCTCGCTACTGCCAACGGTTACTCGATCGAGAACGACAAGTTGATGTTGCTCCGCGACGGCAGTGTGGTTGCCATCTTCAAAGCACAAAAGTAGCATCACACACGCACCAAACCTCAAACGAGGGTGTCTTTTGTACAAGACACCCTCGTTTTTATTATACAGAGTTTATAGTCTACACTACGGCACAAAAAAAATAGATTGCATCCTGCAACCTATTCTTTTTTACCCGTTAAAAACGCGCGATTAGAGGTATTTGATAGTGGTCTCGTCCGAAACGGTCAGCTTTTTGCGACCTTTTGCGCGACGTGCAGCCAAAACCTTACGGCCATTGGCGGTAGACATTCTCTCACGGAAACCGTGTTTGTTAATCCTCTTTTTACGCGAGGGTTGGAAGGTTCTTTTCATTGCCATATCTTACGAGTATTTATATTTCCAGTTCAAACGGAGTGCAAAGGTATAACTTTTTTGGTTTTTACAAAAACTTTTCGGCAAGAATTTATCCTTTGGGCACAAAAACTACCTTTTTGGTCTCGAAGAAGGGTTCCGAGAACCATTGAGGGATGTCGAAAACGCTACATTTACGACCCGTTGCAGCCAACTCATCGGCCAAGTCGCCACCTTTGAGCAACAACATACCTGATGGCAGTGTTCCGCATTGGCTGCGTGCAATCTTCGACCAACTCCAATCCATCAGTACCGAGGTTTGGGCAACGGCACGGCTGACAACATAGTCGTAGGTGTGAGGAAGCGTTTCGACACGGGCGTGAACGGCTTCGACATTCTGCAAACCAACACCCTCGGCGACGGCCTCTACCACCTTGATTTTCTTACCAATAGAATCCACCGCTGTAAACTTCGCCTCGGGAAACAATATAGCCAACGGAATGGTCGGAAATCCTCCTCCGCAACCAATATCGAGGATGCGGGCTCCGGAGGCAAATTCGCACACCTTGGCAATAGCCAGCGAGTGCAACACGTGGTTGGTATAGAGCGAGTCGATATCCTTACGCGAGATGACATTGATACGGGCATTCCACTCGCGATATAGGGCATCCAGACGCTCAAACTGCGCTACCTGTGTGTCCGAAAGTTCAAAATATTTGGTTATGGGTTCAATCATTATATGACTCCTCCTTCGATTATATATTCACAAATGCGACTGCGTGCACGATGAATCTGGGTTTTGACCGTTCCGAGCGGAATTTGCAACTCCTCGGCAATCTCCTCATAGGAGAGTTCTTTGATGAATCGCAACTCGATAAGACGGCTGTATTTGGGGTCCATTCGTTGCAGGTATTGTTCGATTTGGATTTTCTGTTGCGACGATATGATACACTCTTCGGGAGTAGGCGACGTTGCAGCCTTGGCGAGTGCTCCCTCGTTGTCGAGCGCTGTGTCGTCGCGGCGTTTGCGCACAAAGTCGATAAACGTATTGCGTGCGATGGTCACAATCCACTGGCCAAACGAGTATTCGGCATTGAACGTCGAGAGTTTGAGAAACGCTTTGATAAAGGTCTCCTGGGTCAAATCGTCGGCATCGTCCGCAGGCAATCCGTAGCGTTTGGTATAGAGCGTATGGATAGCCTCACGATAGCGGCTCACCAGCGTTTCGAAGGCCGCTTTATCGCCCTCCAATGCCCACACTATAATCTGTTTGTCGTCGGCGGCTATGTAACTCTCGAAATCCATATACTATTTGCTGTTGCGTTTGGGATTGGCTGCAAAGAAGTGGGTCAGCGGCGACAGCAGGTCATAGACAAAGTAGGTACCCATAACCCCCTTCTCGCCCAAGCGACGAGCCACTCCGAACATTGTTTTCCACACCGCCGCATAGCGCAACACCATAAGCACCGCCACGGCAATACGCAACTCGTCGGGCAGCACAACCAATGCAGCAATCGAAGCGACAAAAAACAGCAAACGACTCAACGGTTCCCACATTATACCTCGCAACACAGCCGAAGGGTAAAGCGAGTGGGTGGCGGCCTGCTCACGCAGGGTACGATACCACCAGCAGAGTCCACCCCAGCGTTTTTGTCGCACGGTAACACCCGGGCAAAGTATTATGCTGGTATTGTCGGCGTTGGCAATCTGTTGGACAAACAGGTCCTCGCGGCCACGAGCGCCCATATTCAGGAATCCGAAACCCTTATTGGAAAAGTATCGCTCTTTGGTAAAGCCATAGAGTTGCAACGAGGCGCGATAAGGAGTTCCCGCCACAGCCGACGACAACTCGACAGTACCGTGCATCATACGCGATGCTCGAATCAGTCGGTCGGCAAAACCTGCACTACGGGCAACACCGCAATAGGCCAGCACCACACTTCCACGAGCAAAACCCGAAGCAGTCATTGCCAACCAGCGTTTGGACGCCGAGGGAAGTTGCATATCGGTGGTAGTCAGCAGGATATTGTCATAAGCGGCAGCCTTGATACCAACATTGAGGGCTGTTTTGGCCGTTATGGGGAATCGTTGTTGGCGAATCTGGGTGCAGGTCATACGACAACGCTCCGACGACACGCTCACCGCCAAATCGTGCAACATCTCGGCAAACTCGCCGTCATTGCCCACATACACAATCACAATCTCGTAGCACGGATAGTCCTGCGCCAACAACAGCGGCAGAGTCTGCTCCAACCATAGGTAGTCCTCGCCCATAGTGAGCACCAGCGACACGGGAGCATCCTCGGGTGCAGTCACCTCACGCAACGAGTTGCGATATTTGGGCAGGCGTGCGAAACGTCCTAAGTAGTAGTATAGTTGCACCCCAAGGGTCAGCAGTACGACACCCATCAGAGCCAACCCCCACGGGCCGTAGGCTTCGAGTGCGAGGTGCAGAAAAGCGGTTATATTGTCCACGTCCAAAAAAATCTCTTGTTTAATCCTACAAAAGTACGAAAAAAAACGGAGTTTTGGGCATAGGCGCAAATAAACCTGCAAAAAATTGTATAACCAGCGAAAATTACATATTTTTGCGTGTTATGAAATTCAGTTTGGAACATACTGCCACCGACTGCAAGGCACGAGCAGGAAGAATCACCACCGACCACGGCGAGATTCTGACCCCTATCTTTATGCCCGTCGGCACGGCTGCTACCGTCAAGGGAATTTTTCACCGAGACCTGACCGATGAGGCAGGCGCTCAAATCATACTCGGCAACACCTATCACCTCTATCTGCGCCCCGGAATGGATATTATGGAGCGTGCAGGAGGTATCCACGGCTTCTCGTCGTGGCAAGGACCCGTACTGACTGACAGCGGAGGCTTTCAGGTGTTCTCGCTGGCCGAATGTCGCAAAATCACCGAGGAGGGAGTGACCTTCCGTTCGCATATCGACGGCTCAAAACATCTGTTCACGCCCGAAAAGGTGATGGATATTGAGCGTACCATCGGAGCCGACATTATGATGGCTTTCGACGAATGCCCGCCCGGAACTGCCGAGAAATCCTATGCCGCCAAGTCGCTGGCACTAACCAATCGCTGGTTGGAGAGGTGTTTTAATCGTTACCACCAGACTCAACCCAAGTATGGTCACTATCAGTCGCTGTTCCCCATTGTTCAGGGTTGCACCTACGCTGACCTGCGCGAGGAGTCGGCACGTTTCGTTCAGCAGTTTGATGCCGACGGTTATGCTATCGGAGGTTTGGCTGTGGGCGAACCTGCCGAGGTTATGTACTCAATGATTGAGGTTGTAAACGCTGTATTACCAACCGACCGTCCGCGCTACCTGATGGGTGTGGGAACACCTGCCAACATCTTGGAGGCTATCGAGCGAGGTGTGGATATGTTCGACTGTGTGATGCCCACACGCAACGGCCGTAACGGAATGTTGTTCACCACCGAGGGTATCATCAACATCCGCAACAAGAAGTGGGAGGATGACTTCTCGCCCATTGACCCCGCCGGCTTGTGTTTTGTGGATACGACCTACACCAAAGCCTATCTGCGACACTTGGCAACCTCAGGCGAGATGATGGCCGCACAGATTGCTTCGCTGCACAACATCGCATTCTATTTGTGGCTGGTGGGCGAGGCTCGCAAACATATCCTTGCAGGTGACTTCAAGGCGTGGAAAACCGAAATCCTGCCCGTCATAGGCCGACGATTGTAATCCTCAAACGACAAACAAGCAGATGCAGAGCCCAATCAAAATACTCGACCGCTACATTATGCGAAAGTTCCTCGGAACCTTCGTATTTATCATCGCGCTGTTTGTGGTCATCATCGTGATTTTCGACTACGCCGAGAATGTCGATGACTTTATCACCAACAAGGCTCCGTTCCACGAGATTATGCTCGACTACTACGCCAACTTCGCCCCGTCGATGATAAATATGTTCTGCGGTCTGTTTACGTTTGTGACAGTTATCTGGTTTACCTCGAAGTTGGCCTCACAGACCGAGATTGTGGCTATTTTGTCGAGCGGTGTGAGTTTCCGCCGACTGATGTGGCCCTATCTGCTGTCGGCACTCATAATTTCGAGCGCAAGTATGGCACTCAGCCTGTGGGTAATCCCCAACTCATCGGCCAAAGTGGTTGAGTTTCAAGGCAAGTACATCCAGCGCAAGAAACGAACAGCCCAAAGGTACGACGAGAATATCTATCGCCAAATCGACCAAAACGTATTTGTCTACATCCGCGGTTTCTCGGGCGACAACAACCGAGCAAACTTCCTGGCAATCGAGCGTTACGACGGCACTGCTCTGGTAGAAGTGCTGGATGCTTCGTCCGTAAAGTTTGTGCCCGAAACCAAACACTGGGCAGCCCCCAAGTACACAATTCGACGTTACGGACCCGAGGGCGAAAGTTATGAGGTGCGCGAGAAACTCGATACTCTCATCAACCTCAATGCACTCGAACTCGGCAAGGTGGAGGAGTTAATCAAAACTATGCCCATCGGCGAGTTGAACGACTTTATCACTCAACAAAAAGACAAAGGTTCGGACCAAATCAACCTGTTTGAGGTAGAGCGCCAACAACGTTACTCCTACCCTATCTCGATTCTGATTCTGACCCTTATGGGAGTGTCGCTGTCGAGCCAAAAGAAACGAGGTGGCACGGGAGTGAACCTCGGTGTGGGTATTGTGTTGTGTTTCACATACATTATGGTGGCTAAGTTTGCCGAGGAGTTTGCCAAAGGAGGTGTGCTGCCCGCACAGATTTCGGTATGGCTGCCAAACCTGTTGTTTGCCATAATTGCAGTCCACCTCTACAAAAAGGCACCCAAATAGAGCCTTAATTCAAGGGAAACTTTGTATATTTGCGACCTGATTTGAATATATATAATATAAGTATAGTATGAGCATTATTGAACTTAGCGAACAGGAACAGTTGCGACGTGGCTCGCTTGCACAGTTGCGCGAACTCGGTATCAACCCTTATCCTGCCGAAAAATACGACGTTACAGCCTCGGCCGGCGAGATTGCCGCAGAGTTTGACGCCAACCCCGACAAATTCGCCAGCGTAAGCATCGCAGGACGTATTATGAGCCGCCGTATTATGGGTAGTGCCTCGTTCTTCGAGTTGCAAGACCACAGCGGACGTATTCAGGTGTATATCAAACGCGACGATGTGTGCCCCGAGGGCGACCCCACACTCTACAACACGGTATTCAAAAAATTGTTGGATATCGGTGACTTTGTGGGCGTTGAGGGCTTTGCATTCCGTACCCAAACCGGCGAGTTGAGCGTTCACTGCAAGAGATTCACCGTACTGAGCAAATCGATTCGCCCGCTGCCTATCGTTAAGGAGAAAGACGGCAAGATGTTTGACGCGCTGACCGACCCCGAAGTGCGCTACCGCCAACGCTATGTAGACCTGGTGGTTAATCCCCAAGTACGCGACGTGTTTGTAAAACGCGCCAAGATTATCGCCACTATGCGCGAATACTTCAACTCGAAGGGCTGCTTGGAGGTTGAAACCCCCATTCTGCAACCCATCCCCGGAGGTGCTTCGGCTCGTCCGTTCATCACCCACCACAATGCACTCGACATCGACTTCTATATGCGAATCGCAACCGAGTTGTATCTCAAACGCCTTATCGTGGGCGGTTTCAATGGCGTGTATGAGTTCGGCAAAAACTTCCGTAACGAGGGTATGGACCGCACTCACAACCCCGAGTTCACCTGTATGGAGATTTACATCGCCTACAAAGACTACAAGTGGATGATGGAGTTCACCGAACAGATGTTGGAGAAAATCGCACTCGAAGTAAACGGCACTACCGACGTAGAGATTGACGGCAAGATGGTTTCGTTCAAAGCCCCCTTCCGCCGCCTGACTATGACCGATGCCATTCGTGAGAAAACGGGCTACGACATCACCGGCCAAAGCGAAGAGCAACTGCGCGAGGCTTGCACCCGACTGAACGTCGAAATCGACGACACTATGGGTAAAGGTAAACTTATCGACGCTATCTTCGGTACCTACTGCGAGTCCGACCTGGTTCAACCCACCTTCATTTGTGACTACCCCATCGAGATGTCGCCCCTGTGCAAACGTCACCGCGACAACGAGGAGTTGACCGAGCGTTTCGAGTTGTTCGTTGCAGGCAAGGAACTTTGTAACGCCTACTCGGAGTTGAACGACCCCATCGACCAATTGGAGCGTTTCCAAGAGCAGATGCGTTTGTCGTAGCGTGGCGACGACGAGGCTATGTTTATCGATATGGACTTCGTTCGCGCACTCGAATACGGTATGCCCAACTGCTCGGGTATGGGTATGGGTATTGACCGTCTGACTATGTTTATGACCGGTCAAACCTCGATTCAAGACGTGCTGTTCTTCCCCACAATGCGTCCCGAGAAGAAACCTACCGTGGATGCTCCCGAGAAATACATCGAAATCGGCGTCCCCGAGGAGTGGGTTGAGGTAATTCAAAAAATGGGCTACATCACCGTGGAGTCGCTCCAAAAATTGGCTCCCGGCAAGTTCTTCAACGACCTGTGTGGTTTCAACAAGAAGAACAAGTTGGGATTGAAAGCACCCTCGATTGACGAGGTCAAAAAATGGTGTGAACCCCGCGAATAATCCCCCCCCAAAAAAACTGATAATTCAAATTTTAACTTAAATAAAAAGACACAAAAATGAGAAAGAAAATTGTTGCAGGTAACTGGAAAATGAACACTCTTCCCGCCGAGGGCGTTGAGTTGGCCAAAAACGTAGTTGCAGGTCGTGGCGAGGTTTGCTCGTGCGTAAACTTCATCGTATGCCCTCCCTTCACCCACATTTCGGAGGTTGTTAAGGCTCTGGAAGGCAGCGACATCGCAGTTGGTGCCCAAGATTGCGCTACCGAGGCCAAAGGTGCTTACACCGGTGAGGTTGCAGCATCGATGATTGCAGCCCTGGGTTGCAAATACGTTATTCTGGGTCACTCGGAGCGTCGTCAATACTACGGCGAGACTTCGGAGACTCTCAACAAAAAAATGGCACAAGCATACGCCAACGGTCTGACCCCCATCTACTGCGTGGGTGAGAACTTGGACGAGCGCGAGGCCGGCGAGCACTTCAACGTTGTTAAGGCTCAAATCGAGGAGGTTGTTTACAACCTGACCGAGGAGCAATTCGCCAACCTGGTTATCGCTTACGAGCCCGTATGGGCTATCGGTACCGGCAAAACCGCTACCGCCGACCAAGCACAAGAGATTCACGCCTACATCCGCAAAGTATTGGCCGACAAATTCGGTGCTGCTGCCGAGGAGTGCGCAATCCTGTACGGTGGTTCGTGCAAACCTTCGAACGCTGCCGAAATCTTCGCCAAAGAGGATGTTGACGGTGGTCTGATTGGTGGTGCTGCTCTGAAAGCCGAAGACTTCCTTACCATCGGCAAAGGTTTTTAAATAGTTTGGGGTTTAGAAAGGCCCAATCCTTACGAAGAATGTACAACAATCCTTACGAAGAATGTACAACAATCCTTACGGAGGATACCAAATTCCTTGTTTCAGAGAACTACCAATAGAAATTTCGTATTCCTAAAATTCTGAACAAGGCATAAATCGAGGCTGTTTGACCTGAGGTCAGACAGCCTTTTTTGTATTCACCGACGATAAAAAGCACTCAACAATTGAATATTGCAGATTAATTTGTATCTTTGTACTATGAGGTACTTTATGGAGTTGGCATACGCAGGAGGAGCGTTCAATGGTTGGCAGCGTCAGCCCAATGCGCCGTCGGTACAGGCGACACTCGAAGAGCGTTTGTCGAGTCTGCTTGGACGACCTACCGAAGTGGTAGGTGCAGGGCGCACCGACACGGGAGTTCACGCCTCGCACTATGTGGCGCACTTCGATGTCGAGGACGAGATACAAAACCCGAGCGACTTTTGTTACCACCTTAACGCAATGTTGCCCGGCGAGATTGCCATCAAGCGCATTTACCGAGTAAACCCCTCGGCACACGCGCGTTTCGACGCATTGTCGCGCGAGTACCACTACCACATAATCCTCGGCAAAGACCCATTCCGCCGTCACAACACGTGGCAATACCGCGGAGTGCTTGACGTGGAGGCTATGAATCGTGCCGCCGAAAGTTTGTTGCGAGAGCGTGATTTCACCTCGTTTGCCAAGTTGGGCAGCAACAACCACACCAACCTCTGTCGTGTAACTGTGGCTCGTTGGGAGTGGGTGGCCAAAGGTGAATTGATGTTTCGCATCCGTGCCGACCGTTTCCTGCGCAATATGGTCAGGGCGGTGGTCGGAACGTTGGTGGATGTGGGACGCGGTAAGATTTCGGTCGAGCGTTTCGACGAGATTGTGCGTGCCCGTGATTTGAGCC
Source organism: Rikenellaceae bacterium (assembly GCA_017464745.1). Lineage (GTDB taxonomy): Bacteria > Bacteroidota > Bacteroidia > Bacteroidales > Rikenellaceae > UBA940. The sequence continues at coordinate 8,253 of JAFTYJ010000031.1, read as the reverse complement.
TTTCGAGCAGTTCGGCTCCCGCACAGGGTCTGCTACTGGCCGATGTGGAATACCCCGAAACTATTAAAAAACTTAAAGATACAACCATGTTACAGAAGATTAAAACCGAATTCGAGAATCGCTTTGGTGGCGATTATCGTGTCTACGCATCGTCGGGCCGTGTGAATCTGATTGGCGAGCACACCGACTATAACCTGGGTTTCGTGTTGCCCGGAGCCATTGACAAAGCAATCTATGTTGCCATTCGCCCTATTGAAGGTGAGGTATCGAAACTCTACTCGGTGGACTACGATGTGCAACTCGATTGGAATCTGTCGGGCGAAGCCAAACCCGCCGAGCAATGGGCTTGTTACCCTTATGGCATTGTTCAAGAGATGGCCAAACGTGGTGGCAAATGTGGTGCTTTCGAGGTAGTATTCGGCGGTGACGTACCCTTGGGTGCAGGTCTGTCGTCGAGTGCCGCTTTGGAGAGCGCATTCGGATATGCCCTCAACGAGGAGTATGGACTCGGATTCTCGCGTGAGGAGTTGGCCAAAATCGGCCAAATGACCGAACACAACTACATCGGCGTACGTTGCGGTATTATGGACCAATTCGCCAGCCTGATGGGTCGTGAGAGCAAACTGATTCGTCTGGATTGCCGCTCGTTGGAGTACACTTTGGTGCCGTTCAACCCCGTAGGTTGCCGTGTGGTATTGGTGGACTCGATGGTTAAACACTCGTTGGCTTCGAGCGAATACAACGTTCGCCGCGAGCAGTGTGAGAAGGGTGTGGCTGTGGTGGCTGCCCACGAAGAGGGTATCGAAAGTCTGCGCGATGTAACCAAAGAGATGTTGGATAAGTACAAAGGCGAAATGGACGAGATGACCTATCGTCGTTGCGCCTACGTTATTGACGAGAACCAACGTCTGTTGGATGCTTGCGATGCACTCGAAAAGGGTGACTACGAGGAGTTCGGTCGCAAGATTTTCGGTAGCCACGACGGTCTGTCGAAGGAGTATGGCGTAAATTGCAAGGAGTTGGACTTCATTGCCGACATTGCCCGCTCGACCGAGGGTGTGCTGGGTGCCCGTATGATGGGTGGCGGCTTTGGTGGCTGTGTAATCCACCTGCTCAAAGCCGAGGCTTATGACGGCTACATCGCAACCGTGAAAGAGAAATTCGCCGCCGAGTTTGGTGTTGAACCTCGCGTCATTGACGTTGTAATCGGCGACGGTGCACGCAGAATCGAATAATTAAACCTCAAAATAAAAGTGACTATGAGAAAACTTACACTTCTGGCCGGCTGCGTGGCAGCCATTGCCGCCCTCACCTCGTGTGAGCCCAAAACTTCGGGCAACCCTATTGCCGAAGGATGGTATGCCGACCCCCACGCAATGATTTATGGCGATACCTACTGGGTGTACCCCACCAACTCGTTGGCTTTCCACGAGCAAAAATCTATGGACTGCTTCTCGTCCAAAGACCTTATAACCTGGACCAAACACGAGCGCATCATCAGCACCGAGACCATCTCGTGGGCCAAAGAGGCTCTGTGGGCTCCCGCCGCATTTGAGAAAGACGGCAAATACTATCTCATCTTTGGTGCCAACAACATTCCCTATGGTGACCCCTATGGCGGTATCGGTATCGCTGTGGCCGACACTCCCGAAGGTCCCTTCACCGACCACATTGGCGCACCGCTCATCTCGACCATTGCCAACAATGCACAACCTATCGACCAATGTCTGTTTGAGGATGTCGATGGCAGCATCTATATGTACTATGGCGGTTGGGGCCACTGCAACGTTGTAAAACTCACTCCCGACCTGAAAGGTATCCAAGAGTTTGAGTACAACGGCGTAGTGTATAACGAGGGTGGCAGCACCGACCCCGAGAAGGTAAAATTCTTGGAGGTTACTCCTCGTGGCTATACCGAGGGCTCGTTCATCTTTATGCGCGGTGGCAAATACTACTTTATGTGGAGCGAGGGCGCTTTCACCAATTCGAGTTACAACGTGGCTTATGCTATCTCGGACTCGCCCTTCGGCCCCTTCAACCGCATTGGCGCTGCTATCCTGCGCAACGAGACCGTGGGTAACGGAGCAGGTCACCACTCGGTTGTCAATATCCCCGGCACCGACGAGTGGTACTTCTTCTATCACCGTCGTCCCTCGATGGATGCAGGTCCCAACGACCGTGTAATCTGCGTCGAGAAGATGACCTTTGCCGAGGATGGCAAAATCAACCCCGTGGCTGTAACTGCCGAGGGTGTTGAAGCACGCCCCCTCAAATAACCAACAAGGAATAATCAAACAACAAGGGAATTATGAAAAAATTGTTATTGGTTGCGGTATCGGCACTCGCTCTGTCGGGTTGCTGCTCGGAGTGCAAAGCCCCTGCTGAGGGTGGCGCAGAGCCCGTAGTTTATGCCATCAACAACCTGTCGCACTACTACGACTTCCACGCCGATTGGGGTTTCAAACGTCAATACCTCAATGGTGGCGAGGACAAATACACCACCGGTTGGAGTTGTATCTACAACACCGACCTGTCGAACGCCAATATGCTGATGTTGTTCAACTGCGACGACCGTCTGCCTTATGTAGAGAAAGACATCAATAAAATCAAAGCCTTCCTGAAAGAGGGTGGCAGTCTGATGATTTTGAGCAACGGTACCAGCACCTCACAAAACGCTCTGGCCGAGGAGTTCGGCGCGTCGTTTGTCGAAGGCGTTACTGCACCACTCACCGCTGCCGAGAAATATGCTACCGCTCCCGAAGTGGTTATGAAAGGCTCGACCCGTCACCACCTGACGCTCAAAAAACCGAGCAAATGGACTGTGGCTGTAACCGACGCCGAGGGTAACCCGATGTTGGCCTACACCAAAAAGGGTAAAGGTAAAGTGCTGGTAGGCGTTCGTGGCCTGCTGGGCGACAACACCGACGATATTTACGACACCATCAACCGCGAGATGTGGCACCGTGTATGGCGCGACGTTGTGCGTGGTGGCAAGAGCATTGACCCCGAGAAAGGTCTGCAACACCAATACATCGAGTGCGTGGAGAACAAAATCCAACAAGACGGACTCGACATCACCTACAACGACTACCTGGCACCCTGCGCCGAGGCTATGTTCCAAATCGCCAAAAAGACTATGCCCGTAGTTGAGGGTATTATGGGTGTGCCCCTGTCGTCGAATATGGGTTCGAAAATCGTGCTCATCCCGACCGCAGGTGGTGGTTACTCGGCAGGCGAGGTTATTGCGCTGGCTGTATGGTGGGGCGACTTCCCCAACCGCGAGGATTCGATGATTGAGTTCATCACTCACGAGAGTGTTCACTCGTGGGTTCTGCCCTGGGCCGAAATTTGGAACGAGCCTATCGCAACCTACGTTGGCTACTTGGCAATGATGGAATTGGGTCACAACGAGGAGGCCGAGCGCCGTCTGGCCAACACCATTCGCCAAGCAACCAAACTCGACCCCGAATTCAACCTCTATGACGTGGATGGCAAGAGTTGGAAACGTGGCGTGGAGGATGTTTCGCGCGACCAACTGTATGGTATTCACTGGGGCAAATCGATGTGGATTTTCGAGCAACTTCGCGCCGAAAATCCCGATTGGGTAGCCGACTACTACAAGGCAAAACGTCAGTTGGCTGGAACGGAGCAAATCACCGCTCTGGATGCCAACAACACCGTGGCTTTGGTCAGTGTGGCTATGGGCCGCGATATGTTCCCGTGGTTCCGCTCGATTGGTTTCGATGTTAAGCGTTCGAAAGCCGAAATCAAGTTCTAAGGAGCGCCAAAACACATTTAAAAACGCCTGTCTGATGAGTGTCAGACAGGCGTTTTATTATGACCTAACCGTAACATCTATTTTAGGGGGCTGTCGGGCTCACGGGCCATAACCATATAGAATAGGCGATCGACCAATCCCGGAGCAAACTTCTTGATAAAGTGCGTAAGGCGACCCTCGTACTCCATAAGCAGCAGACGACGGCGACGGGCCACACCCTTGCGAATTCGTTGAGCCACCTCCTCGGCGGTCATCATCTTACCCTCGTTGCGGGGTGTTGCACCTTGCTGCGAGCCATCGGCTGTGAGGGCCGAGAAACGAACATTCGACGCAGTGAATCCGGGGCAGGCAACCATAACGTGAACACCCTTCTTAATGTTCTCGACACGGATAGTGTCCAAAAATCCCGTCATTGCGTACTTCGAAGCCGAGTAACCCGTGCGGGCGGGCAGTCCGTGAATTCCCGCAACACTCGAAACTCCAACGATACTACCACGCGAGGCTTGGATATAAGGTAGCGCATATTTGGTACAATTGACCGTACCCCAGAAGTTTACATCCATCAGGCGATGTAGCACATCGAGGTCCACCTCGTCGAACAGCGCGCGCATTGAGATACCCGCATTGCAAATCAGCACATCAACACCTCCAAACGACTCCACAGCCTTATCGACCAGCGCCTTGCAATCCTCACGGCGAGTTACATCACAAGGCGAATAGACAGCGTGTCCACCCTTCGAGATAATATCAGCGCACACGGCGGCAAGTTCGTTTGCCTGACGGGCACCGAGTACCACATTGGCACCTTGGGCGGCAAATTCATAAGCCAACGCACGGCCAATGCCCGAAGATGCGCCGGTAATGATGACGGTTTTGTTTTTGAAACTCATAGTGTTATGTTTTTTAGATTTCGATACTCAAATTATCGTAGGCAAGTTCAACCCCTTGGGGAAGCCTTGGAGCGATGTCGGCATAAAGTCCGATTTGGTGGGAGCAGTGGGTGAGCAGCGTGCGACGTGGAGCAACCCGACGGCTCAACTCAATGGCCTCGTCCACCGTGAAGTGCGAGATGTGCTTCTCCCATCGCAGGGCGTTGACAATCAGCGTTTCGACACCGCGCAACTTCTCGACCTCGCAGTCGTCGATATGGTTAAAATCGGTAAGATATGCCGCTGTGCCGCAACGGAAACCCACCACGGGCAGGCGATAGTGCAGACCGTGGATTGGTCGAAACGTCAGCCCCCCGATACGGATTTCGTCATCGGAGATGTCGTGCAGGCGAATTTCGGGCACTCCCGGGTAGCGTTTCTCGGCAAAGGCATAATCAAAATCCTTGCGCACGGCACGTTGCACACGCTCGGTGGCATAGATATCGGTGGCCGATTGCTGGAAATAGTTGAATGCCCGCACGTCGTCGATACCTCCCGTATGGTCCTTATGTTCGTGGGTGAGAAGTATGGCTTCGAGGTGTGTGACCTCGGCACGCAACATCTGATAGCGAAAGTCGGGGCCTGCGTCAATTGCCACATTGGTCACGTCGTCCGACACCAACACCGAACTACGCAGGCGGCGGTCCCTCGGGTCGGTCGAGTGGCACACACTGCACGGACAAGCCACCATAGGCACACCCTGCGAGGTTCCCGTTCCAAGAAATGTCAATCGTGCCATACGTGTGTTTAGAGTTGATTCAGACAGTGGTTGATAATTTCGACCGACGCGCGGATTTCGTCGTTGGTGATTGTCAGCGGCGGCGAGATACGGAATGCTGTATCGCAGAACAAGAACCAATCGCTCAGAATACCCTCCTGTTTGAATAGTTCCATCATTCGGTAGAGTTTGTCACTCGCACCCAACTCGACGGCCATAAGCAGTCCCGAGCGGCGAATCTCCAACACCTGAGGATGACCACCGAGCAACTCCTCATAGAGCGCGCCTTTGGCTTCAACCTGCTCGACAAGTCGGTTGTCGAGGATATAGTTGAGTGCCGCAAGTCCCGCAGCACAGCATACGGGGTGGCCTCCAAAGGTCGAAATATGGCCCAACACGGGGGCACAGGTCAGCGAGTTCATAATCGTGTGCGAGGAGATAAAACCACCCAACGGCATACCTCCGCCAAAGGCCTTAGCCACACACACGATGTCGGGCACAACACCATATTTTTGGAGTGCAAACATCTCGCCCGTACGTCCGAGCCCCGTTTGAATCTCGTCGAAAATCAGCAATGCCCCCACTTCGTCGCAGCGTTGGCGCACGGCCTGCAACCAACCCTGGTCGGGCAGTCGCACACCGGCCTCGCCCTGAACGGGCTCCATAATCACGCAGGCTGTCGAACGAGTGATAGCCGAGAGTTGCTCCGTGTGGTTGAATTCGATGCTTGTAACGCCCGGCAGCAGCGGACGGAAAGCACCTTTGTAATACTCACCCTCGGGGGCACCCATAATACTCAAAGAGCCGTGGGTTGAGCCGTGGTAGGCGCGGCGCATCGACACAATCTCGCCACGTCCCGTATATCTTTTGGCCAATTTCAGTGCGCCCTCGACCGCTTCGGCTCCCGAATTAAGAAAATAGACCGAATCCAAACCCTCGGGCAGCAACGAGCAGATGCGTGTAGCATACTCCACATGTGGACGTTCGACCATTTCGCCATAGACCATAACGTGCATATAATCGCGTGCTTGGGCGCACACAGCCTCCACAACCTGCGGATTGGCGTGGCCCACGTTGCTTACCGACACACCCGAAATCAAATCGAAGTAGCGTTTGCCCTCGGGCGTATAGAAGAACACACCCTCGGCACGCTCCACCTCGACCAACATAGGCGAGGGTGAGGTTTGTCCGACGTGCGTAAGGAATTGTTTGCGAAGTATCGTATTCATTACTCTTCGAAGTATTTGTTAAGTATGTTGATGGAGTCGCGCACGCTCTCCATATAACATTTCCAAAGCGTCACAGCCGAACGGTGGGGCGACAACTGCCAATCGGGCACCTCACGGCGAAGGCGATTCGACAGCGTATAGAGCAAAACCGCAGCCGACACCGACACATTCAGACTCTCGACCATTCCCTGCATCGGGATTTTGATGAATTCGTCGGCCGCCTGGCGCACCTCGTCGGTAATACCCTCCTGCTCGGTGCCGAACACCAACACAAAGGGACCTGCCGCAACATCAAAGGTTTCGGGTGTGCGGTCGTCGGCGTGTGGCGAGGTGGCGACAATTCGGTAGCCCGCACCTCGGAGTGCCGTGAGCGCTTCGGTGGTCGAGCCATAGGAGTGCAGGTCAATCCACTTGTCGGTTCCGCGCACTATATTGACATTGGGGTTGAATTGGCAATGTTCCTGAATGGTATGGATATTTTGGATTCCGAACGCCTCGCAGGTACGCATAATGGCACTTGCGTTCTGGGGGTGGAATGTATTTTCGAGGCACACGGCAGCGTAGTCCGTTCTCTCGGCCAGCGCACGGCGAAGGGTTGCCATACGCTCCTCGCCCATAAACCTTTCGAGAAAGGTGGTGCGAGCAGTGTACCACTCGGTGGGGTGCGCAAGGTTGGAGTCTATCCAGCGTTGTTCGGTGCTGTTTTTCATTATCTATTTTCGGTATTTGTTGTCCTCTTCAAGTATTTTGAGATAACTCTCGTAGCGGCTCGGCATAATCTTCCACTCCTCGACCGCCTGTACAATGGCGCACTTCGGCTCGTGGGTGTGGGTGCAGTTGTAGAATCCGCACTCGGGAGCAAATCGCATAAAATCGGGGAAGTAACGAGCCAACTCGTCGGGGGCTATATCAATAAGTCCAAAGCCCTTGACACCCGGCGAATCAATGATATAACCGCCCTCGGAGAGGGGGTACATCTGCGAGAAGGTTGTGGTGTGCATTCCCTTGTGGTGAAAAGCCGACACCTCGCCCGTGCGGGTATTAACACTCGGGTCGATAGCGTTGATAAGCGACGATTTACCAACGCCCGAATTACCGCTCAGCAGAGTGGTCTTGCCGACCAGCAATTTGCGCAATCGTTCGATTCCTATACCCTCGGTTGCCGACACCTCCAAGACTTTGTACCCCGCCACAGTGTAGGTTGCCACAAACTCTTCGAGTGCTTCGGGGGTTTGGCGTGCCAGGTCCACCTTGTTGAGAACTATGGTCACGGGAATTCCGTAAGCCTCGCAAGTTACCAAAAAGCGGTCGACAAACTCATAGGCCGTACGCGGAGCAAACAACGACACCACAAGGGCCGCTTGGTCGAGGTTGGCAGCAATGATATGGCTCTCCTTCGAGAGGTTGGAAGCGCGACGTATGATATAATTGCTGCGAGGGGTTATATCCACAATAACGCACTCACCCGTAGCATCCACGTTGACAAGAAATACCAAGCGTCCGAGCTTTCCCCGCTCCCGAATATAGCGTCTCTCCATATTTCAAATCCAAGGAGTACGAGCATATTCAAAGCGGCACCCGCAATCAAAAAATAATTTT
>JAFTYJ010000005.1 GCA_017464745.1 Rikenellaceae bacterium | reverse complement strand
CGATAAGATGCACAAATATACGAAAAAATATATGGATTTATTCCGATGAACTAAAAAAATTCTTGGCGATAATTATAGTTATTGCGCATTTGTTCAAACTTGTGGGGGGACGCTTTGAGCGCTTGGCTTTGAGCCTCAATATCGAAGTACTCGCCCATTCGGGTGCACATTTCCTGCCAAGAGATTGCCCACGGTATGGTAGGCTCGACGGGTGAGCGGAATTCCACCTCGACTCCCAGCACACGAGCCACAGCCTCACACGCCATACGGGTGGCAGTAGCCTTGCCCTGACGCGAGTAGCCTGCGATGTGGGGAGTAGCCAACAGAGCACGCTCCAACACACGGCTGTCAATATCGGGTTCGTTCATCCAGGTGTCCAACGCAAAGCGGTGACCGCTTGCCAACAGGGCCTGCTCGTCCACCACTCCGCCACGCGACGAATTGAGCACCAGCGTATCGGGTTGCAGGAGTTCAATAGCGGCACTATTTATAAGGTTGGCGGTAGGGTCGCTACCCTCGCGGGTAAACGGAACGTGCAGGGTGAGGATGTCGCTTTGGCTCAGCACCTCGTCAAACGAGGTAAAACCCTCGGGGCCCTCGGCTCGGCTTCGGGGAGGGTCGCAACGCAGCACACGGAATCCCCAACTTTGGGCATAATCGGCCACAAGGCTACCAACGTGACCCACACCCACGACTCCAAGTGTAAGTGTTTGGGGCTCTCGCTCACGGCACAACACGGCCAACACCGCCGACACCCATTGCAGTACACCACGGGCATTACATCCCGCCGCCGACTCCACACGGACTCCATTGGCGGCACACCACTCCAAATCGATATGGTCGGTGCCGATGGTGGCGGTGGCCACAACCTTCACACACGAGCCTTCGAGAAGCGCCTTATTACAGCGGGTGCGGGTGCGAACAATGAGCGCATCGGCATCCTTCACATCGGCGGCCGAGATCGCATCGCCGGGCAGATAGACCACCTCAGCAAAGGGTTCCCACACACCTCGAATGTATGGTATGTCGCTGTCGATTACGATTTTCATAGCGAAATTTGGTTTAGTACGGATGCAAATGTACAAAAAAATATGGCAGAAGCGGGCTTGCACAAGCACAAAAAAAACACCCCACCAACTCGTGGCAGGGTGAACCCAACTTTAATGTATTGATTATGAAAAAGACTCCAACCGTGCCTCGCGGCTCTATCGGAATCCGCCATTATAACGAGGCAATCGCAGGGTTATTGTGTGCGGAGGTGCAAAAAAATCAAAAAAAATGCAAAAAAAGGGTTTGAAGGTACACCGACACCGAAAATGAGTTACCTTTGCGGGATATTAATGACCGTTTTATGAGCAAAACCATCGCCGACTACAACCCCAATGATGTGGGTGTAAACAATGGAAACTATTTTGGAATGCCTTTTACCGAGGACGATGCACGACTTGTGTTGGTGTCGGCCCCGTGGGATGTAACCTCCTCCTATGGCGGAGGCTCGTCGGCTGCACCCGATGCAATTATCGAGGCCTCGACTCAACTCGACTTCTATGACCCCCACGCGCGCGATGCGTGGAGAGATGGTATCGCCACAGCCGAGATTGACTACGTAATTCAGGAGGCAAGCATTGCACTTCGTGAGGATGCAACCAAAATTATCGAGGAGTTGGAGAACGGCGTAGACATAAACGAAAACTTCCTGCTGCGTCGCAAACTCGACAAAATCAACGCAGGGTGCATCGAACTCAACAGCAAGGTGTACTCCCAAACCGCAGCACTGCTCGACAAGGGCAAACTCGTGGGCCTTGTTGGTGGCGACCACAGTACACCTCTGGGGTACATCACAGCACTTGCCGAACGTCACAAATCGTTCGGTATTCTGCACATCGACGCACACTGCGATTTGCGCGAAGCCTACGAAGGGTTCAAATATTCGCACGCCTCGATTATGTACAACGTAATGGAGAGTGTGGAGAATGTGAGCCGTTTGGTGCAGGTGGGCGTGCGCGACTACTGCGAGGACGAACTCGCCTATGCCGAGAACAATCCCCGTATTGTGCAGTTCCCCGACGCAGAGTTGGCCGAAAAGCAGTTTTATGGCCAAACGTGGAGCAGCCTGTGTGACAGCATTGTGGAGGCTCTGCCCGAAAAGGTTTATATAAGTTTCGATATCGACGGTCTGTCGCCCGACAACTGCCCCCACACGGGAACTCCCGTAGCAGGTGGTCTGTCGTTCAATCAAGCGGTACACCTTTTGCGCCGTGTAACCGAGAATGGTCGCCAAATCATCGGTTTCGACCTCAACGAGGTGGTACCCGCAGGCGAAAACTCGATTGATGCAAGCACCGGAGCTCGCGTGCTGTTCAAACTGTGCGGCCAGATACTCCGCTCAAACAGCGACAACAAATAATCCGACAATCGACATAACTACTATAATAATTTAATTATGAGCAAACAGAAACAAACGAGATTTAAGCAACTCGTCGGCAATTTTCTGCGAAATCCGTGGGCAAGCGGCGTGGTGCTTTTGTTCTTTGTAGGTGTGGCGATGCTATTGGCGAACCTACCCGCCACCAAACATATTTATCACCAAATACTCTCAACAGAGTTGAGTATCGGAATCGGCAAGTTGTGGAACTTTTCGATTAACATCGAGAAGTTTATCAACGACGGACTTATGGTGGTATTCTTCTTTGTGGTTGGTTTGGAAATCAAACACGAAATCAAAGAGGGACAACTATCCACACCGCGAAAAGCCATACTGCCCGTAGTG
>JAFTYJ010000030.1 GCA_017464745.1 Rikenellaceae bacterium | reverse complement strand
GATGGAGAATATCGACATCAAGGGCGGCAACTGCGACGTACACGTTATGATGGAGAAGTCGGAGACCATGCTTGAGATGGGGTTTGCAATTAGCGGTTACGCAGTTTGTGAATGTGACCGATGTCTGGAGGATTGCAACATTCCGGTTGATTACAGTGGAGAGTTGCTCGTAAAGTTCTCAACAGAGGTTCGGGATTACGATGGTGAAGTGATGTGGATTTCGCCCGCTGACGGAGAGGTTTCGTTGGCACAGTATATCTACGAGAGTGTTGTATTGTCGTTGCCTTACAGCCGCGTACACGCTGACGGAGAGTGTGATCCGGATATGCTGGCAAGATTCACAGTTGCTTCGTCAGATGAGCAGAGCAGCGAAGCTGACGATATAGAGTAAGATAAAGTTTTATAGAAAATTATAAATTTTAACAGTTTTTGAAATATGGCACATCCTAAACACAAAGTCTCGTCGACTCGCCGAGACAAGAGAAGAACTCACTACAAAGCAGAAGTTCCCACCGTATCGACCTGCTCGAACTGCGGTTCGGCCGTTCTCTATCACCGCGTTTGCCCTGAGTGCGGTTTCTACCGTGGCAAACTCGCTATCGAGAAAAAAGCCGAGTAATTAACTCCAATACCTCACAACTATGTTAAGGCTCGGACTTGATGCGATGGGCGGCGACTACGCACCCGAAGCAGCCGTGTTGGGCGCCGTTAAGGCTCTCGAACAGGTTGGCGACGACGTGCGTATCGTAATGTTTGGTGACCGCGAGGCCATTGAGGCTATCCTCGTTCGTGAGGGTTGCGCCACCGACAAATTCGACATCGTACACACCACCCAGGTTATCGAGATGGGTGACCACCCCGCACAAGCGTTCAAAAGCAAACAAGATAGCAGTATTGCTGTCGGCTTCGGATACCTCAAAGCGGGTAAGATTGACGGTTTTGCCAGCGCCGGAAGCACCGGTGCAATGATGGTAGGTGCAATGTTTGTTGCCAAACCCATCGAGGGTGTTATTCGTCCTTCGATTTCGTCGCCTATTCCTGTGGTTGATGGTCGTACAGCGCTGTTGCTGGACGTTGGTCTGAATGTGGACTGCCGCCCCGACGTGTTGCAACAATACGGTCTGCTTGGTAGCGTTTATGCCAAGACCGTGTTGGGTATCGACAATCCCCGTGTGGCTCTGCTCAACATTGGCGAGGAGAGCACCAAAGGTAACCTTACCAGCCGCGAGGCTTATGAATTGATGAAGAACAGTGACTACAATTTCGTTGGTAACATCGAGGGTAAACACGTATTCTCGGGCCGTGTAGCCGACGTTATTGTGTGTGATGGTTTTGTTGGTAACATCCTGTTGAAGGCTGCCGAGAGTTTCTATCCTATCGGTCAAGCGCTGGGTGTAGGCTCCAATCCTTTCTTCGACAAACTCAACTATGAGTATTTCGGAGGAACTCCGGTGTTGGGTGTAAACTCTCCCGTTATCATCGGTCACGGTTGTTCGACTCCTGTTGCTATTGCAGCGATGATTAAACAAACCGAGAAAACTGTTCGCGCCAACTTCACCGTGCATCTGCGTGAGGCTTTCAAGTAGGCCTGCACATTAGGGCGAGGGCCGTAATGTAGTCGAGCGTTAAAAGCTTAAAGTAAGGCGGCGCTATAGTTCAAGGGATAGAACGAAGGTTTCCTAAACCTTAAATACAGGTGCGAGTCCTGTTGGGGCTACCCGACAAAGTCGGAGTATCTTTCGAGATACTCCGATTTTTTGTGAGAAGTGTTTTGTGGACGAGAACCGTGGTTCGAACCGACGCTGCGGAGCGAGTGTAGAGAGTACTTGTACTCTCTGCCGAGCCGCGAGGAGGAAAATCAAATTGCTGGGCAATTTGATTAGTCCTGTTGGGGCTACAAGACAAAATCGGAGTATCTTTCGAGATACTCCGATTTTTTGTGGAAAATGGTTGAGGATGTGTGGTCAATAGAAATCGCATCAACCTGCGCGGGGTGACTTAATACTTGCCCCTTCTTTAAATGCCTGCAATGCCCTTGATTTCGCTGAGCATATTGAGTGCTTCGAGCGGGGTGAGGGAGTTGATATCGAGGTCGCGTATGCGGTCGCGAATCTGAATCAATACGGGGTCTTCGAGTTGGAACATACTCAACTGAATGTCGGGAGTTGAGGGTGTGCTGATGTTCTTGTCACGACGGCCTTTGGGCGATGCACCACCCGACACATTGGCCTTGCCGAAGCCTGCCAAAATCTGCTCGGCACGCTCGACTACACTGCGAGGCATACCCGCAATGCGTGCAACGTGAACACCAAACGAACGCTCCGTGCCACCCTGAATGAGTTTGCGAAGGAAGACAACG
>JAFTYJ010000029.1 GCA_017464745.1 Rikenellaceae bacterium | reverse complement strand
GTAGTTTTTGGCAGCGGCACGGATGAGCGAGATACCGCCGATGTCGATTTTCTCGATGATATCTTGCTCGGGAGCGCCCGAAGCAACGGTTTGCTCAAAGGGATACAAATCGACAATCACCAAGTCGATTTCGGGTATATTATACTCTACGGTTTGTGCTTGGTCGGTGGTGTTGTCACGACGGCAGAGGATACCGCCGAATACCGAAGGGTGGAGAGTTTTTACACGACCGCCCAAAATCGAGGGGTAACCGGTGATAGACTCCACGGCAGTGGCCTCCAAACCGAGGCTCTCAATAAACGACAAAGTGCCACCTGTTGAGTACAATTTGACGCCGTTGGCTGCCAACTCTTTGATAATGAGGTCGAGTCCATCTTTGTGGAAAACCGAAATAAGTGCGCTTTTAATCTTTTTCACGGTTGAAAATATTTTAAATTATTAATAATTGCATAAATTATATGGTATAACCCGCGCAAAGATAAAAAAAAGAGTTTGAATCATTACCATATATACGCAAATTTTATATACTTTTGTACGGAAAAGTTATGAACAAACTGTCAATGAATCCGAAAATATCGTCTTTGTCGAAGTGTGCTGTCATTGGTTACGGCAGTTGGGCGACCGCCATTGTCAAACTCTTGTGTGAGAACGAGAGCAAGGTGTGGTGGTATGTGGCAAATCCGACTGTGCGCGAATCTCTGCGAAGCCGCGGACACAATCACAAATATCTCCCGACACTAACCTTTCGCCAGGAACAGATTGTTGTATCGGATAGTCTGGACGAGGTAGTAGAGGCCGCCGATATTATCATTTTGGCTACTCCCTCGGCCTTTTTGGCGAGTGTTTTGGAACCTCTGACCGTGTCACTCGAAGGTAAATTCGTAGTGTCTGCCATTAAGGGTATCATATCCGATGGTTATCAGACGGTTACCGAATATATACACGAGCGTTACGGATTGCCCTATGACAATCTGGGTGTTGTTACCGGTCCGAGTCACGCCGAGGAGGTTGCGCAAGAGCGTTTGTCGTATCTGACCGTGGCGTGCAAGAGTATTGAGAATGCCGAAGAGTTGGCACGCAAATTCTCCACACCGTATACCTTCACCCGTTCCTCGACCGATATTTATGGTTTGGAGTATGTGGGTGTGTTCAAGAATATCTATGCGATGATGGTGGGTGTGGCGCGTGGAGTGGGTTATGGCGACAACTTTACCGCCGTGTTGGTTGCCAATGCGGCCATCGAGACCAAACGCTTTATGGACGAGACTTATCCGTTCGATCGTGATACCAATGTGTCGGCATTCTTAGGCGACCTTTTGGTTACCTCATATTCGCAATTTGGTCGCAATCGCGCCTTTGGTATTATGATTGGCAAGGGTTACTCGGTGTTGAGCGCGAAAATAGAACTCAGAATGATTGCCGAAGGTTATTACTCAGCGGCTTGCATTCATCAACTCAACAAAAACTTTAAGGTTGAATTACCCATAGCAGAGGCTCTTTACAAAATCCTTTACGATGGTCGTTCAGCACGTAATGTGTTGCGCGAATTATCCAAAAAACTGATTTAATTTTAATAACAAATAAACAAAACAACACATAACAAGAAATGGCAAAAGTAACATTCGATAATTCGAACGCGCTGGCATTTGCAGGTGTGGATGCCGAAATGGTAAAGGCGGCCGATGCAGCCGCAGAACTTCTTTACAACGGACAAGGTGCCGGTAATGATTTTATCGGTTGGGTAAATCTGCCGAGCAGTATTTCGGCCGAGAGCCTGGCCGATATCAAGGCTACTGCCGCAAGTCTGCGTAGTAAAGCCGAGGTTGTAGTTGTAATAGGTATCGGTGGCTCGTACTTGGGTGCTAAGGCTGTGTACGATGCGCTGGGCAACACTTTTGAGGCGCTGCTCCCCAAACACGACAACCCTACACTTGTATTTGCAGGCAACAACATCAACGAGGACTATCTGGCCGAGATGATGGAGGCTTTGGATGGTCACTCGATTGCGGCTATCGTAATCTCGAAGTCGGGTACTACTACCGAGCCCGCTATTGCTTTCCGCGTGATTAAAGATACTATCGAGAAACGCTATGGCAAGGCCGAGGCTGCCGAGCGTATTGTGGCTGTAACCGACGGCGCACGAGGTGTACTCAAATCGCTGGCCGATACCGAGGGCTATAAGAGTTATGTTATTCCCGACAATGTTGGTGGACGTTTCTCGGTGCTGACCCCCGTAGGTCTGTTGCCTTTGGCTGTTGCAGGCGTTGATATTGAGGCGCTGGTGGCTGGTGCTGTCGAGATGGAGAAGGCTACCGCCGCAAGTGTTCCCTTTGAGCAGAACGTGGCCAAACAATACGCCGCTGCTCGTAATGCACTCTATCGCAAGGGCTACAAAGTTGAGATTTTTGCAACCTACGAGCCCAAATTGCAATACGTTGCAGAGTGGTGGAAACAACTTTATGGCGAGAGTGAAGGTAAACAAGGTAAGGGTATCTTCCCCGCAAGCGTAGTATTCTCGACCGACCTCCACTCGATGGGTCAATATATTCAAGATGGCGAGCGTATGCTGTTCGAAACCGTTGTCAATGTTGAGAATCCTGCACGCACTATGACTCTCGAAGCAACCCCCGACAACGTTGATAAACTCAACTTCTTGGCAGGTCGTCGCATTGGTCAAATTAACCAAATGGCACAACTCGGAACTATGTTGGCACACGTCGATGGTGGTGTCCCCAACTTGAAGGTAAGCATTCCCACTATTGATGCCGAGAACTTGGGCGCATTGCTCTACTTCTATGAGGCTGCCTGTGGTATCAGTGGTTATATCTTGGGCGTCAATCCCTTTGACCAACCCGGTGTAGAGGCCTACAAACGTAATATGTTTGCTCTGCTCGGCAAACCCGGCTACGAGGCCGAGGGCGAGGAGTTGCGCAAGCGCTTGG
>JAFTYJ010000028.1 GCA_017464745.1 Rikenellaceae bacterium | reverse complement strand
CTCAACACCTTGTTGCTCGAAATATTTTCGGAAAGAGAGGGATTAGAACCCCCGGAACAGTTGCCAGTTCACCGCATTTCGAGTGCGGCCCGTTCGACCACTCCGGCATCTTTCCTTTGGTCGTACTCTCGGGGTGTTCCCCAAAAGCGAGTGCAAATATACGAAAAAATCTTTTTACCAAACAAACTTTTGGCAAAAAAAGTTTCGAAAACCTTAAAAACGCACTCCCAAGGTGAGCATAAAGCCGTGACGCTCAACGCTCTGCTTGTACGACAACAAAATATCTTCGCCGTCGACGGTCGTGCCAACCTGGCTTAACGGTTCGTCGTTGCCGTTTTGGTAGTAGAACATCATATAAGGAGTGTACGACAACTTGTTGTAGACGTACGCCAAGTCGAGGTAAACCGAGTTGAATCGGAAACCGATACCAGCGCTACCGCTCAAAGTTTTGTAAACCACGGGATTGTCGTAGTTGTCAAACATTGCAATAGCCCCATCCTTGCCATTAACCTTGCGCAGGAAGTCACCCTGAGTGCCAAAACCGCCACGCAAAGCCATCCACGAGGTCGGCTTGATTTCGAGTCCAAGACGGAAGTTGTGTCCCGCTTTGTAGTGCTGTTTGATTTGCTGCTTGTAACTGTTTGCAATGTCTTGGGGTACCGATTTGAGTCGCATACCGTTGTACCACACACACTCATAGTCGGCGCTGAATACAGCCCATTGTCCGAAGGTGTAGGAGGCTCCGGCCAGCAGTCGGGCAGGGGTGGTGTAGTTGTAGGAGTAACTATTGGTGGGGCTCTCCTTGGTTACATCGTTGTAGCCGGCCTCCTCGACAAAACAGGCGCGCATTGCGGCCGAATAGTGTTTGGATAGCGATAGATAGGTAGGAGTGTGTACCGCCACACCGATACGCAGACCACCCACAGGACGCACGGTCAAACCGAACTTACCATTGAATCCCGAGCCGTTTACGCGCACGTTTTGGTCGTACATCATAAACTCGATGGGATATTGTGCGGTATTGTCGGAGTAGGCCTCTTCGTAGTAGTTGTTTTCGGTGTAGTGTACTGAGCGCACACCCAGACTTGCACCAAAGTAAAGTATGTTGCTCACATTGCCACCGACCGACAACTCAAAATCACCTGCGCCACCTCGGGTGCGTGTTGTGAGATACGAATTGGTCTTGGCAAAGTCGCTCAAACTGCGGTCCAGAGTAAAACTTCCGTCCTCCTCGCCAAACACAAGTTCGGTTTGATAGGCCAACACCGAACCCCACTCACTCAGATAGATGTCGGGATTGTTGAACGGGTCACTCGAAGAGTTCATCATCTGTTGGGTGATGCCCGCATCCTTCATCTGATATAGTTGGTTTCGGAAAATATCGGCAATGGAGGTGGGTTGTCCAACCACCTCATAACTTGCAGTCGAGTTGTAGTTGGCCACGGTGTTGTAACTGATACCGAGATTGATATTGGTCAGTCGGCCGCTACCTTCCCACACGCCGAAGGCAAAACCTATGTTGTTGAACTTCATCGTAGTCGGACTAATATCTTTTTGATTTACGGGCGCTCCGATACCTTGTATTGCGGTTCTGTTGTTGAGAATCGACAGGGTGACGCCCAAATCGCTCGATTGATACATACCCAAACCTGCGGGGTTGATACTCATACTCGATAGGTCGGCACCCAACGAGGTGAATGCACCACCCATCGCTGCACTGCGCGAAGTGCCCGAGGTGTAGTCCGTTTGCGCAAAGTTGAGCATATCGGTTATGTCGAAATAGGATTGTCCCATCAATCGGCCGGCAATATCGGCTTGTGCTTGCGCACCTTGGAGTGCAAGTAGTGCCACGGCGGTGGCAAATGCTTTTTTGAGTTTCATAATCGTTTATGTTTAAGCCCGATGCGTGTGTGCCGCATCGGGGCTTGAATCCTTATTGATTTGAGGGGTAGATGGTTATCGTCCTCCCATACTGCGTCCGCTGCCGCTGCTGCTTCCGCCACGACTGCTCGAAGAGCCGCCACCCGAGAATCCGCCGCTCGACGAACCTCCGAAACTGCTGCTGCCCGACGAATAGGTGGGACGCGACGAACTACTACTTGAACTGCTCGAACTCGACGAGGTGCCACGACGATAGGTCGACGAACTGCTACTGCTCGAACTGCTGCCACTGCTCGACGGACGCGAGGTGTTGCTGTTTACTCTCGACGGATTCGACGAGTTGGTGTTGCTACGGTTCGGTTTGAAGAAATCCGAACGTGAGGGCGAATTGCCACGATAGTTACCACCGGAGTTGCTGCTTGACGAGTTGCCACGATTCGACGATGCACCGCTCACACTCGGCTGACGCGACGCAATGGGTGCTTTGTAACCATTGTCGAAGGTGCGGTATCCGGAGTGGTGAGTGGGCCTGTTGGAGCCATAGTGTGGACCGCCGCTACCTGCTCCCGGACCCCAACCCGGCCATACAGGGCTGTGGTGATGGTGGTGATGGTGGGCGTGCCACGACGGACCCCAATACGGTTCATACCAGCCGTAATCATAGTGAATAGGCGAGTACCAGGGGTCGTACCACGGACGATACCAATGGAAATCCCAACCGGCATAGCCGTAACTCCATCCCCAACAACCATAGTAGGCGCTCCAATAGCGTGCAGGCAGGTGGTGATAGTAGTCGTAGTATGGCGAGTAATTCCACGCATAGTAACTCGACGGCATAATGTACACATCGCTGTCCTCAAACAGATATAACTTGCGGGCGTAACGACTGCCGGCTACAACCACTACATCGCCATCGTCGGCATATACGGTGGTGCCGCGAGAGTCGTCCATTCTCAGCGAGTTGTAGTAGGCTTGTTTGGCTTGGTCGGCTTGTTGTTCGGCCAACATTTGTTCGTATCGCGCTTTTTCGGCCAATGCTTGTGCCTTTGCCAATTCGGCTTCGGCGGCCTCGCGTTGTGCAATAGCCACCTTGTTGTGAGTTGAGTAGAGGTCATCGCTTGCCGCGTTGCGGTTGAGCGACGAGCAACCCGACATCACGACGGCAAGGATTATTACCAACAGGTTGAATTTTGCGTGTTTCATAGTCTGTTCTGTCTGTTTATGTGGTATCTCCGAGGGTTGATTTATGCCAAAATCATACCACCTTACGGCACTTCTCGGGGTATATCTACCTATATAACAATAAAATCGCAGCATTTATTGCCCGATTCCCCATATACAAACATACTTTATTTATATGAAATTTGCAAAAAAAATGTAACTTTGCGGTGCTTTTACATAAATTGATAACAAGAATTTTCTAAATAATATGGCAAAAGAGTTAAAAGAACTGACCTCGCGCGAGGAGAATTACTCGCAGTGGTACAATGATTTGGTTATTAAAGCGGGCCTTGCCGAGAGCTCGGCTGTGCGCGGTTGTATGGTTATCAAACCCTATGGCTATGCCATCTGGGAGAAGATGCGTGATGCCCTGGATGCAATGTTCAAAGAGACAGGCCACCAAAATGCATACTTCCCATTGTTTATCCCCAAATCGTTTTTCAGCCGTGAGGCCGACCACGTCGAGGGCTTTGCCAAGGAGTGTGCCGTGGTAACTCACTATCGTCTCAAAAATAACCCCGATGGCGATGGCGTAGTGGTAGACCCTGATGCAAAGTTGGAGGAGGAACTCATCGTGCGTCCTACTTCCGAAACTATTATTTGGAATACCTACAAAAACTGGATTCAATCGTACCGTGACCTGCCTATCCTGTGCAACCAATGGGCTAACGTAGTGCGCTGGGAGATGCGTACTCGTCTGTTCCTGCGTACTGCCGAGTTCTTGTGGCAAGAGGGTCATACCGCCCACGAGACTTCGGAGGAGGCACAAGAGGAGGCACTGCGTATGATTAATGTCTATAAGACTTTTGCCGAGGACTATATGGGTGTGCCCGTTGTTGTGGGTCACAAGAGCCCCAATGAGCGTTTTGCAGGTGCACTCGACACCCTGACTATCGAGGCTCTGATGCAGGACGGAAAGGCTCTCCAAAGCGGTACTTCGCACTTCCTGGGCCAGAACTTCGCCAAAGCTTTCGATGTTAAGTATGTCAACCGTGAGGGTAAATTGGAGTACGTTTGGGCTACCTCGTGGGGCGTTTCGACCCGTCTGATGGGTGCACTGATTATGGCTCACTCCGACAATAACGGTCTGGTGTTGCCTCCGAAGTTGGCTCCTATCCAAGTGGTTATGGTGCCTATCTATAAGGGTGCCGAGGAGTTGGCTGCCGTTACCGCCAAGATGGACGAAATTGCTGCCGGCCTTAAAGCCAAAGGTATCAGCGTTAAGGTTGATGCTCGCGATAATGTTCGCTCGGGCTTCAAGTTTGCCGAGTACGAGTTGAAGGGTGTGCCCGTGCGTGTTGCTATGGGTCCTCGCGATATGGCCAATGGTACTGTCGAGATTATGCGCCGTGATACCCTTGTCAAAGAGACTGTTTCGCAAGAGGGTCTGGTTGAACTGATTGAGGGTATGTTGGAGGACATCCAAAAGGCTATCTTCCAAAAGGCTCTCGATTTCCGCAACTCGATGATTACTCCCGTGGATACTTGGGAGGATTTTGTTAAAGTTTTGGATGAGAAGGGCGGTTTTGTATCGGCCCACTGGGACGGCACTACCGATACCGAGGTTGCTATCAAAGAGGCCACCAAAGCCACTATCCGCTGTATCCCCTTGGATGTTGTGGACGAGGATGGAGTCTGCATCTATTCGGGCAAACCGAGTAAGCGCAGAGTGCTTTTTGCTCGTAGTTATTAACAATATCGTAAAAAAGTTGCCTGCGGGCAACTTTTTTTGTGCAATGTCAATCAAAAATCCTATCTTTGTAGGGATATAAACCATAAACACACAATTCATATTCGTATGACAAGACCTGTAAGAGTTCGTTTTGCTCCAAGTCCTACGGGAGCGCTTCATATCGGCGGTGTTCGTACCGCACTGTATAACTACCTGTTTGCCCGCCAAAGAGGTGGTAAATTCATCCTGCGTATCGAGGATACCGATTCGCAACGTTTCGTGCCCGGAGCCGAGGAGTATATTATGGAGTCGCTCGAATGGTGCGGCATCAAAATCGACGAGGGTATCCGCGAGGGCGGCCCCCACGCACCCTACCGCCAAAGCGAACGTAAAGATATCTACAAGAAATATGCGTTGCAATTGGTCGAGAGTGGCAATGCCTACTATGCGTTTGATACCCCCGAGGAGTTGAACGCCCTGCGTGCCGAAATGGAGGCCAAAGGCGAAACTTTTGCGTATAACCACGCTGTGCGTACCCAACTCGCTACCTCGTTGCGCCTGTCGGCCGAGGAGGTTGAGGAGCGTATTGCTCGTGGCGACCAATATGTAATCCGTTTCAAAATGCCCGAGAACGAGAGCGTCGAGATGCACGATATGATTCGTGGCAATGTGACTATCAATACCGCTACACTCGACGATAAAGTTCTCTATAAATCGGCCGATGCACTGCCTACCTACCACTTGGCAAATATCGTGGATGACCACTTGATGGAGATTTCGCACGTTATTCGTGGTGAGGAGTGGTTGCCTTCGTTGCCTTTGCACTACCTGCTGTATCGCGCGCTGGGTTGGAGTGATACCCAACCCGAGTTTGGTCACCTGCCCCTGTTGCTCAAACCTACGGGTCAGGGCAAACTGAGCAAACGTGATGGCGATAAATTTGGTTTCCCTGTGTTTCCGTTGCGTTGGGTTGCTCCCGATGGCGAGGTGTCGCGCGGTTATCGTGAGGATGGCTACTTCCCCGAGGCGTTTATCAATATGCTGGCTCTGTTGGGTTGGAATCCCGGAACCGAGCAAGAGTTGTTCTCGATGGACGAACTTATTAATGCATTCTCGTTGGAGCGCGTAAGCAAATCGGGCGCACGATTCCAACCCGAAAAGGCACATTGGTTCAACGGACAATATATGCACCGCAAATCCAATGAGGAGATTGGCGCTCTGCTCAAACCTATCTTGAAGGAACACGGCATTGAGTGTAGTGATGAGTTGGCTGCGACTATCGGTGGCCATATCAAAGAGCGTTCGACCTTCCCTGCTGATTTCTGGGAGTTGGCAGGCTACTTCTTTGTTGCCCCCACCGAGTACGACCCCAAAGGTGTTAAGAAGTATTGGAAGGGCGAGAACCCTGCCAAATTGCTCGAAATCCGCGAAGTGTTGGCCGCAATTGACGATTTCAGTATCGAGAATACCGATGCCGCAGTTCACCAATGGATTGAGCGCACGGGTTACTCGGCAGGTCAAATTATCAATACCCTGAGATTGAGCGTTGTGGGCGCTTGTAAAGGCCCCGGAATGTTCGATGTGCTAGCGCTGGTTGGTAAAGAGCAGGTACTTGCTCGTATCGACGCCGCTGTTGCAGCACTCGGAATGGCTAACGAATAATTTGGAATTATATGAACGTAGCAATCATCGGATATGGCAAAATGGGCCACACCATCGAACGAATCTTAGTGGAGCGTGGTCACAACGTTGCGCTGATTATTGATGTCGATAACGCATCGGATTTGTGTGCCGAAAAGTGTGCAGGTGTGGATGTGGCAATCGAGTTCTCGGCTCCCGATGCAGCGTTTGGCAATGTGCGCAAATGCTTGGAGATGGGGCTGCCCGTAGTGTGTGGTACTACCGCTTGGGGCGACCGTATGGCCGAGGCTAAGGAGTTGTGCGAGCAGAACGACGGTGCGTTCTTCTACTCGTCGAATTATAGTGTGGGTGTCAATGTGATGTTTGCCCTGAGCCGTAAGTTGGCGGCGATTATGAATACCGTGGGTGGCTATAAGGTTTCGATGGAGGAGACCCACCATATTCACAAAAAGGACGCTCCGAGTGGCACGGCAATCACTCTTGCCGAGGGAATTATTGCCGAAACCGACTCGGTGGATGGCTGGACACTTGTTGAGAGTCAGGGCGCAGAAGTGGCCGAGGGTAAACTTCCCATTGTGTCGTTCCGCGAGGGCGAGGTGCCGGGTATCCATACTGTGCGCTATGAGTCCGAAGCCGATGTTATAACCCTTACTCACGATGCCAAAAGCCGTGCAGGATTTGCGCTCGGTGCAGTTCTTGCGGCTGAGTACATTGTGGGCAAGAAGGGCTGCTTTACAATGAACGATTTGTTCAAATTCGAATAACGAAATGAATAAACTCAATGAGATAATTACCAATCGCTGGGTGCGATTTGTGTTCTGGACCACGGTGTGGGTGCTGTGGTTTGTGGTGTGGACCGCCAACCCGTGGTGGCTTTTGGGTGTGCCCGTGATTTTTGACTTGTGCATCACCAAGTGGTTTTCGCGCACGGTGTGGAGTCGTTATAAGGCGTGGCGAGATTCCAATAAAGCCGTCAAAGAGGTTATGAGTTGGGTCGAGGCTATCGTGTGGGCTGCCGCCGTAGCCGCCATAGTACATATATATGTATTCCAAATGTACAAGATTCCTACTTCGTCGATGGAGAAGAGTATGATGATTGGTGACTACCTGTATGTGAGCAAAATCACCTACGGCCCCAAGATGCCCAATACCCCCATCGCAATGCCGTTGGTGCATAATACTATGCCCCTCACGGGTGGTAAATCCTATTGCGAAGCACTCAAATACCCCTATAAACGTATCGCAGGTCGCCGCAATGTGGAACGTGGCGATATTGTGGTGTTCAACTTCCCGGCAGGCGATACCGTGCTGTTGGAGAATCAGGCTGTGACCTACTACGATGTGCTCCGAGAGTACCAACGCCGCTATGGACGTTCGGCCCGCGAGCGACTCTCAAAAGATTATACTATCGTTGCACGTCCCGTTGACCGCCGCGAGAACTATGTCAAACGTGCTGTGGGTGTGCCGGGCGATACCGTTGAGGTGCGTGATGGTATTCTGTGGGTTAATGGCAGTATGTATGACGACCCGAGTGGCCGTCAATATCTCTTTCGCGTGAGAGTGTCGTCGCCTATCGCTTCGAATGTGTTTGAGCGACTCGGTATGAGTGGCTACGATATTGTGGGCTATGACCGCGCCGCAGGTGAGTATCAAATGTTCTTGCGTGACAGCGATGTCGAGGCGTTGAAGGCTATGAATAATGTGATGGAAGTTGAGCGCTGGGTGGATAACCTTTCGGCTGATGTGTTCTTCCCCAACGACCCCGACTACCATTGGACTGAGGATAAGTTCGGCCCGCTGTGGATTCCCTCAAAGGGCGCAACCGTGGCGCTGACACTCGAAAACTTGCCACTCTATCGTCGCATTATCGATGTGTACGAGGAGAACGACCTGGCTGTTGAGGATGGACAAATAGTGATTAACGGCGAGGTTGCCGACCGCTATACCTTCAAGATGGACTACTACTTTATGATGGGTGATAACCGTCATAACTCGGCCGATTCGCGTTTCTGGGGCTTTGTTCCCGAGGACCACGTTGTGGGTCATCCGTCGTTTGTGTGGCTGTCGTTGGACCCCGAGAAGAGTTTCCCCGCCAATATTCGCTGGGAGCGTATGTTCCGTGGATTTGAACAGTAGAGTAGGGTAGCCCCGAGAGAGTATGACCGAGAGCGACGTATATAAGACTATCGAAGGCGAAGCCGAGTGCATTTATAAGCAACTCAGCAGCAAGTTCCTTACGTATGCCTATCACGTCACCTCGGAGGAACAAATCAAAACACACTTGGAGGCACTGCGTAAAACCTACTACGACGCAACCCACCACTGCTACGCTTGGCGCTTGGGCCCTAAGGGCGAACATAGCCGTGCTAATGACGATGGAGAGCCTTCGAGTACCGCAGGCAAACCGATTCTCGGCCAACTGCTCTCGCGTGAGGTTACCGATTGCCTGATTGTGGTGGTGAGGTATTTCGGTGGAACAAAACTCGGAGTATCGGGACTTATCGCCGCCTATAAACAGAGCGCCTCGGATGTGCTGGATGTGGCCACGGTGGTCGAACGAACAGTCGATACGGAGGTCGAAATTCAATACTCGTTTGTGGCGATGAATGGTGTGATGAAGGTGGTCAAAGAGATGTCGCCCAAGGTGCTGTCGCAGGAGTTCGACAACCTGTGTTCGATGCGCCTGGCAATACGCCAAAGCCGTGCAGAGATGCTGCTCGACAAATTGTCGAAAATAGAAGGAGTAACCGTAACTGCAAAATAAACTGCTATGAGCAAAAGGAGTCTGATTTCAATTACCGACCTGACCAAGGAGGAGATTCTGCGTATCGCCGAATTGGCCGCCTATTTTGAGGAACACCCCTACGAACCGTTGTTGCAGGGCAGAGTCATTGCCTCGCTGTTCTTTGAGCCCTCGACCCGCACTCGTTTGAGTTTCGAGAGCGCGATGAACCGCCTGGGTGCCCGTGTGATAGGTTTCTCGGATGCAACCAACACCAGTGTGTCGAAAGGAGAGACCTTCCACGACACCATTCAGGTCATCTCGAACTATTGTGATATGATTGTGATGCGCCACAGTTTGGAGGGTGCCCCTCGCTATGCAAGCGAGTTCTCAAAGGTGCCTATCGTCAATGCCGGCGACGGTGCCAACCAACACCCCTCGCAAACCCTGCTGGACATCTACTCTATCAAGAAAACCCAAGGCCGTTTGGATAACATCAACATTATGATGGTGGGCGACCTCAAATATGGCCGCACGGTGCACTCGCTGTTGCAGGCTCTGTCGCACTTCAATCCCACCTTCACCTTTGTGTCGCCCGAGGAGCTGCAAATGCCTCGTGAGTACACAATGTTCCTCGACCAATTGGGTATCAGTTATACCGTCAAACGCGAGATTGACGAGGCTATCAATGAGGCCGATATCGTCTATATGACCCGCGTTCAGAAGGAGCGTTACAGCGACCCGATGGAGTACGAACGTATGAAGAATGTGTATGTTCTCAAAAACAGTATGTTGGAGAACGTTAAACCGACAATGAAGATTCTGCACCCGCTCCCCCGTGTGGGCGAAATCGAGCAAGAGGTGGACGCTAATCCCCATGCATACTACTTCAACCAGACCGAAAACGGAGTCTATACCCGTATGGCAATAATCAGTTACCTGTTGGGCGTTAAAAAATAATCGACACTTATGACCGCTAACGATAAATATATGGAAGTCAGAGCCATCGAAAACGGCACCGTAATTGACCATATCCCTGCCGATGCTCTGTTCAAAATCATCCGCATTATGGGTCTTGACCAAGACTCCGAACACCGTATGACCTTTGGCGCAAACCTCGAAAGCAAACGCCTGGGTTGCAAGGCTATTATCAAAATCAATGACCGCTACTTGGAGCCGGCCGAAATCAACAAGATTGCGCTGATTGCTCCTACCGCTGTGGTTAATACTATTCGCAACTTCGAGGTTGTTGAGAAACACGCGGTTGAACTTCCCCAAGAGGTGCGTGGCTTTGTGAAGTGTGCCAACCCTGCATGTATCACCAACCACCAACCTGTCGAAACAGGATTCTCGGTGATGGAGGAGGACGGCAAAATTTTGTTGCGCTGTCGATACTGCGAGAAGATTACCAGCCGTTTCGAGATTAAGTAGAACGTGTCGAATAAGGCGTTGGGCGTTACACTTGTGTTTTCGCAAGCCTTATCCCACATTCTATGAGCCACAGAAATAACACAATACCAATGGCCGACAAAATCGAGATACGCGGTGCTCGGGTTCATAACCTCAAAAACATCGATGTCACAATACCTCACAATCAGTTGGTTGTGATTACGGGTTTGTCGGGTAGCGGCAAATCGACCCTTGCATTCGATACTATCTTTGCCGAGGGACGTCGCCGCTATGTCGAGAGCCTGTCGGCTTATGCCCGCCAATTTTTGGGACGACTCGAAAAACCCGATGTGGATTATATCGACGGAATTGCTCCGGCCATTGCTATCGAACAGAAGGTAAGTAGCCGAAACCCGCGCTCGACGGTGGGTACTACGACCGAAATCTACGACTACCTTAAACTGCTCTTTTCGCGTGTGGGACACACCTTCTCGCCCGTATCGGGACGTGAGGTTAAGTGCTACTCGACCGACGATGTTGTGGAGTATGTGCTGTCGCTGGGCGAGGGTAGCAGGGTAGTGATAGCCTCGCCGTTGAGGCTTAAAGAGGGGCAGGGTATTATCGAACGCCTGACCTTGCTGTTGGGTGACGGTATCCAACGAGTGTGGATTGATGGTGTGACGGAATTTATTGAGGACTTTGTGCCACGGGTTACAGACTCCACTCGTGCCGAGGATATCAGTATCATTATTGACCGCCGCCGCGTTGCTTCCGATACCGACAGCCTTACTACTTTGGGCGACTCTGTTTCGAAGGCCTTTGCCTATGGCGATGGAGTGTGCCAAATCATAACCGAGGGCGAGGTGCGAGAGTTTTCATCGCGCTTCGAGATGGATGGTGTGCATTTTGAACAGCCGAGCGAACACCTTTTCAGTTTCAATAACCCCATTGGAGCCTGCCCCATGTGTGAGGGCTATGGCCGCGTGGTGGGAATCGACGAAAACCTTGTGGTGCCCGACAAAACCAAGTCGATATATGAGGGCGCTGTGGTGTGCTGGCGAGGCGAAACTATGGGTTGGTGGCGCCAACAATTGGTGGATGCTGCCGATGTGTCCGGGTTTCCTATACACCGCCCATACTATAAGTTGAGCCGCGCCGAGAAACGCCTGCTATGGACAGGATGTGAGTGGTTTCACGGTCTGGATGAATTCTTCAAATACCTCGAAAGCCAACGCTATAAGGTGCAGTATCGAGTGCTGTTGTCGCGCTATACGGGCAAAACTCTTTGCCCTGAGTGCGAAGGAGGCCGTTTGCGTAAGGAGGCTACCTATGTCAAGGTTGGCGGACGCTCAATTCCCGAACTTGTAAGTATGACGGTGGGCGAGTTGGATAGTTGGTTTGAGAGCCTGTCGCTAGGCGAACACGATACCGCCAAATCGACACGAATTGTTACCGAGATACGTAACCGCTTGCGTTGCTTGTGCGATGTGGGATTGGAGTATCTAACCCTCGACCGCTTGTCGTCTACGCTGTCGGGTGGCGAGAGTCAACGAATCAATCTGAGCCAACAGTTGGGTAGTTGCCTTGTGGGCTCACTCTACATCCTCGATGAACCGAGTATTGGCCTTCACCCGAGAGATACCGACCGATTGATTAAAGTGTTGAAGGGTCTGCGCGATTTGGGTAATACGGTGATTGTGGTCGAACACGATGCCGAGATTATGCGCGCTGCCGACCGAATTATCGATATGGGCCCGCTGGCAGGAGTCCACGGTGGCGAGGTGGTGTGTAACGACACCTTCGAGAAGGTGCTCAATTGCCCCGATAGCCTTACTGCCGACTACCTGACGGGACGACGCTCAATCGCACGCCCTGCCCAAGTACGCGGATGGAGCCATAGTGTGCTACTGCGAGGAGTGTTGGAACATAACCTTAAAGGGTTTGATGTGCGAATTCCGCTGGGTGTTATGACCTGTGTTACGGGTGTGAGCGGTAGCGGAAAGTCGTCGCTTGTTAAGGGTATTCTGTATCCCGCCTTGCGCCGCCGATTGCACGAGTCGGGCGACCAACCTGGCGAACTGCGAGAGTTGGCCGGTGACGTGGGGTTGCTTACGGCAGTCGAAATGGTTGACCAAAATCCTATCGGCAAATCGACCCGTTCCAACCCTGTGACCTATATCAAAGCCTACGATGAGATTCGTAAACTCTTTGCAGAACAACCCTTTGCCAAACATACGGGTATGACCCCCGCATATTTTTCGTTCAACACCCCCGGCGGTCGCTGCGAGGAGTGCCAGGGTGAGGGTATAATCAAGGTGGGTATGCAGTTTATGGCTGATGTTGAATTGACCTGTCAGGCGTGTGGCGGCCACCGATTCAAAGACGAAGTGTTGGAGGTTAAGTACCGCGATTGCAGTATCTACGACGTGTTGGAGATGAGCGTTGACCGTGCTGTGGAGTTCTTTGGTGACGACAAGAGCGCGACGGCCAAACGTATTGTCGAACGTTTGAAGGCGTTGCAGAGCGTGGGCCTGGGATATGTTAAATTGGGCCAAAGTTCGTCTACTCTGTCGGGTGGCGAGAGCCAAAGGGTCAAGTTGGCTTCGTTCCTGCTCAAAGACTCATCGTCGGAGCATATAATGTTTATTTTCGATGAGCCAACCACGGGTCTGCACTTCCACGATATCAACAAACTGCTGGGTGCTTTTGATGCACTTATTCGTCGCGGGCATACGGTGGTTGTGGTGGAGCATAATATGGACGTTGTCAAATGCGCCGATTGGGTTATTGACCTGGGCCCGGAGGGTGGTGACGCAGGTGGAAACCTTGTGTTTGAGGGCCGCCCCGAAGATTTGATTGGTTGCGCGGAGAGCCACACCGCCCAATACTTAAAACCGTTAATGAAAAACTAATGGAATTCGATACTTTTACACTCCCGAGCGGCATTCGTTGTATCCATCGTCGCAACCACTCGAAGGTTGCACATTGCTGCTTGATGGTCAATACGGGCTCACGTGACGAACTCCCCGAGGAGTTGGGTGCTGCCCACCTGACCGAACACACACTCTTCAAAGGAACCACACGCCGTAAGGCTTACCAAATAAACTGCCGCCTCGAAAATCTGGGTGGCGAACTCAATGCGTTTACCACCAAGGAGGATACCACAATCCACGCCACAACCCTGCGCGGCGACTTCCCCAAAGCGGTCGAATTGATTGGCGATATTGTGTTTAACTCCACATTTCCCGACCGTGAGGTCGAACGCGAAAAAGAGGTGGTAATCGACGAAATCAATACCTACCGCGACATTCCTGCCGAAACAATTTTCGACGGATTTGAGGCCGAACTCTTCGCAGGCTCGTCGCTGGCAGGTAATATTCTTGGCACAAGTCGTAGCGTTCGCCGTATTTCGCCGCAAATGTTGCGCGATTTTGTACACCGCACCTATACACCCGACCAAATGGTGTTTGCATCGATTGGCGGAATGTCGAGCGCGACGGTCGAACGTACCCTGCATAAATATTTGGATGGCGTAGAGTGCCGCCGACGTGACTTTGTGCGTACTGCACCTGCCCCCGTGGCTCGCTTCGAGAAGAGTCTTCATAAGGCGGGCGTTCACCAAGCCCACTGCATCATAGGTGGTCGCGCCTACACCTTGCAGGACTCCAAACGACTGCCGCTGGCGCTGCTTATCAATATGCTGGGAGGCCCCGCAGCCAACTCAATGCTCAATATTCTGTTGCGCGAACATAATGGACTGTCGTACACCGTTGAGGCGGCTTATAATCCAATTTCGGATTCGGGTCTTGCGACTATCTATTTCAGTTCGGACCGCGATAAGGCCGACCGTTGCTTGGAGTTGGTGCAGGGACAACTGCGACAACTCTGCGAGCAACGACTCTCGACACTCAAACTTTCGATGGCCAAAAAACAATATATGGGACAGTTTGCCATTTCGATGGAGAACCCCGAGGGTAATATGCTTGGGGCTGCCAAGAGTATGCTGGTGTTTGATTCGGTGGACGATAGCGATGTTATCTACCGCAAAATCAGCGCTGTAACCGCCGAACAACTGCGCGATGTGGCCAACGAAATATTCCCCGAATTCTCAACCCTTATATACCACTAAAATGAACGCCGAAATCGAACGCTACTTGCGCGAATACTCCTCGGCCGAGGAACCTCTGCTTGCCGCCCTTGACCGCGCCACCCACCAACGTGTTATCCAACCGCGAATGTTGTCGGGCCAGGTGCAGGGCCGATTTCTCGAAATTTTGGTGCGAATGTTTCGCCCTCGCCGTGTGCTCGAAATAGGTACTTTTACGGGCTATTCGGCACTGTCGATGGCTGCGGGTCTGGACGAAGGCGCCGAATTGCATACTATCGAAATCGAGGATGAGTTGGAGCCGCTGATTCGTGAGTTTCTCGACCGTAGCGAACACGGCCATAAGGTACACCTTCATATCGGTTCGGCGCTGGATATTGTGCCGTCGTTGGGTGAGTTCGACTTGGTGTTTATGGATGGCGACAAACGCGAATACCCGGCCTACTATCGAATGTTGATGGAGGGTGGGGTGCACTCGGGTAGCGTGATTCTGGCCGATAATGTCTTGTGGTCGGGCAAGGTTACCGAGGATGTTAAGGCCAATGACCGCCATACGCTGGCTATCAATGAGTTCAATCGAATGGTTGTTGATGACCCGCGTGTCGAAAACGTTATTCTTCCGCTGCGTGACGGTATTAATATGATTCGCGTGTTGTAGGGAGTAGGGGAGCACCGTATAAGCACAACCCCGTTCTCTTGTGGGTAATAAAATAACGATGGCGTATGCAGAGCCGCATACGCCATCGTTGTGCTAATGTGTTGTAACTAAAAGTCGTAGCCGACGATATAGTTCGCGTGCTCTTTCCAAACCGTTGCTGCTTGAAGCTCAATGATGAGTAGTTTTACCCAAACACGATAACTATGCCTCCGCGCTGCTTGAAGGTAAATGTGGACTCGCCTGACGCCCCCCCCGAGGAGTTAGGCATTTTTTTACACCGCATCGCATCACACCGCATCGCATCACATCG
>JAFTYJ010000027.1 GCA_017464745.1 Rikenellaceae bacterium | reverse complement strand
CATACCGTGGTCGTCGGTGGTCTCGTAGTTGTCGAAGCTCACTTGACGCATCTCTTGGGTGATGGTTTTCTCTTTGCCGGGTTTGTCGAGTCGGTAGAGTTCGCGTTGTTTTTCGGCGGGAGTCAGTGCAACCCAGCGGCTCAACTCGGTACCCTCCATACTCTCGGTGTCGGCATCGGGCACTACGGCAAAGCCTTTACGCCAAGCAAAACCGGGGTCGCTTACGTCGGCACCCCAAGCAATCGAATAACCGTTGTTGAGAGCATAGTCCATTACAGCCATAAACTCGTCGATAGGCAGGTTGTACGACAGACCCCATTGGGTGTTGTCGGGAACCTCAATGGCGAATTGGGTGTAGAAGGGGTGGTGGGTGTACGAGGTAATCGAGATGTAGTCATCCAGATTGATACCCAGGCTCTCGGCATAGGTTGCGGGGGTGTACTCTTTGCCGTCAACTGTGAAGGTCTCGACATTCTCACCGAGGTAAGCGTCGAAGATACCGGCCAGACCTTGTTTCCACGCGGGGGTCAGGGTTTTCATCGGGGCTTTGACAATCACACCCACGTATGCCTTAACCAGCGCATCCAGCTCGGCGTGCTTGTGCAGGTCGGTGCCATAGTTGAGTCCTTTGTACTCCTCTTCGGGAACGATACCGTATTTTTTGATGGTGTTGAACACGTCGCAGAAAGCACCACCTGCCGAGCAGTTGGCGTTGCCGTGCATACGAACATAACGCTCGGCACGGGTCTCGTAGGCGTGACGAACAACCCACATATCGGCCAAATCCACCTCGGGACCGCCGGCGCGCATAATTTCGGATTCGAGGAACGAGATACCCGAGAACGACCAGCAGGTACCGCTACTTGCTTGGTTTTTGACGGGGGTAACTTTCACGACTTTGGTGTCGGTGAACTTGTAGCCTTCGGCTGTGTCCTGTGCGTTAAGCGAAACGGCAACCAGGGCGCAAACCGCAGTGATTAGAAGTTTTTTCATAGCGTTTTATTTGTTATTATTTTGGTTTCGTAGTTTGTCTTGTAAGCACAAGTAATCACGCAAAGATAATATAAAATTGGTGAATCGCAAAAAAAGCGACCATTCCATCGCGGAGTGGTCGCCCTGACAAAGAAATTCAAAAGAGTAAATATGGCGGAAAGAAAAGTCAGAAGACGTTGCTTGTCAATTCATAAAATGTGCCATAGAGGTCATTTCGGCAGGGGGTGTGAAATAAAGTGGCCGAAATGTGTGATAATCTCGGTTGGAATTATTATCTTTGTAGGCTATAATTTGTGAGAATTATAACACAAAACGAAAAAACGAACATTCAAATATTTTTTATGACTCTCGAAAGTTTTTACACTTTTCTGACCGTTATGGCCGCCATTGCGGTGGTCGTTTTTGTAGTCCTATTCTTTGTGGATGCGGGCTACGGCAAATTCATTAATCCCAAGTTCGGACCCACAATTCCCAACAAGATTGCGTGGTTCTTGATGGAGGTGCCTGTGTTTATCGCAATGACCATTCTGTGGTTGCGCTCGGATGTCACCTGGCAGGTTATGCCCTTGGTGTTCTTCGTGATTTTCCAAACCCACTACTTTCAACGCTCGCTTGTGTTCCCCTTCCTGATTCGCGGCAAGGGTCGTATGCCTATCAGTATTATGCTGATGGGTGCTACGTTCAACACTCTGAATGCGCTGATGCAGGGCGGTTGGATTTTTAAATATGGCCGCGAGGTTAATCCGGCGATGTACGACATCAGTTGGTTGTGGTCGTGGCAGTTTATCCTCGGTGTTGTAATCTTTGTGGCAGGTTTTGTAATCAATCTCCACAGCGACTACATCATCCGTCACCTTCGCAAGCCCGGCGACACTCGTCACTACATTCCTCGTGGCGGAATGTTCCGTTATGTGTCGAGCGCCAACTACTTTGGTGAGTTTATGGAGTGGTGCGGTTTTGCTCTGCTCACTTGGAGCCCCGCAGGTGTGGTGTTCGCCCTTTGGACATTTGCCAACCTCGGCCCGCGAGCCAACTCCATCTGGCACAAATACGAAAAAGAGTTCGGCGAGGAGTTCACAAGCCTCGGCCTGAAACGAATGATACCTTTCATTTACTAACGACAGCTCAAAACACACTTGACGACAATGAGTGAACTTAAAGACTCTCTGCTGTTTACCCCCTACAAAGTGGGTAATGTCACTCTGCGTAACCGTACCATCCGCTCGGCTGCGTTCGAGAGTATGGGTAAGGATTTCAATCCTACGCAAAAACTTAAAGATTATCACGTCAGCGTGGCTCGTGGCGGTATCGGTATGACCACCCTTGCATACGCTTCAATCAACCGTAGCGGTATTTCGTTCAACTCGCAACTGTGGTTGCGCGACGAGATTGTTCCCGGTCTTAAAGATATTACCGACGCAATCCACGCCGAGGGTGCTGCTGCAAGTATCCAAATCGGCCACTGCGGAAATATGACCCACTGGTCTACCGCAGGCTCGTTCCCTGTGTCGGCATCCAATGGCTTCAATCTCTACTCGCCCACGTTCCACCGCCGAATGAGCAAGGCTGAGATTGCCGAAACTGCCAAAGATTTCGGACGTGCCGTACATACCGCCCACGAGGCCGGTTTCGACTGTGTGGAGGTGCACGCAGGTCACGGCTACCTGATTTCGCAATTCCTGTCGCCGTGGACTAACCACCGTCGTGACGAGTTCGGTGGCTCGCTCGAAAACCGTATGCGTTTTATGAAGATGTGCCTTACCGAAGTTATGGAGGCCGCAGCCAAGACCGGAACCTCGGTGTTGGTGAAACACAATATGGAGGATGGTTTCAAAGCAGGTACCCACATCCCCGAGAATATCGAAATTGCCAAAGAGATTGAGAAGTTTGGTGTGAACGGTATCGTGTTGTCGAGTGGCTTCGTGAGCCGTGCTCCTATGGCCGTTATGCGTGGCCGCATCCCGACCAAAACTATGAGCTACTTTATGGGTTGGAACGAGTGGTTGCAAAAGATTGTAATCGACCTGTTTGGCCAATGGCTCAT
This sequence comes from Rikenellaceae bacterium, assembly GCA_017464745.1. GTDB lineage: Bacteria > Bacteroidota > Bacteroidia > Bacteroidales > Rikenellaceae > UBA940. The sequence continues at coordinate 7,927 of JAFTYJ010000027.1, read as the reverse complement.
CACTCAATACGACTACGAGGAGTGCTATTTCTTGGAGAATGCCAAGAAGTTCCGCGAGGCGCTCAAAGGCCCGCTGGTGTATGTCGGCGGTATTGTAAGCCGTGAGGGTATCGAGAAGGTGCTCGATAGCGGTTTCGAGATGGTGCAGATTGCCCGCGCACTTGTCAATAATCCCAATTTTGTGAACGAACTCAAAGCGGGTGATATGTCGACTCGTTCGGGTTGCGACCACCGCAATTTCTGTATTGCCCGTATGTACTCCAAGGATATGATGTGCTGTCACAACTGCACTGAGGAGTTGCCTAAACGTGTTCGTAAGGAGATTGGAATGTTGTAGACTATGCTGGGACGTATCGAAAAGGGTAGCCGCACAGCACTCGTAACGGGTGGTGGTAGTGGTATCGGCAAGGAGTTGGCACGTCAGTTGGCTCGCCGTGGCTTCAACCTTCTGTTGGTTAGCCGTAATGCCGAGCGACTGAGCGACGCAGCCGATTAAATCAAAGCGCAATATGGTGTCGAGGTAAACTATTACAGCATCGACTTGGCAGTGCAGGACTCGGCCTACCGACTCCACGACTACTGCCGCGAACAGGGCTACGTTATTGACCTGCTGGTCAATGACGCTGGTATGTTTATCTACAACGATGTGCTCAAATGCGACACTCGTCGTATTGAGGATATTCTCAACCTGCACGTTGTGACCCTGACCCTTATGTGCCGTCTGTTTGGCGAGGATATGGCCGCTCGTGGTTGTGGATGGATTCTCAACCTGGCTTCGTACTCCAAGTGGATGTGCTGGCCGGGATTGAGCGTTTATAGCGCGAGCAAAAACTATGTCGAGAGTTTCTCGAAAGCCTTTGCTGCCGAGATGCGCGAGAGTGGTGTGAAGGTTATGGCTGTGTCGCCTGCGGGTGTGACAACCGACCTCTATGGCCTGCCCAAAAAGTTGCAAAAGGTGGGCTTGTATTGCGGTATCCTGTGGACTCCGAGCCTGATTGCAAAGGTTACGCTGAATGCGCTGTTCTTTGGTTGCCGCAAGAGCCTTATCCTTTCAATCCGCAGTTATGTGCCGGGTATTCTCAATGTGGTGGCAATTCCGATTTTGGCAATTCTGCCGCGTAGTATTGTCCTGCTGGCACGCAAATGCACCAAGTCGCTGCAACGATAGAGGGGGAGGAGAGTGACGATGGCAAAGGTTAAGAATCTACTCTTTGACTTGGGTGGTGTGTTGGTTGATTTGTGGCTCGAAAAGTGCCTCAAAGCGTTCCACGACCTGGGGTTCGAGGGTATTGACGACGAACTGCTCAACCCCTACCACACCGATGGCGTGTTTGGAGATAGCGAGTTGGGTCTGGTGACCGAAGACGAACTGCGTAATTACGTTCGTCGTCAGGCCGCCAATCCCAATATCACCGACCGACAAATCGATGACGCTTACTATGAGTTTATAGGCGAAATTCCCGAGTATAAACTCCAAATGTTGGCGGAGTTGAAATCCCGCTACAACATCTATATGCTCAGCAATACAAGTTCGTTTGTCTATCCGCGTATCGCCCGTCAGGAGTTTACCAAGTTGGGCGCAACGGTGGAGGACTACTTCGACGGAATCTACCTATCGTACGAGATGCACTTGGCCAAACCCGACCCCAAGGTGTTTGAATATATTCTTGCGGATGCGGGTATCAAGGCCGAGGAGACGCTGTTTTTTGACGATAGCCAGGTCAATCTCGACGCTGCCGCAGCGTTGGGATTCCAAACCTATCTGGTTGGAGTTCAGGAGGACTTTCGCCAGGTATTCGAGGGCTTGGAGCAGTAATTTTGCAAAGTCCGAAAAAATATATAATTTTGCGGTCGCAAACGGCCCGATTTAGGGTTGGTTTTGAGTTCGGGGTGTAGCGCAGCCCGGTTAGCGCACCTGCTTTGGGAGCAGGGGGTCCCGCGTTCGAATCGCGGTACCCCGACACAAAAAAGGGATGTCCAACGTGGACATCCCTTTTTGTGTTAGGTGTATGGGTAGAGTGGGAGGGCAAACCCTCCCACTTGTGTTACTATTCGGATACGCAACGAACAGGCATACCGCAAGCAGCCTCGGCAGCGTTGCTCCATTGAGCCTCCTTGAACGAGCCGTAACCAGAGTAGGTAACGACTGCCTTGTAGGGTTGACCACCCCACATCTCCTCGCTACTCGGAGCGTTGGTGTACAAGCAGATGAATTTATCGTCTTTCTCGTAACCTTGGCTGTTCGACCAGTTGTGTTTGGGCAGGAATACCACGGTCTTGTCGGCGGGGTGCTCAGTTTCGGTGCGGGTACCCTTGGTGTAGAAGAACAGACCGAAGGGCAGTTGTTTCAGCGGGTTAGCCGATACCGCAGAGCCGTCGGCGTTGTTGAGGCTGATAGTCGAGTTCAATTGCCAGGTTGCGCCTACGGGGGTGCCGCTGCCGGTTGCCGAGATAAATTTCAGACGGTCGGGCGAAGCTACGGTGTAACCTACGGGGCAGGGGTCGTACATAGTCTTCACGCCATTGCCCTCGGCGGTTTGGTTACCCCACAGTTTACCCCAATCCTCTGCTTGACCGTTCGAGGTGTCAGCCGAAGTAGCCCAGTTTTTGCCGGTGAAGTAGGTCATCGGGTTCTTAATCGAGTGAGCCAAAATCTCGGCAGTATTGTCCAAATTGTGAGGAACGATGTACGGGTCGTATTTGTAAGCCGAACGGTCGCTGCGACCTACGATATAGAAGGTGGGCGATTTGAGCAACGAGCCATCAGGATTGCACCAGTCAATCCACGACATGTAACCCCACGCGGTGGGAGTTTGTATGTTACCTGCCGCAAACGGGTCTTTACGTCCCCATTGGTAAATCAGACCGTGAGCATACTCAAACTCTTCGCTACCCGACGACGAAGCGAGGGTGGGAGCTGCGAAAGCACCGAGGTTGCGGTCCATAATCTTATAGGTGTCGTTATACAGGTCTACGTCGATAGCGGTTCCTTGGTAGTCGTAACCTTTGACGCACCACATATGCCAAGTCCACAGAATATTGTTGTTGTCGTCGGCGGCGGCAATCACAAAGTTACCATCCTCCATTGCGGGTGCGGTGGTGAAACAGATGTAGCCATCTTTGCTCAACTCTACGCTTTGACGCAGGATAGAGGTGTTGAGTTGGGTGTTATCACTACCTGCTGCATTAGCAACGGCAGGGCGACGATGTCCCCAAAGGATGTAAGCTTTGGTGGGGGCAATAGGCTCGGCTTTGGCACCCGTGATGGGGTCGTAGCCGTTACCCTTAACAGTGGCTTTGAACATATAGTTTTGGCCCTCCTCGCTAATGATGTAGCAGTTGGCAGTACCGTTGGCACTCAGGTCCTTGTAGTCGGGACGAACGCCACCATCCCACTTGGTTCCGGCATCCTTGAAGAAGCTGATTGCGGTGGTGGGGTTGAAAGTTTCGGCCACTTGAATTGCGGGCAGTGTCGAGTTGCCGTCGGCCCACAAGTAACGAAGGTCACCTTTCGAGATATCGAGCGTAGTCAGTTGGTTGTTGTTGACACGCAGACCGCGCAATGCGGCGTTCGTAGCGATACCCACGCTGGTGAGTTTCGAGTTGTTGGCATTGAGCATCCACAGGTTGGCTGCGGGCGAGCAGTCGAGGGTCGACAGGTTGGTGTAAGCGGCGTGCAGGAAGTTGAGTGCAGTGTTGCCTGCAATCGACAACTCGCTGAGCATAGAGTTTTGGCTTACAGCCAGACGATTCAGTTGAGTCAGACCGCTAACGTTAATCGAAGTCAGTTGGTTGCGAGTACAGGTCAGCGATTTGAGTTGAGTGTTTTTGCTTGCATCGAGCATAGTCAGTTCGTTGTCGTCGCACACCAGACGCTCCAATTTGCTCAGAGTCGAGATGTTGAGTTCGGCGAGCAGGTTACCGCTACAATACAGAGCCTCCAAGTTGGTGTTGTTAGAAACATCCAGCACTACGATGTTCGAGTATGCGCAGTTGAGCATAGTCAGTTCGGTGAGTTTCGAAACATCCAGCAGGGTGAGTTGTTTACAGCCACCAATGTGCAGAGTTTGCAGTTTGGTATTGTTCGACAGGTCGATTTTGCTGATTTTGGTAGCCGACAGGTTCAACTCCTCCAACTCGGTGTTGGCGCTCAGGTCGATTTTGGTGAGTGCGGTGTTGGCAGCGTTGAACGAGCGCAGTTTGGTGTTGTTCGACAGGTCAATTGCGTTCATCGACGCGGGTACACCTTGAATATCCAGCACTTCGAGGTTGGTCAGATATTTCAGGTCGCTCAGGTCGTTGATAAGGTCGGTTTGGAACGAAGAGTAACCCTTGTTGGTGGTACGGGTCCACAGGATAAGTTCGGTGATAGCCTCCAACTCGGCAACCGAAAGTTCTTTGTCGCCATTGGTGTCGAAACCACGTTTGCGAAGAACGGTTTTGAAGTTGGCGTTGGCAAACTCTACGTTTATGTTGGTGTTTTTGGCTTGGCTTACGCTGACGGTGTCAACACCCAGGGGCGAGGTGAAGTAGATTTCGGCGTTACGCTCCTCGGCGGTGGGGTTTGCTTTGACATCGAAAGTGATGGTGCTCTCCACAACAGCGCGGGTCTCGACCATAGTAATCCAGTCAATATCCTTTTGAATCGAAACCTCAAATTCAACGTTGCTACGAACGGGAATGTTGATTTGGCCACCCTCGGCTGCAACAACATCCACCTCTTTGGTAACAGCAATAAGTCCGGTCTCGGCTTGGGTTACGGTGATAGTCTCGCTCTCGACACCCTCGCCCGACAGAACGATGGTGCCGGTACGGGGCTCATAACCCTCGTTGGCCTCCACGGTGAAGTTCAGTGCGCGAGCCTCCAAGCCACGAGTAGCCTCGGCAGCGCTAATCCAATCAACTTTGATGTCGGCGGTTACTTCGGTATTGGTTTGCAGGTTTACGGTGATGTCACCACCCTCGGCGCCAATCTCATAATTAACCTTCTCGGCAATCATACCTTTGTTTTCGGCTTGATTTACAACCACGATAGCGGGGTTGGTAATGCCTTTGGCGCGGATTGCGATTTGAGCCGTACGGGGGTCGTATCCCTCGTTAGCCGCAACTTGTAGGGTTACTACGCCACTGCCATCGCCCAATACGGGGTCGTAGTACAGCCACTCGGCGTTGTCGCTCTCGACAGTCCACTCGGTGTTACAGTTGATGTTGATAGCGTAGGTACCCTCGGCTGCGGTGGCAGTGATTTCGGTTTCGGCCACTTCGAGAGAGGGTATAATTTCGGGTTCAGGAGAGTTTTGACAAGCAGCCAAACCCAGGAATGCTATTGCAATAAGTAAGTATTTTTTCATAGTTTTGGTCCTCCTTGCATTAATCGTTCAACATGGGTTCGAGGATGGGCATCAGAGCCTGCTCCATAATGTAGTAACCCTCGGTGTAGGGGTGGCAGTTGTCGCCCGAGAATTTGGTGTCCATACGGCCGTCTTCCATAACAAAGAGCGAGTAGTAGTCAACATAAGGACAATCGTGGTCAGCAGCCCACTCCTCGATGATGGTGTTCAGACGAGGGATAAGGTCGGTAGGTTTGATGTTGGTCCAGCCGAAGCCCGACGAGGGCAGTACGCTGCACAGAACCACCTTGATACCTTTTGCCATAGCCTGCTCGGCCATATAGAAGATGTTGTTGCTGATTTGCTCCATCGACACAAACACGCCGTCGTTTTGGGCGATGTCGTTGGTGCCGGCAAGGATTACAACAACTTGGGGTTGTTTGTTGATTACATCGTTGGTGTAGCGCATAAGCATATCGCCGGTTGTTTGTCCGCTGATACCTTTGCACAGGAAGTTGTTGCTGGTAAAGAACGACGGTACCTTGCCGCCCCAGCCTTCGGTGATAGAGTCACCCATAAAGACCACTCGGGGGTTGGCTGCCGAAACGTTCTGAACAGCGCAGCACAGAACGGCTGCGAGCAGAGTAGTAAAGATTCGTTTAAGCATAGTTTTATTGGTTTTTAGTTATGTGTTTTTGTTTTTTGTTTTCAATTATACAAAGGTATAAAAAATATTCGAAAAAAAAGCGTTCGACCCTAAAAGTCGAACGCCGCACACCAAATCTCAAAAAATAACGAAACCACTTGGTGCTGTGTGGTATGTTAGAGCGAATCTCCGAAGTCTTTGCGGAATTTCGATACCAGACGGTCGGGCCAGTCGCTTGTCGGCGCCAAACCACCCATAAAGAATCGCAGCACGGGCGGCTCATAGGTGAATTTCAAACCGCCAATCAACTCACGGTTGTCCCACAACCATTGCAGACGGTCAATCACATAGTTCACTTGCGAGAGTGTGAACACCCTGCGCGGAACGGCCAGACGCAACAACTCGGCATCGGCCAACACATCGTTGCCCTCTTCGTCACGAATCGAACTTATGGTACCGCGCTCCATTGCACGTACACCCGAAATCAGATACAACGCTGCGGCCAGCGCACCTGCGGGATACTCCGCTTGGGGAATGTGCTCACAGAACTTGCCTGCGTCGATGTGGCAACCCAATACGCCCGGAGGTGTGATTACGGGAATACCTGCCGCATCTAACTGCTCGACCATATATTTGATGAACGTGGGGCTTTGCGAAATCATCGTCTCGTCGAGCGTTTCGTACAGACCCACAGCCATTGCCTCGATTTCGCGCACCGAGATACCTCCATAGGTCAGAAAACCCTCGAACAGAGGAATCAGGGCCTCCATTTTGGTGTAGATGTCGCGTCGGTTGGTGCAGATACCGCCACCACGCGACGAGGAGAGTTTGCGGGCCGAGAAATATACCAGGTCGGCAAGTCCTGTCATTGTGCGCAGGATGTCGCCCATAGTGTTTTCTTTCCACGCGTCCTCACGTTGTTTTACAAGGAATGCATTCTCGCCCAACAGCGATGCGTCCAATACCAGCATAATGCCGTACTTGTCGCACACGGCACGCACATCCATCAGGTTGCGAATCGAGAAGGGCTGACCACCGATAAGATTGGTCGAAGCCTCCATACGCACAAACGGAATCTTGTCGACACCGTGACGTTGGATGCAGGCTTCGAGTTTGTCGATGTCCATATTGCCTTTGAACGGGTGGTCGCTGTGCAGCACCAGCGCGCGGTCGTGATACAACTCCTCGATTACACCGCCGCGCTCCATAACGTGAGCCAGAGTGGTGGTGAAGTGGTAGTTGGTGGGCACGACGTTGCCCGGTTTTACGAATGCGTGACAGATTACGTTCTCGGCGGCACGTCCTTAGTGTACGGGCAGCAGATACTTTTTGCCCAGCACATCCTGAACAGCCTTTTGCAGACGCTCAAACGATTGCGAACCAGCGTAGGCGTCGTCGGCTTGGAACATTGCGGCTACTTGGTTGTCGCTCATTGCGTTGGTACCCGAGTCGGTGAGCATATCGAGGAACACGTCTTTGGTGCTGAGGCGGAAGGTGTTGAATCCTGCCTCGTTGATAGCATCCAGTCGTCGGTTGATAGGTACAAGGTGAAGTTTTTGAACTACGCGTACTTTATGCAGTTCGAGGGGCATATCGCCCATCTTGTAGAATTTAATGTTTGACATAATGGGAAATATTGTTTGGGAATTTGTGTTAGCGTTATTTGGGGTGTGGCGTTGTGGGGGACGGCGAGTTGTGAAACGGTTGTTGGATAAGTGTTTGAATGGTTATATAAATAATGTGTCCCCCTTGCGTCGGGTGGGTTAGTAGTTCGTTTTTTGGGTTAGTAGGGTTTGTTGTTTGGGTTGTTTTCTTTCGCAAATATACGAAACTAAAATTAGAAAACAAACATTTTGTTGGATTTTTAACACAAAGTTACATTTGGGGGGGTGTCGTGCGCTCGTGTTTTTGTGTTTTTTATAGTGAAATGTATTTTTTTTCTTCTTCTTCT
>JAFTYJ010000026.1 GCA_017464745.1 Rikenellaceae bacterium | reverse complement strand
TGTCCGCTTCTCTATCAACCTTCGTGAATATCTAATTTCGGAGGGTGAGGCACTCTATATAGGACAAAACTCCGTGGCAGAGATTCTCGACTATGATGCCAATTCGGTTGTCGATTTGTTGGGTTTTACGCTCTCTGCGGAGAACGAAAACATCAAAGAGGAGTACCTCATTGGTGGAGAAAATGAGCAGTGGATGGAGGAGTATTTTCAGCTGATATACACCATTTCGGCCACGCTGCCATTCGACAGGCGTAGCGTTGAGCACCTACTACTATCGCTGCACTATCGTATTGTAGATAGCACTGCGAGTAGCCACCACCCAAAGGGGCGCAGAGAGGAGTTGTTTCGCTTGTTTATCGAGCAACTCAACACGCATCGTGGTAAGCACGAGCTTTCATTCTATGCCGAAAGAATGAATATATCGCCTCAATACCTCAGCCGTTTGGTCTTTGAGGCGAGTGGCGCAGCGGCGAGCGATTGGATAAATCGTGCTGTCACGCTACAAACAAAACTGCTTCTGCGCAGTTCGGGGCTTACTATCGAGCAGATTGCCGAGGAACTTAATTTCTCGACAACGCCTTATTTTTGCCGTTTTTTTAAACGGGAAGTCGGCATAACTCCAACCGAGTATAGAAAAAACGTGTAACTTTGGGGCATAATTAGTACGATTAAACTTTTTTTCAAGATGACCGAGAAAGAGAAGATGTTGCGTCAGATGTTGTATGATGCAAACAACGATACGGACCTAATTGAGGAACGCAAGGCGGCGAAAGACCTTTGCTACGATTTCAACCATTTGCGACCTTCCGATACCGCTGGACAACAGCGAATTATGCGACAATTATTAGGGCGGACTGCGGGCGATAGTTTCTGCATCATTGCCCCCTTTTGTTGCGTATATGCCCCAATGCCCATGTGGAGATATTCCGCAGAATGAACCATGGCCAACTGCTCATAGAACGTCCCGATGAAATTGCACGACGCATCGAAATAATACTACAATAGAGCTATGAAACGAGTGAAGATTACCGTAATGCGACGAACCGAGTATCCCGACCTGATGGCCGAGTTCGAGAACCCCATTGAACACGCCTGCGACCTGCAACTTGGCCAAACCTTTGTTGTGGAAAACGGTCTGCGTCCTGAGGGTCTGTGCGAGAGTGCGTGGGAGAGCCTGCGCCCCTTTGTTGAGGAGTTGGCTGCCGGGGGTGGCAACTTTTTCGACGGCTGGATGCGCAATCCCCAATCGGCAATGCTGTCGTGCAATGACGGTTTTCGCCCCGTGAGTTTCTATGTCGAAGTGATTGAGTAATTTTGTAAGAGAGTCCGCGAGGGGCTCTTTTTTTTTGTTTCGGGGTGGGGGAGTAGCCGAAATTATGTAATAATTTATTACCTTTGGGGTTGGATTGCGGAGGTGCGCCCCGTGGGGCGATGCAACCGCCGAAATAATACAAAAAAGTGACTATGGCAAAGAGAGTTTTGATATTGTCGGGCTCACCACGAAAGGGTGGCAATTCCGATACCTTGTGCGACCAATTCGCCAAGGGAGCCGAGCAGGCGGGACACCAAGTCGAGAAGATTTGGATACAGGGCAAAAAGATAGCCCCGTGTTTGGGCTGCTACTACTGCAAGACCCACAGCGGTGAGTGTGCCGTCAAGGACGACATGCGCGAGGTGTTGGACAAGATGATGGCTGCCGATGTGTTGGTGCTCTCGTCGCCCGTCTATTTCTATTCGATTTCGGCACAACTCAAAGCGGTTATCGACCGTACGGTGGCTCGCTGGTTGGAGTTTCACGACAAGGAGTTTTACTACATTATGACCGCCGCCGAGGATACCGACACTGTGATGGATTGCACTTTGGCGTGTATGCGTGGCTTGGCAGAGTGCCTTAAAGGCTCGGTTGAGCGCGGTGTGGTCTATGGTAAGGGCGTGTATGAGCGTGGCGAGATAGCCGACCACCCTGCGATGACCCAAGCCTACGAAATGGGTAAAGAGGTGTAACGTGTCATCCCGAATAAATTAACTGAAACTACAAAAACGTGACCAATATGAGAAGAATACTTGTTTGTCTGTCGGCGCTGATTGTGCTGACTCTGCAACTGAACGCACAGGACCTCAAACACTATAAAAAGATTGTCAAAAACCTCAGTTCGGCCAAGTATCAAGGTCGCGGCTATGCATTTGACGGAGCCAACAAAGCGGGTGACTATCTGGCTCGGGAGTTTGCCCGTGTGGGCGTGGATGAAGTTGTGCGCCAACCCTTCAAGTTGGATGTCAATACCTTCCCCGGTGCAATGTCGCTGTCGGCCGATGGTAAGAGCCTGCGCCCCGGTGTGGATTTTACTCTGCGTGAATTCTCGCCCGCAATCAAGGGTACATTTCCGCTCTACCACATCGACACAACCAACTACGACTCACAAAAGATTTTTGCCGACCTGGCAAAGCCCGAATACGCCAACGCTTTTGTGGTGTGTGATTTCTGGTATACCTACAAACACGTAGCCGATTTCCGCCGCTTGCAGAGTGCCGATGGCTGTACCAATGCGGGTGTAATCTATACTTGGAACGAACCACTTAAATTCTACAAAGCCCACGCCGAAAGGGTTGCTCCCAAACCCGTTGTGTGGACAACCGAGGCTCTCCCCGCTACGGCCAAGAACATTACCATTGATGTCGAGAATCGCTTTTTCAAGGATTATGAGTGTTTCAATGTGATTGCCAAGGTTGAGGGTGAGCGTCACGATAGTTGCTACGTCTTTACGGCCCACTACGACCACTTGGGTAACCTCGGTCGCCGTGTCTATTATGCGGGAGCCCACGACAATGCCTCGGGAACGGCTGCCATTGTAACCCTGGCTGCCTACTATGCCAAACACCGTCCTCCGTTTGATATCTATTTTATCGCCTTCTCGGGTGAAGATGCCTACCTGCGTGGCTCGGAGTGGTTTGCTGCCAACCCTACATTTGAATTGAGTCGTGTTCGCTATCTGCTTAACCTCGATATGATTGGCGACAACAATCCTGTGCAGTATTGCGAGGTCAGCCCCGAGGGTATGGCAGGTTTTGCGCTTATGGAGGAGATTAATAGTCGTGAGGGCTACTTCGAGCGTTTCAACCGTGGCAAGTTGGCTGGTAATAGCGACCACTATCCGTTTGCCCAACGAGGAGTTCCGTGTATCTTTTTGGAGAACGAGGGCGGTGATGCGTTCAAGTATTACCACACCACTCTCGACACTTGGAAGAACGCTCTGTGGAATGCCTACGAACCGCTGTTCAAACTTGTGGTCGATTTTGTCGAGCGCTATTAGTGCCGACCCGTTTCCCCGAATTTATTAATTACGAAATACACCGATGAATATGAAAAAAATCTTTATGCTGCTTGTGGTGGCGCTGCTGGCCAATAGTTCGCTGTGGGCATTCAAACGCGAGATAGTAACTATCCATAGCGATGCTATGAACAAGGATATCAATGCTACGGTAATCCTGCCCGACGGCTATAAACGTGCCAAAAAACTGCCTACGGTCTATCTGTTGCACGGTTTCAGTGGTAACTAC
>JAFTYJ010000025.1 GCA_017464745.1 Rikenellaceae bacterium | reverse complement strand
TGATTTTCCTGTTGGTTGTTAATAATTAAAGAACTTTTATACACGACGGCCACCGACGGCCCTTCATTTTACAAAGTTACACAATATTAATATAATATCCAAGCCTCTCACACAAAGTGGTCGCGCCCCTTTGCCGCCCCCTCCGCCCACACACAAAAAAAAAGACAACCGCCCGAGGTGGGCGATTGTCCAAAGGGTGAATTGTAATATATAATAGGTATATTACTTTTTCGACTCTTCAACCGAAACTTTACGGAACTCTTTGAGGAGTTTGGTCAGTTCCAGAGCTGCTTTGCGTGCGCGAGTACCGGCAGCTTTGTTGCCTTTTTCTACTTGGAGTTCGGCGTTTGCTTGGAAAGCAGCGATTTGCTCGTTAATTTGTGCTACTAAGTTTTTCATAAAATTGATATAAAAAGTTATTGTTTAGTCTTTTATCTAAATGCAAAAATGAGTAAAGTTTTTGGATTTTCCAAGAGTTTTATCATTTTTCTTGTTTTTTTGGAGCATTTTCGGTCCAACAAACACAAAAATCGACCCTCAACGCCCAACAAAAAGCAACCAAACGAAATTCACCGTGTATGTTTTAGGCTGCTTTTGAAAACACTTTGCGACAGCGTTTTTTGAAATCCCGAATAGAATAACTATATTTGCAGTTAGGCAATCAAATACAAAACATACTCCTATGAAAAAAATGTTTATGACCGCTGCTGCGGCAATTATGTTGTGCGTAGGTTGCACCACCGAGGCTCCGCGCACCGAGGCTTTGCTCAACCAAAGCGATTACCAAACTCAAATTGACGGCAAACCCGTAGACCTCTACACACTCCAATCCGAGGGTATCACAATGCAGGTTACCAACTACGGCGCACGCATCGCAGGTCTGTGGGTGCCCGACCGCGACGGCAACAAAGTGGACGTAGTGTTGGGTTATCCCACAATCGACCAACACCTCAACGGTGACGGATATGCAGGCCCTATCGTAGGTCGCTACGGCAACCGCATCGGCAAGGGTAAATTCTCGCTCGACGGCGTTGAGTATCAAACCACTATCAACAACGGCGAAAACCACCTGCACGGCGGTATCGGCGGATGGTCGACCCACGCGTGGAATGTGGACAACGTAGGCGACAACACCATCACTATGAGTTATCTGTCGGCTGACGGCGAGGAGGGTTATCCCGGCAACGTCATCATCACCGTCACCTATACTCTGGCCGGCAACGACCTGATTCTGGACTACCGCGCAACTACCGACGCGCCCACCGTACTCAACCCCACAAGCCACTGCTACTTCAACCTGCACGGCGACAGCGAGGTTTCGACCAACAGCCACGTGCTCCGCATCAACGCCGCAGAGTACACCCCCACCGACGCGGGTCTGATTCCCACAGGCGAGATTGCAACTCTGGAAGGCACTCCGCTTGATTTCCGCACCGCAACCGTTATTGGCGAGCGCATCGAGGAGGATTTCGAGGCTCTGAAATTCGGCGCAGGTTACGACCACAACTTTGTGTTGGACAAGAGCACTCCCAACGAGGCAGGTCTGACCGAGGCTGCGGTTGTGTATGAGCCCGCAAACGGCATCGAGATGAGCATCCTGACCGACCAAGTGGCACTGCAATTTTACAGCGGTAACTTCTTTGACGGCACCAGCATCGGCAAGGGTGACAAACCTCTGTGCTATCGCGCAGGTATCGCCCTCGAAGCACAAGGCTATCCCGACGCTCCCAACCACGACAACTTCCCGTCGCGTGTGTTGCGTCCCGGCGAGGAGTACACCCAACAAACCATCTATCGTTTTGCCACCAAATAGTTCGGCCGAGCGACCCAAAACAAAAGGCTGTCATCCGCGTGGGTGACAGCCTTTGTTTTGGGTTTATATCGGCTTAGAATTGCCAATCAACACCGGCCGAGAAAAATCCTCGATAACCATAGCCGAGTTCGAAATAACCGCCCACCTTGCGGCCCCAGCGGAATCCCAAAGGCGAGGTTTGCGACACAAAATGGAAACGGAAAGCGCGCTCATAATGTGAAGGGCGTGCCACAGGGTCGCCTGCTTGCCAACGGGTAGTGCGAACATCAGAAGCATCGATAGGCTCCTTGACCGAAATCTGCTCCGAAGTCATATTCTGGAAACGCATACCGAAGCCAACCTCCAACAGGCCATACATTGTGAAGTTGCGACGGCGCAGATAGGTAATCTCCATTTGGAACACGGTTGTCAGGTAGTTGGTTCTGGTGTGCTGACGGAATACGCCATCGGTGTAGCCGTCGTTATTGCCCCACGTTGTGGTATAACTATAACCCACCGACGTACCAAGCGAAATTACGGGATGAATCATCTGTCGCCAATCGACACTAATACCGGGAATTCCGCCACGCTTGTCGCCATCATACCACGACGAACCAAGCCAATCACTTTGCAACAGCAGCAGACTCAGAGGACTGAGCGTCATATAACGGGCCCCACTATACGGCATACCAAACGAAACAGATAGGGTGTTGGGGGTTAGTGTCTGTTCGAGATAAGCGGGGTTATCAAACGGGCTTCGGCCACGAATATTATACTTTTGGGCAACTACTTCGGAGCTCTCTTGTGCCGAAGCCGAGGGCATTACCGCAACCAGCAGCACAGCCACCACAAGGGTTCGCAAAGAAGGTTTCATAGGCAATAAAATTGTAGTCACCACAAAGATAAAAAAAAACGCCATAACCGCAACTGAAAACAAACAAAAATGTGGGTATCTGTTTTTTTTGCGAACGAAATGAACAACCTATCGGAAAAATTTGTACCTTTCGGAGAATTTGAGCATACAACAATAACTCTATACAACTATGGACCAAAACATCAAAGAACTCAGTGATGTGGTAATCCGTTTCTCGGGCGACTCGGGCGACGGTATGCAACTCACCGGCACACTGTTTTCTGATGCCTCGGCACTCGCCGGTAACGGCATCTCGACCTTCCCCGACTACCCCTCGGAAATCCGCGCACCGCAAGGTACCGTGGCCGGAGTATCGGGATTCCAAGTGCACTTCGGTAACCGCAAAATGATTACCCCGGGTGACTACTGCGACGCTCTTGTGGCGATGAACCCCGCAGCACTCAAAGCCAATGTCAAATGGCTCAAACCCGACTCGACAATCATCCTCGATGCCGACGCTTTCAACCCCAAAAACATCGAAAAGGCAGGCTTCAAAACCGACGACCCCATCGAGGAACTCAAACTCTCGGACTACAACATCGTTATGCCCGACATCACGGGTATGACACGACAAACACTCGAAGGCTTCGATATGGACGCCAAGAGCGTTGTTAAGTGCAAGAATATGTTCGCACTCGGCATCTGCTTCTATCTCTACAACCGTCCTTTGGAGTACACCTTCGAATACCTGACCAGCAAATTCGCCAAGAAGAATCCCAAAATCGCCGAGGCAAACATCGCCGTGGTGAAAGGTGGCTACAACTACGCTGCCAACAACCACCTGTTTGCAAACACCTTCGACATCAAGAGTTCGACTCAAGAACCCGGCATCTACCGCAATATCAACGGTAACCAAGCCACCGCGTGGGGATTCATCGCAGCCTCGGAGAAGAGTGGACGACCTCTGTTCTGCGGCTCCTACCCCATCACCCCCGCAACCGTAATCCTCGAAGAGTTGGCTAAACGCAAAGACCTGGGTGTCAAAACCGTTCAAGCCGAGGACGAGATTGCAGGTATCTGTACCGCCATTGGTGCTGCCTTTGCAGGTAACTTCGCTGTAACTTCGACTTCGGGCCCCGGTCTGTCGTTGAAGAGCGAAGCGTTGGGTCTGGCCGTTATGACCGAGTTGCCGCTGGTTGTTGTGGATGTTCAGCGTGGCGGTCCCTCGACCGGCCTGCCCACCAAAACCGAGCAGAGCGACTTGGCACAAGCACTCTATGGCCGAAATGGTGAGTGTCCTGTGGTTGTTCTGGCATCGAGCAGCCCTTCGGACTGCTTCGACTACGCATTCCAAGCAGGTAAAATCGCAATGGAGCATATGACACCCGTAATCCTTCTGTCGGATGGTTTCATCGCCAACGGTAGCCAACCCTGGCGTATCCCCTCGATGAAGGACTACCCCACTATTAATCCCCCTATCGTAACCGAGATTGCCGAGGGTGAGCAATTCCGTCCCTATGTGCGCAACGAGGAGTTTGCACGCGGTTGGGCTATGCCCGGAACCAAAGGTCTGGAACACCGCATCGGAGGTTTGGAGAAGGATGGCCGCACGGGTAGCGTATCGCACGACCCCGACAACCACGCCGAGATGACTCGTCTGCGTGCCGCCAAAGTTGCCAAAGTTGCCGACTCGATTCCCGCACAAGAGGTGTTGGGCGAGCGCGAGGGCGATTTGTTGGTAATCGGTTGGGGCGGTACTCGTGGCCACTTGCAATCGGCAGTCGAGGAGTTGCAAGCCGAGGGCAAGAGCATCTCGCTATGCCACTTCAACTACCTCAATCCCCTGCCCAAAGGTGTGGAGGAGATTCTGGGTGGTTTCAAGAAGATTGTGGTGTGTGAACTCAACTGCGGTCAGTTTGCCGACTACCTGCGCCAAAACTTCCAACAGTTCGAATTCGAACAATACAACAAGGTTATGGGTCTGCCCTTCACCGTAAGGGAACTGAAAGAGACCTTCGTTTCACTTCTTAAATAAGAGCCGAGCACTATGGAACAGAAAAAATATACAGCTGCTGATTTCAAAAGCGACCAAGAGGTAAAATGGTGCCCCGGTTGCGGCGACCACGCAATTCTCAACTCGGTGTTGCGCGCTATGGCACAAGTGGCCGAGGAGAAACAGATTGACCACGAGAAATTCACTGTCGTGTCGGGTATCGGTTGCTCGTCGCGCTTCCCCTACTATGTGCGCACCTATGGTTTCCACAGTATCCACGGACGCGCAGGCGCAATCTCGACAGGTATCAAAACCGCTAACCCCGAGTTGTCGGTATGGATGGCTTCGGGTGACGGCGACTCGCTGGCTATCGGAGGTAACCACTTCATCCACGCCGTACGTCGTAATGTGGACCTGAATGTGGTGTTGTTCAACAACGAGATTTATGGTCTGACCAAAGGACAATACTCGCCTACCACCAAGTTGGGTAAGGTGACCAAAACTTCGCCCTATGGCACTATTGAGCAACCCTTCAAACCGGGTGAATTGGTAATTGGTGCACGCGGAACATTCTTTGCCCGTAGTGTAGATGCCGAGATTCCTTTGACCCAAAAGTGTCTGGTGGCTGCTGCCAACCACAAAGGTATGGCCGTTACCGAGGTGTTGCAAAACTGCGTCATCTTCAACGACAAGACCCACGCACCCTATGCAGGCGACAAGGCTACCCGTGCCGAGAACACCATCACGCTGGAACACGGCGAGAAGATGTTGTTTGGTGCCAACAAGGACAAAGGTCTTATCTTCAACGGTGTTGAGTTGGAGGTTGTGAAGGTTGGCGAAGGCGGTGTTAGCATTGATGAGGTATTGACCCACGATGCACACGCCCAAAACCCCGTTATTCACTTCTTGTTGGCAGGTATGAAATATCCCGACTATCCCGTGGCTCTGGGTGTCATCCGCGATGTGGAGGCTCCCAACTACGACTCGGAGGTAGAGCGTCAAATCGAGGAGGTCAAGGCGACTTCCAAAATTACTTGTGTGGACGACCTGCTGCGTAGCGGTTCGACTTGGGAGGTTAAGTAATCGGCCCAAGCAACACACATAACACAATAGCCTGTCCACGTGGACAGGCTTTTGTGTTATATCATAGAGAGGGGTTATCTACCCTACTCCACTTTGCGACATCTTACGGGGCAGGCGTTGGCGCGATAGATGCTCGAAAGGCCAATCGAGGTGGGTGAGAACTCCAAAGCCTCGGCATCATCCTCGGTAGTGGTGGCGGTCCAATTAAAGCCCACAGGCAGATAACCCGTAACATCGACATTGGTCAGTGCGCCATCCACAAAACTGCGACGACCGGCAGCGGCATAGTAACTTTGTGCATCGCCGCCTACTGCGACCTCCCAACCGCGAACATAGTCGCCCACAACATCCTCCGACGAGAAGTCGAAAGTGGTGCTCGGAGCGACAATCCAACCCGCAGGACAGGGGTCATAAAGGGTTTTGGTGGTAGAATTCCACAGCGAGCCGTCACGCTTAGCATACAGCCAATCGTAGTCGCTCTTCTTGACACCATAGATATAGGTCATCGGATGGGCAACGGCATAGTTAATTGTACCTACCGACGACGAGGAGGCGGCATATTTGACACCCACCCAATCGCCCTCGGCATCGTACATATATTGGTCTACGGTCCACATATATTGGGTGCCGCCCACAAACGGGTCTTTGCGTCCCCATTGGTAGTAAACACCGCTCGAAGCCCACGAGGTAGAGTCGGTATCGGCAACATCGGCCCACGCGCCCAGGTTGCGGGTCATAACCGTCGAGCCATCGGCATAGGTTTGGGCAGTGGCTACGGGGTCATAGTCGGCCACCCAAATGTGCCAACTCCACAGAACATTACTCTTGGCATCGCACACGGCAATCACAGCGTTACCCGGCACACCCGAAGTCGAGAACGACACCACTCCATTGAGTGTCTGTACCGAATAGACTGCATCGGCCGGTGCACTCCACAGCAGTTTGGCATCTGCAAAGGTCAGGCTCTCGGACGAGGGGCCCTTATGGGTTGCATCAAACGAATAGCGACCGCTCTGAGGGGCGATATAGCAGTTAGCAGTACCCTTGTCGGAGAGGCTCTCGGCCTTCACTACTTGCACGGTAAGTTTTGCGGTATTGCTATTGCCCTCGGGCGAGGTACCCTTAACTTCGATAACCTCGGAGGTCAGGCCTGCAAACATCGGAGCAGTGATAGCAAGATATTTATTATCATGATTTTCGACTGTCCATCCCTGAGGCGACGACACGATTTCGATTTTGGATACGCGACGCTTATTGTAGTTCACGTTGATAGTCTGTCCCGGCTCGAAGAACACGCGCGATGCGCCCTCAAACTTGAAGTGGGTGATTGTAATCTCGTCATCGGCCTTACATCCCACCAACAGAGTGGCAACCAGGGCTATCGACATTGCAATTTTGAAAAGGTTTTTGTACATCTTGATGTGCGTTAAAAGAAATGTCACGGCAAAATTACTAAAAAATACCAAACATTCAACACATCAACGATATGAGGTGAGGGTATATTGCTTGGCAACAGGGATTGGGGCTGCAAACTTTGCGCCCACGGCACCGAAATTTTTGGTGCTTTCAATTTTTGATGTTATCTTTGCGACCACTTACAGGCTCGGATGGTGGAATAGGTAGACACGCCGGACTTAAAATCCTGTGGGCAGAAATGCCCGTGCGGGTTCGATTCCCGCTCCGAGTACAACAAGGGCCGTTCCCGATTGAGGAACGGCCCTTGTTGTGTTTACAGGCGGCGGGGTTATTTATCGGCCTTTGCCGCTTTGCGGGCTGCTTTACGCTCCACACGCACCTCTTTGTTGGTCTTGCCGAAGTGGGACTCGTGCAACGAGAACGAAATACCTGCATAAAAACTCAAACACATATTGTTGGCAGGCATCGACAGCGACGAGAGTTTGAAAGGCAGGTCCTCGGTCATACTGGGGTCGAGGGGAATTCGGGCGTATTTAAGCGGAATATAGTCCGTTCCGATAAACAGATTGAAACCTTTGGGGTGGAGGTTCAGAGCGAAGCCCAACATACTCAAACCGCTATTGAGGAACGAGTAACTGAACGATGCGCTGAACGCCTTGCCCGCACGCAGGTTAAGCGATGCAGTAAGTTCGGAGTAGGTGTGGCTCTCGTAGAATTTGGTGTGCGAGAGCAGGCCCACCGAAATTTTGTTTTTAGCAAAGCCATACTCAGCACCCACGTTAAGTTGGGTCGGCAGGCGGGTTACAATGCTGCCTCCGCTTCGGTTGGTAACGGCAAGTTCATTGAGGTTATGGTGAACCTCCTGCACAACATCGAAGTCGTCGTTCGACAGCGCCTCTGAGAGGTTGGCACCCTCCCAACGGCCATACACCTCGTTGGTCTCGACCGACACTGCGCTATTTTTATTCCACCAGATGTATCCCAAATCCACAACGGCAGCCGACAGGTGCAGGTGGTCGTCAAGCAGGTTGGCCTCGACACCAAGATCCAGAGCCACACCACCGTTGCGCACTTGTTTGACCAGTGCGGGGATATTATCGTACGAAGTCGAGATAAGGTGATTGAGGTCGAGCACCTCGTCATCGCCCTCAGGGCCTTCGCTCTCCTCGTCCTCGGAGCGTGTGCCGATACCCAAATCCACCTTCACTTGGTCGCCGGGTTTACCCAGGCCGGGGAACGACAGGCCGGGAACCGAGATGTCGGCTTTGGCGTGGCCGGTTGCGGTCACAGCATCCTCTCCGAAATTCAGGCGCAGGTTGTCGATATTGGCGGTTGCGTGGGCAAGGCCGAGCAGACCTTTAACCTTGAAACCGAACATCACATAGTCGCCCAGCGGGAAGGCAAAACCGAGCGAGGCTTGGGTATAGGCATTAACATCCAGGCGGATATTATCCATTGTCACATCCGAGCCCAGCGACTTTACAAGGCGCAACACGTCCTTAGGGACATTAACATTGACCAAAGCGCGCACACCCAGGTCAAACGACCAGAAGTAGTGTTTACCATAGTCGGCAAAGCCCAACAGCGGGAGGTTGAAGTCTACGCCAATGGAGTTATTCTTCTTGAATTTGCTCAAAAACTCCTCGGTCGATACATCCTTATGCAGGGCGGTTACGGTTTGGCCGTTCTTGTTATACAACAAGCGGTCGATTGCCAGCAGGTCGTTGGTAAAGTCGAGGCTGAACATCGAGAAGCCCGGCAATTTGATATAACCACGAGTAGGGGTCAAGGCGGGGTTCATATCGTACCTATAAGTCGAAGACTCCATAAAGTACGAGGTTTTGTTCTGTGCCGTAGCGCTCACAGCGACAACGCTCAGCAACAGACCCACAAGTGCTATTTTGATTCTATTTTTCATATCTCGTTCAATATTCCGGGTTACTATTCTTCGTAATAATCATCGCCATCGGTGTAGTCGTCATCGTCATCATCCGATCCCTCTTCAAGGAAATCCTTAATATCGAAGGTCAGACCCTTCTCGGCCTTGACAATCACGCGTGCCGAAACACTTTGGTTGGCATTAAGTTGAGCCACCGAGCCGGGCATAGCAGCCAGACGAAGCGAGTAAGCAAGTGCATCTACATCGGCCAAAACAGCAACCGAGCCACTGAAACTTACAGCCAACTTGGACTCTTGGGCAGCACCTTGGGCATCACAGCCTTTGATACAGCCATCAACATTGGTTTGCAGACCCTCGACGGGGTTACCCTCGGCATTCAGCGGTGTCATATCGACATACACATCCACAGGCAACGACGAGGTTGCATAAATCACAAGACCCAACTCGTTAATCTGAATACCCAGGTCGGCAATTTCGTTGAAAGTTCCTGCCAATTCTCCAAACTTGCCTGCATAGGTCACTTCACCACGCAGAGCCAGCGGCATCGACAGCGAGTAGGACAAATCGAACACATAGTCGCAGCCCAAAGGCAGGGTGCACACTTGGTCGGTGCCTACACCTCCCGTAACACTCACCTCCAAACGCGAGGGGATGTTGTGGAAAATCTCGGCATAGCCCTCGGGAGTGATGGCTGTATAGCCTGCGGGGGCGTTGGCTGCATCATCAGTAATACAGATTTTGGTCACGCCCGCTTGGTCGCCCTCGGCAGCATTGACGTGCAGGTCAACCTCCAACGGCAGCACGCTATCGTCAATATAGTAGGCCGTCAGGTGGAGGGTTCCCTCAACTGCGGCACCGATGGGGTTCGAAACTTCGAGGTTGATAACGGGAGCAACCAAGCCCTCGGTAATCTCGATTTCGGCATCACCCAGCGCCTCGGTAAACTCCGACAGGTCGATAACCTGAGGGGTTACATATTTGTCCAACTGAACATTGACACGGCCCGAGAATTGGCGGGCATACAGCGCAGGCAGTTCGATATAGGGGGTGATGACAATATCCTCGGTCACACCACTCATAATCTCGCCTTTGGGGATAGACACGCGGCCATTGATACTTACGCTGTCGCGGATTGCAATTTGGCCATCGGTCACACTCATATTCTTAACACCCAGCACGCGGATGGTGGTCAGGTGGATACGTTTCTCGGCTGCCAAGTCCACCGAACGTTCGCTAATGGTCATCACATTATTCTCGTCGATATTCTCGCCCTCAATCCACAAGCATTGGGGCAGGCTGATTTTGAAATCGCGCAGGATGAGGTGACTTACGGGGGCATCGCTCAACGAGAATTCGATAGCCAAATCAACTATTTCACCCTCGGCGTCAGTCATACTGATACGCTCAACAGAAACCAACTCGGCGGGAACATCATTGATATCGAACTCGATTTTCTCGCTGAAATTAATATCGTTGCTAATCTCGTTGATAATAAAGTTCGACTCCTCGGGGATGATATAGAGGTTGGTAGCCGACAGGCGAACAGCCAACTGGTGGGTTCCCATAGCCTCTGTAATCTCCGACAGCATATAGGTTGCCGACGGGAAAACGGGATAGACCGAAACCGAAAGGTGGTCGTTGATTTCGACAAAACCGTTATGTTTGCCATCGCCGATATCCTCGACCTGAACGGGCACACCCTCTTGACCAAAGTCGATAGCCGCAACAGGCAGTTGCAGGCCCTTAACCAATGCTCCGATGGTGGTTGTCAGGATGTGACCCTCGGAGTTGAGGGTTGCAGCCGACGACAGGCGCTCGGCGTCAAGTTGGAAACAATCGGGCAGTTCGATTACAATCTTGCAATCGTCCCAGCCCTCGATAGGCAGACCCAAATCTCCGACAATCAAGCGAATATCCGACTTATCCGAGAATGCGATATGGCGGATAGTATAAATATCGGGCGACAGTCCGTTAAGGCGATACGACAGGTCTTGCTCTGCAACAATGGGGTCAAGTTCGATAGCGTTCGACACCACCTCGGCATCACCAAAGAGGGCATTATCAATTACGATATGCATCGAGGGAGTGGTTGCAAACGACACCGTGCCACTCTTGGTGGTGATTTGGTAGTCCAGCGAGTAGGTCAGGTTGTCGGCATACTCGATAACTCGTTTGCCATCCTTCTCAACGGGGTCGATTTTGCTCATATCGACGCTCACCAGATAGGCCGACAGTGAGAAACTTGTCTTATCTCCCAAATCGTGATTATCGATAGTCAGGATGTGGCCATTGGTCAGGGTGGCTGCACCGTTCATATCGTCGTTCAATTCGAGATAGTAGTAATCGGGCAGGGTCACATTGAGCGAGTTGATGCGGTTGTTGGCCGCCAACGAGCCGAGGCTACCCAAGTCAAAGGTAACCGAAATGTGTGCGCCCTTGTCGGCAAACCACACTTTGTTGATACGCGACACCTCGTCGGGACACTCAAAATACAAGTCCACAACCTCTTCACCCTCGGCAGTAATGGGGGCTACAAAGTCTGCGGGGATAGTCACACCTTCCACAAACTCCTTCACACCAAGGCTCGGTACAATATCGCAACGGAAATCGGGCAACTTGGCTGCGTCGTTATTGATGGTATAGGTCGGAACCTCCACCTCATAGGCATAAGTCTGCTCGGGCAGCGAGAAGCCCTCGGGGAAGGCCACATTCTTGTCGCTCAGATAGGCGTGGATAGGCTCCAATTCGGGGATTACGTCCTCGATAGGGTCGATATTGATAGCGTCAACCTTGAAGGTTATCGAACTATCCATCGCAACTTTAAGGTCACCATTAGGCTCTTGTTGGATAATATCTCCCGTCTCTTTGAGGAGCGAATCGAGCGTCACTTTTTCGATATAACCCAACGGAGCGGTAAGACCATCGCCACCGAGGGTTATCTCGGTATTGATGTTTTCCAGGTCATAGTCTGCCACACACGACACAGCACCAAAGGCTGTGAGTGCCAACAGACTCAACGTTGTGTACAGTTTTCTCATAATTATAAATATTTTTGTTGTTACTTCTAAATCCACCCTACTCCTGCGGCGGGAATGCCTCTTGGAGTACGCCCATTCGGGAGTAGTCGGTCATATCGACCTGCACCGGCACAATCGACACATAGCCGTGCGAGAGTGCCCACTCATCGGTGTCGGTAGCCTCGGGTTCGGCATTACAGAACGCACCCGTAAGCCAAAAGTACTCCTTATCACGCGGGTCGCGGCGACAAAAGAACTCCTCTTTCCAATAGCCCTTATTTTGGCGGCACACACGGATTCCGCGCAGGCTCTCCAAAGTGCCCACGGGAACATTAACATTCAGACACAGCGGTGTCGGGAAGCCACCCGTCAGGACTCGTTCGATGATTTGGGTACCATACACCTCAGCGGCTGCAAAGTCGGCATTATCGTCGTGGTCAAGTAGCGAAAGTCCCACCGAAGGCGAGCCATAGAAACTACCCTCGATTGCGGCTCCCATAGTACCCGAATACAGGACACTGATAGCCGAGTTGGCACCGTGGTTAATGCCCGAAATCACCAAATCGACGTGGCGACCGAGCAACAAGTGGTCGAATGCCATCTTGACGCAATCCACGGGTGTACCATTCAGCGCATACACTTCGAGGCCCTGCTCCTGGCGCACTTTACGCAGAAACAGCGGCGAGTACATAGTAATGGCGTGCGACTTACCCGATTGGCTCTGCTCGGGCGCTACCACCACAACATCGCCAAACTTACGGGCGATACGGATAGCCGATTGCAGACCACGAGCGTTCACTCCATCGTCATTGGTTATAAATATAAGCGGTTTAGTCATTTTACGTTTTTGAAACACAAGTGCAAATATACCTATTTTATCTTGTTTTTGTTGCCAAATTAAAACTTTAATTGTAACTTTGCCCCGCTTTTCTTCCAGATTAGCACGCAGACCAATCTCTTACATTGGGCGCGAGGGCCGGAGGGCAACAACTACGGCGAGCAGAGGGGGAGAGGACAAATGGGGTGGCGACGGTCAGCCTTGAACTCTTCAACATTCGCCAAAGCCGGGATTAAAGGGAGCATCTCCCGATATGGTAGGCCACGTGCAGCGGTAACATTGGCTGTTTTAATTTTATTTGTTATAACAAAATGAACAAAGATCAACTGATTCAGATTGCCAATCAGGCAATGTGGGCCGAGAAGGAGGTTCCTTCTTTCAAGAGTGGTGACACCATCACCGTAACCTACAAAATCGTAGAGGGTAACAAAGAGCGTCTGCAAAGTTTCCGCGGCGTAGTTATCCAAATCAAAGGTCGTGGTGTAACCAAAATGTTTACCATCCGCAAGGTGTCGAATGGTGTAGGTGTTGAGCGTATTTTCCCGCTCTACTCGCCCCACATCGACAGCATCGTGGTTAACAAACTTGGTGTTGTACGTCGCGCTCGTATCTACTACCTGCGTAACCTCACCGGTAAAAAGGCCCGCATCAAAGAGCGTCGCGCGTAATTACGCCACCTCTTTTGCGTACACTCGCATCCCACACTCGGGGTGCGAGTTTTTTTTGTGCCACACACCAACTCCCCCCCCCTTCGCTCCACTCACTCTCGCATTTCCACATCCTCACACAATGCGGCAGCCCATATTCTAACCTCCTCCCTGCACAGCACATTACTGCAAAAAAAGAGGCTCGTCCACGGGGGACAAGCCTCTGATTGAGTATCTCGAGGTACTACTATTCGTAGCCCAGAGTTTTAGATGCAGCGTAACTGATCTTCAAGGCATTCGCACGACGCAACTCTTGTTTAACGTCGGTGATGATACCCATACGGGTATTCTCGTCAGCCTTCAAGCAGATGGTCATCTGTGCACGCTCGTTCTCGCTCAATTTATCGCGCTCGGCAGCCACGAACTCCAAAATGTCGCGGGTGCTACGATAACTATCGTTGAGCTGGATACGGGGCGAGGTACCAAACTTAGCCTGCATCGCTTTGGTAGGTTGGCCAATGTAGATGTAACTTACGAGTGACTTCTTCTCCAACTTTTGAACTTCGGTAGCCGAGGGGAGTTTGGTTTGAACCAAAACCTCTTGGTCACGCATAGTTGTGATGGTCATAAAGAAGAACAACAACATAAATACGACGTCAGGGAGCGACGCGGTCGAAATTGCGGGAATCTCTTTCTTTCCCTCTTTTTTCAATACTGCCATTACTTCTTTCCTCCTACGTTACGAGGCTCAGACTCAGAAATCTTCTGAGGCACAGCCTTTTGTACTACACTACGAACATCCTCGTCGAGTTCGGCGAATTTCTTTCCGAATTTCTCCATCGAAACCTCGTCGCGGACCTCATTGAACGCACGCACCAACTCATTTTGAACCTGGATATAAGCGGTATAGCTGGTACCACGGTCATTTTGGAGCGAAATCACACCCTTGCTGACAGGATAGGTCCATTTGGTTCCGTCGGGAAGCTCAAATTCGGTATCCTCGCTCTCGGGGAGATTCTCTTCGTTGGCGGGGTTCAAGATAAACTCTTTGGCCTTCTCTTTCACCTCGGTGATATCCATCGGTTTGCCACCGACCATGATTTGGTCATAGGTGTTGATGAACACGAGCAACAAGTTACGTTCACGGATATCCAAGTCCTCGGTTTTCTGATTCTCATCAGGCATTGCGGGGAGCACACGGGGGATACCGGTGTCGGTGTTCATCGTAGTGGCAGTCAAGAAGAATATCAGCAGGATGAACGAAATATTGGCTTGCGAGCTTGCGTTAATCTCCGGTATTTTCTTTTTACTTGCCATAGATTGCTCTTACTATTATTTAAATGCGTTACGAATAACACCGTAAATCATAGCCACTACAACGCCTGCAAAAGTAGCATATGCGGTATAGAGCATAGTATCGGTGAGGGTCAGGGTCATCTTGTCATCGACAATCGAGCCGTCAGCAAGAGCAACAGGGTCTGCAGCCGAAACGGTAAAGTGAACAATCACAGCCACAACAGCGGTTGCAACAGCCACCCAGGTACCGATTTTCGAGCCACCGGGGTTTTTACCCATATTAGCCGCCATCAGCACAACCAGGATTACAAGCGCAAGGCCGATATAGGCATAAGCGCAGTAAAGCATCAGGTCTACATTGTTGATGTCGCTCAAAAACATCGGCAGAAGCGATGCCAGACCGAGAACCAACAGTGCGGCTTTAAGTACTGTATAGAATTTTTGATTTTTCATTTTGGATATACCAATTATAATTATTACTTCGCGTTGTATTTGGTCAGGATATCGGTAAAGCTAATCGAAGCGTCCTCCATGGTGTTAACCAGGCCGTCGATTTTCGATACGATATAGCTATAGAACAACTGCAAAATAACGGCTACGATAAGACCGGCCAGAGTAGTCAACAGAGCCACTTTGATACCACCTGCTACGAGGGTCGGGCTGATGTCACCAGCAGCTTGAATCGAGTCGAATGCACCGATCATACCTACTACGGTACCCATAAATCCCAACATCGAAGCAATCGAGATGAACAGACCAATCCAAGTCAGACCGTTCTCCATTTGGCCCATTTGAACCGAACCATACGATACGATAGCTTTCTCTACCGAATCCAGACCTTGGTCGTAGCGGTCAAGACCTTGCCAGAAAATCGAAGCAACGGGACCACGAGTCTCAGCGCAAACTTTTTTAGCAGCCTCAATACCACCCTCGTTCAGAGCAGCCTCAACTTTCTCGAGGAGTTTTTTGGTGTTGGTGGTGCAGAGGTTCAGGTAGATAATACGCTCGATAGCGATAGCAAGACCGAAGATCAAGCACAGAAGCACGGGCGACATCCAGAGTGCATCACCCTCGATAACTTTTTGTTTGAGGATTTGGTGCATAGGCTCACCCTCAACATCAGTCTCGGCGTTGAAGTCAGCGGCGGGAGCAGCCTCCTCGACAGCGGTGCTATCAGCGGCTACGGTTTCGGTTTGGTTCTCAGCAGCTTGCTCTTGAGCATTAACGGTGGTAGTACCAAGTACACCAATTGCTGCCAAAATTACGAAAAGTTTTTTCATGGTTGTTTTGGTTTAATTTAGATTATTGTTTTTGTGTTTAGTTGTTTTATGTTTTAGTTTGTTTTAAGTTGTATCTTTTTCACAAGCGGAGAGAGCGGGATTCGAACCCGCGATACCCTTTTGAGGTATACGCACTTTCCAGGCGCGCTCCTTAAACCGCTCGGACATCTCTCCAATTTTGCCAAGCACACGCCATACGCGGACGCCAAATACGCCGCATCACAACGCACCAAACACTCGGGCAAACATCGTTATCCACTGTATGCCAAATACTTAACCCAAGCAGCGGGCGCGTAAGAAACATACATTCGGTTTGCGAATATAAGAAAATATTTTATTTCGTGCAAAGTTTGAGCGGGAAAATAATGTTTAACGGACGATTTTTTGATATGGCCCACCCCGCTCCCGCGATGACAAAACGGCTACTCGACGGGGACCGTATAGTTCATATTTCGGATATGCAAGAAGTATTGTTGCACCACGGCGCGCAGTCTGCGCTCAAAACGTTCGACAACCTCGGGGTGGTCGTTCAGCGCCAATGGCGAGGTCATCAGGCGGTCATCCCAGCGATAGAGGTCGGTAATACGTTCGCCATCAAAAAACACCGTCCACTCGCCATCGGTAGACACATAACGCATCGCCGAGGTGGACCAATAGAAGGTCATCGGGTCGGCCTCTGCAAACACATTGCGGCCGTAGGCAAAATAGGGCTCTCGAACGCCAAGCAGGTACAACAACGAGGGCATAATATCTACCTGTTGGGCCACATCCACACACTCGCCCTGCAACGCTCCGTCGGGGGTATAGAAGAACTGAATTATGCGGCTTCCGCCCAGCGCTGTTCGGGTTTCGGCATCGAAAGTTTCGCTCGAAACGTGGTCGGCAACAAACACAAACACCGTGCGTCGGAACCACTCCTCTGCGCCATATCGCTCAAAGAATTGGCGCAAAGAGGCATCGACATAAGCCACACCCGGATGCACTTTGGTACGCCCTTCGGGAAGTCGGTCACGCCACTCGTCAGGCACAACAAACGGATGGTGGCTGGTAAGGGTAAATTGTGCAGCAAAGAACGGTTCGGGCATAGTTCCCAGCGTCTCGCCCGCAAAGTCAATCATATGCTCATCCCACACGCCCCAGAAGCCGTCGAAATGGCGCATACCACGCTCTCGTTCAAAGTCTTCGCGCCACAACTGACGCTCCACGCCCGCGCTCGACATATAGGCATCGAAGCCCATAGAGCCGCGTTCGGAGCCACACACAAACAAGGTCGAGTAGCCCTTATCCGCTAGAATTCGCGGCATTTGGTGGCTCTCGCCCAGCGACTGCGGAATCAGCACGAAGGGGGTTTGAAACGAGGGGATGCTACCCATAACCGAGGGTAATGCCTCAATAGATTTATGGCCATTGGCATAGGCGTGTCGGAAGGTATATCCCGTGCGCATAAGCGAGTCAAGAAAGGGGGTATAACCCCTTCCATCCGGATACAAATGGGGGCTCAGGTAGGCCGAGTGTTCGGCACTGAAACTCTCCAACACAAACACCATCACGTTACGTCCCGAAAGGTCGGGCAGAGTGTCGGCCACAGGGGTTGGATAGTGGTATGGGGTATAGATTGTGCGAAGCGTATCAAGCGGATAGAACTCCTTGTAGGACACGGTTTTACGTCCCATTGTACGCACAATACAGAACGGATTGCTCAGTATAAGGTTTGCTTTACCCACATCGTGGGTATAGGCTGTGGCATTGCTTAAAGTGATGGGGCGCACGGCACGCGACAGGCCGCCACGCGCACCCGCCATACACATCACACCTGCCGCCACAAGCACAGTCACCTCGGCCGCTCCCCTCGCCCAAAGGTTTTTTATAGGGCTGCTCGGCACCCATTTCGGGCGGTAGGCTACCACCAGCAGGGCAATAAGCGCAAAGCCCGCGGCCACCATTCCGAGGTTTTCGCCCAAGAACTTAAAGACCAACTGCACCGAGTTGGAGTTATCGGCAAAGAAAATCTCCTCGGCCGTAAATCGTTTGGCTGTATAGTGAAAATATACCGCGTCGGACATATTGACGGCCACCGACACCGAGTTGAACGCCACATAGACAGTCATCATTGCCCGCTGCCACCACCTTCGCGCACGCCACGCACCCGGCAACAGCGACATCACAACAAACAGGGCATTGGTATAAACCACCGTAGCCGAGTCGAAACGCAACGCGCCACGCACAAGGTTCCACACCTCGGCCGCTTCAAGTCCACCCATCAGGTCGGCATTATAGACCCAAAAGGCGACGCGGCACAGCGCAAGCACGACATAAACCACCGCCAAGCGCCACACCAACACGGCAACATTGCTATTCAGCCATCGTTTCATCCTTAACTTCTTTCGCCGCGCAACGACATTAACATTTGTCCTCGCACCTCGTCCGGGTCAGTAGTTTGTCCCAGCACATACATCAGTTTGGTCACGGCCGCCTCGGTGGTCATATCACCGCCACTCACAACGCCCGCATTGAGCAGTGCGACGCCCGTTTCGTAGATTGCAGCCACAGCACCTCCGTGGCACTGCGTAACATTGACCACGCACACGCCTCGCTCAATAACCTCACTCAAAGCACGCACAAACCATTCGGCCGTGGGAGCATTACCCGCGCCATAGGTTTCGAGCACAACACCACGCACACCCTCAACCCCGAGCATTGCACGCAGGGTTCGCTCAGTGATACCCGGGAACAGACGAATCACTACTATATCACGGCACAGCGAGCACGAAATTTTCAGCGGTTCGATACTCTCGGCACGGCGCACAAGCGAGGTTTGGTAGTTGATAGCAACTCCCACCTCGGCCAACGGCGGATAGTTATTGGAAGTGAAGGCGTTAAGTTGTTCGGCGCTACGTTTGGTGGCACGGTTGGCACGGAACAGATTGCTTTGGAAATAGATTGCCACCTCGGGCACAAGCGGAGCACCCTCGGCATTACGCGCGGCTGCAATTTCGATAGCCGTAATGAGGTTTTCGCGGCCGTCGGTACGCAACACACCCATCGGGATTTGGCTACCCGTAAAGATCACAGGTTTAGCCAAGTTCTCGAACATAAAACTCAGAGCCGAAGCGGTGTAACTCATTGTGTCGGTTCCGTGCAGCACCACAAATCCGTCCACACGGTCGTAGTGGTCGCGCACAATCTCTGCCAACTGCACCCACAACTCGGGAGTAACATTCGACGAGTCGATAGGAGTCAATCCGTCGTAGAATTGCAACTCGACGGGCAGGCTGCGCAGGGCGGGAAACTCATTATATACATCCGTAAAGTCGAATGCACGAAGTGCACCCGTTGCAGGGTCGGTACGCATACCGATTGTACCACCCGTAT
This sequence comes from Rikenellaceae bacterium, assembly GCA_017464745.1. GTDB lineage: Bacteria > Bacteroidota > Bacteroidia > Bacteroidales > Rikenellaceae > UBA940. Next base: position 11,447 of record JAFTYJ010000025.1, on the reverse strand, counting down.
AGATGATTAATATTTTCGCTTTTTCGGTCATTGTCTTGATAGTTTTTACCTCCCAAACCTTAACAATGCTTGCGTCTTTTATTTATTAAGCGACTCCCAAAGCATATCTTTAAGTTGGGCAATACCCAGGCCGCTGACCGACGAGATAAACACACTCGGCACGCCCTCGGGCAGGGTCGAACGCATCTGGGCCATCATCTCGTCGTCGAGCATATCGCACTTGGTAACGGCCAGCAGGCGTTGCTTATCCAACAATTCGGGGTTATAGAGCGTCAATTCACGCAACAGAATCTCGTAGGCTGCCGCAATGTCGTCGGTATCGGCCGGGACCATAAACAGCAGCATCGAATTTCGCTCGATGTGGCGCAAAAAGCGCGTTCCCAAACCACGGCCCTCGTGTGCGCCCTCGATAATTCCGGGAATATCGGCCATAACAAACGAGTGACCGTCACGCACCTCAACGATACCCAGATTGGGCTCCAAAGTGGTAAACGCATAGTCGGCAATCTTGGGGCGTGCCGCCGAAACAACACTCAGCAGGGTCGATTTACCCGCATTGGGGAAACCCACAAGGCCCACATCGGCCAGAATCTTCAACTCCAAGATAAAGGTACCCTCCTTTTCGGGCTCACCGGGTTGAGCATAGCGGGGTGCTTGGTTGGTTGCGGTACGGAAGTGCCAGTTACCCAAGCCGCCGCGGCCACCCGACAGCAACATTGCCATCTGTCCGTCCTCGGTAACCTCACACACCTTCTCGCCCGTTTCGAAATCGGTAGCAACCGTTCCGAGGGGCACATCGATAATAATATCCTTGCCATCGCGTCCCGTGCTGCGGGCTCCCGAGCCGTTTTGTCCGTCCTCGGCAAAGATGTGACGTTTATATTTAAGGTGTATAAGAGTCCAATATTGGCTGTTGCCGCGCAGTATGATGTTTGCGCCACGTCCGCCGTCGCCGCCATCGGGGCCGCCCATAGCCACAAACTTCTCGCGTCGGAAGTGAGCCGAGCCTGCACCGCCCTTACCCGAACGGCAAAAAATCTTCACATAGTCCACAAAGTTGGAGGATGCCATAACTTCTGATTTAATTGGTTTGGCTACAAAGGTACGGATTTTTGGCGTTACGCCAACACGCCACAGGGCAAGAACGGGCAAAAAACTCGTAAAATTTGGTTTTTCGAAAAAATTGCCTTATCTTTGTAGGGTATTTGAGAGAGTTCCAGGCGCGTGCAGCGTTTGGGATTCTTAATTTTTTTGTCATCCGAAACAAACTAAAAAATCAACAATATTATGGCAGAAGTAACTTACTTAACAAAAGAGGGCTACGAAAAACTGAAAGCCGAAATCGAACACCTCCGCACCGTGGAGCGCCCCGCTGCTTCCGAAGCCATTGCTGTGGCTCGCGACAAGGGTGACCTGTCGGAGAACGCCGAGTATGACGCTGCCCGTGAGGCACAAGGTATGTTGGAGGCCAAAATCGCACAACTCGAACACGCCCTGGCTCACTCGCGCATCATCGACACCAGCCAAATCAACACCAAAACCGTACAAATCCTCACCAAAGTGACCGTACTCAACCACAATAACAACAAAGAGTACACCTACACTCTGGTTTCGGAGAAGGAGGCCAACTTCAAAGAGGGCAAAATCGCACTCGGCACTCCTATCGCCAAGGCGCTGCTCGGTAAAAAGAAAGGCGAAATCGCTATCGCACACGTCCCCGCAGGCGAAATCAAATTCGAGATTCTCGATATCTCTATCTAATTTCCCGCGTGAGGTGGATGCGTAATGCACAAGCCACACATTGAGCTAATCCAAACAAAACAGCCTGTCCGCAGTCGGACAGGCGGTTTTATTTAGTATATATGAGCGTGACCAACAGTTTTGCGGAACACGCTCTGTGGAAATTGGAAGTTGCACGACAAGTGGTCAAGACTTGTCGTGCAACTTGGTTTGCTATTATTCAAACACCGAGTATATCTCCTCGGCAACCTTGTGACGACGGTACATCAGGGCTACACGATAGAGTTCTTGAAGGTTGGCGAGTTTGTCTTGCAAATCCTCGGATACCAACTCCTCCCAGCGACCCTCAAACTGCAAGTAGTAGAGGATATACTCCTGCAAGTCGGTGGCAAAGTTTCGGAGAATCTCGTCACCTTTGTCATAAGCGCCAGCCTTGTAGTAGGCCTCGATTGCGGGGGTAGTAATCATATAGGTATCGCGGAATTGACTTTGGGGCAGCACCTCGAAGGCGTGGTCCAGCACCTTGACAGCACGCACGGTATCACCCTCGGCCATCAGAGCCTCGGCCAGACGGACGTGCGAGTGGCGGCCGTGAGAAGCAGCCAGGTTGTGCGCCACAAAACTATCCACATAGACATCGGGATTGCTCACACCTCCCCAACGATACTTATTCATAATATTATCGTAGAGGTATTCGGTATCAACACGACCGATGAACATCGGGTCCTCAACAGGGGTTTTGATAGGCACAAGGCGATAGACTGCGCCATCGAATTGCAGATACTCCTGCAAGCCCAACTGACGAAGTGCATACGATTGGGTGAAGAACAGCGGGCGGTTCCAATCAAACGACGCCAACAAGTCAATCAACATCAACTCGTTCTTTTCCAATCGTTTGGTTTTGAGGTTCAGATAGATTGTATCCTCCATAAGGTGGGCATCCTCGGCACGGACAATTCCGCAACGCACGGCATTCTCTTTGTTGACAGGAACGGCAATACGTTTGGTGGGGATATAGTCCACCTCCTCGCCGGCATAACGCGCTTTGGTACGGGGGTCGGTGCTGCAAATCCAGTCGATAACCTGGCGTGCCGTAGCCTCGGCAAACACCTCCTCAACCGAGATATAGTCGTTGCAACTTGCAACATACTTGCGACGCGGCAGCGAGAAGGGCACAGGTGCCGACTCATTATAGGCGTGTTTCATCTCGTCGATATACCAATCACCACCCAGATAACTCATATTCATAATACGGATATCGGGACGGAAGCCATCGACCTCTTGGTTATACCACAAGGGGAAGGTGTCGTTGTCACCGTAGTTCATCACAATGGAGTTGGGCAGTGCCGCAGCCATATAGTTATGTCCGAGATCGACGCCCACATAGCGACCGCTACGGTCGTGGTCGTCCCAGTTCTCGGCGCACAGAATTGCGGGCACACTCATACACACAAGGGTTGCAGCCACGGTGGTGGTCATATTGTCGCGTTTGGCAACCTTCGACAGCCACTCCTTGACACACATCACACCCAAGCCAATCCACATACAGAAGGCATAGAATGAACCGGCATACACATAATCACGTTCACGCGGCTCTCCGGGGGTGGTATTGAAATAGACAACCAGCGCCACACCCATCATAATAAACAGCCACGCAACCACCGTAAAGCCTCGTTTGTCGCGACCGAGTTGATAAACCAAACCGATGATACCCAAAATCAAGGGCAGGAAGTAGTAGCGGTTGTGGCCACGGTTGTCAGCAATTCCGCTCGGCAGGTTATCTTGCGGACCGAGGTAGAGTTGGTCGATGAATTTGATACCCGAAATCCAGTTACCGTCGGTAATTTCGCCCGTACTTTGCACATCGCTTTGGCGGCCTGCAAAGTTCCACAAGAAATAGCGCCAATACATAAAATTAAGTTGGTAGCCAAAGAAGTAACGCAGGTTTTCGCCAAACGTGGGCACCGTTACCACCTCGTCCATAAACTTAATTTTGCGTCCCTTCACATCGCCCCAAGCCTTATAGCCTGCAATGTGGCGGTCAGAGGGCGAATACATACGCGGGAAGATAAACTTCATCTGCGAGGGATAAACATAGTCTTTGATACGCTCAACCGACTCATATTTGCCGTCGTCGCCCACATAATAGAGGGTTTCGCTCTCGGTATCGACGGGAATCGACGAGTAGGCAGGGCCATACAGCAACGGGCGGTCGCCATATTGGTCACGGTTGAGAAGTCGCAACAGGCCATAGGGGTTATCGGGGTCGTTACTATTCATAGGGGGATTGGCAGCGGCACGGATTACCACCGAAGCATAGGAGCCATAGCCAATCATAATGACCGACACACACAGCAGAATGGTATTCCACAGCACCTTGCCGTGCGAATAGGTGTACCACACACCCCAACCCAAAGCCGCAATCAGCGCAACTACAAAGAACACCAGACCGCTATTGATAGGCAGTCCCAGCGAGTTTACAAAAACGTGGTCGACGGCGGCACCAATAGCCACGGTCCAGGGGATGATAATCGAGTTGATAGCCAACAGGATTGCACCTGCGATAAGAGTGGTTTTGCCCACACCCCACCAGGTAACCTTATCGGTTTTGCGGAAGTAATACACAAACACCAATGCGGGGATTGTCAGCAGGTTAAGGATGTGAACACCAATCGACAAACCCATCAGGTAGGCAATAAGCACAAGCCAGCGGTTGGAGTGCGGTTCATCGGCGGCCTCCTCCCATTTGAGCATCGCCCACACCACCACAGCGGTAAACATCGACGACATTGCATAGACCTCGCCCTCGACAGCCGAGAACCAGAAGGTGTCGGTGAAGGTATAGGCCAACGCACCCACAGCACCTGCACCCAACACAGTCCAGGTTTGGGTTTTGGAGAGTACGTCACTCGAACGTGCATAAATCTTGCGGCCGATGTGGGTAATGGACCAAAATAGGAACAGAATGGTGAAGGCACTTGCAAGGGCCGACATCGCATTAACCATCACGGGCACAAGGGAGGTGTTGCCAAAGGCAAATATCGAGAACACGCGGGCCAACATCATAAACAGCGGGGCTCCGGGCGGGTGTCCCACTTCGAGTTTATAGGAGGTTGCGATGAACTCCATACAGTCCCACAAACTCGCCGAAGGCTCGATTGTGAGCAGATAGACCACAGCCGCGATGAGGAACACGCCCCATCCCGTCCAGCGGTTGCATTTTTTGAAGTAATTCATTCGGAATGTATTGTTTTTGTTAATTTTCGCTTACTGCCCACGCATCCAAACCAAGCGCAAGGCCCGGCAAAGGTACGAAAATAACGCGAAACATCGGTAGATGTTGTGTGTTTTTTACACTCTTTCGGGGCGTAAGGATTGCGATTTCTGTCAAGAATTTGTAAATTTGCGGTTTGGAGAGCACTTTTAAGTGCGAAAATTCGTACCTTTACGACAAAATTTAAATACAAAATACACACCAACATCTATGGAAACCAAATTGATGCTCTATAACACAATGAGCCGACGCAAAGAGGAGTTCGTACCCTACAACCCGCCTCACGTGGGTATGTACGTTTGTGGACCCACCGTTTATGGTGACCCGCACCTGGGTCACGCCCGTCCGGCTGTTACGTTCGACCTGCTGTTCCGCTACCTCAAATCGCTTGGCTACAAGGTGCGCTACGTCCGCAACATCACCGACGTGGGTCACCTCGAACACGATGCCGACGAGGGTGAGGACAAAATCAGCAAAAAGGCACGACTCGAAAAGTTGGAGCCTATGGAAGTTGCACACTACTACACCGAGCGCTACCACGCAGCAATGGACCAACTCGGAGTATTGACACCCTCAATCGAGCCCCACGCTTCGGGACACATCATCGAGCAGATTGAGTTGGTACAGAAGATTTTGGACGCAGGTTTTGCCTATGAGTCCAACGGCTCGATTTACTTCGACGTCGAGAAGTACAACGCCAGCCACCACTACGGCAAGTTGTCGGGTCGCAACCTCGATGATATTTTGACCAACACACGTTCGCTCGACGGCCAAAGCGACAAACAGCACTCCTATGACTTTGCCCTGTGGAAGAAGGCCTCGCCCGAGCACATTATGCGTTGGCCCTCGCCGTGGAGCGACGGTTTCCCCGGCTGGCATATGGAGTGTACCGCAATGAGCACCAAATACTTGGGCGAGAAGTTCGACATCCACGGTGGCGGTATGGACCTGATGTTCCCCCACCACGAGTGCGAGATTGCACAAAGCACCGCAGCCTACGGTTGCGACTCGGCGCACTACTGGGTACACAACAATATGATTACCATCAACGGTCAGAAGATGGGTAAATCGTTAGGCAACTTCATCACCTTGGAGGAGTTGTTCACGGGTTCGCACAAACTTTTGGAGCAAGCCTACACCCCGATGACAATTCGTTTCTTTGTGTTGCAGGCGCAATATCGCTCGACCCTCGATTTCAGCAACGAGGCACTGCAAGCCGCAGCCAAAGGCTTGGACCGACTGATGAAGGGTGTCGAAACACTCGGCAAGTTGAAGGCTTCGGCCGCAAGTTCGGTGGACATCAACGACCTGTGGAATCGCTACACCGAGGCTATGAACGACGACCTGAACTCGCCCATTGTGATTTCGGTGCTATTCGACTGGGTGCGAATCATCAACCAAATCAACGACGGCGCACAAACCATCTCGGAGGCCGACTTGGCAGAGTTGCGTCGTATGGTGAAGGTTATCGTATTCGACGTGCTGGGTCTGCGCGACGAGAAGAGCGCTTCGGCAGCAGGTAACGACAAGGTTGCTCCTCTGGTGGAGATGTTACTCGAAATGCGCGTCAAAGCCAAAGCCGAAAAGAATTGGGCCCTGAGCGACGAGATACGCGACCGACTGACTGCAATCGGAATCCGCGTCAAAGACCGCAAAGACGGCTGCGATTGGGAAATTGAATAGTATATTGTTCTTTTTGAGCCATCAAAAAGAACCAAAAAATGGGGCGCAAACCGCCGGTATAATTTACACTCCTATCCACGCGGGATAGGAGTGTAAATTAGATAGACAGATGCTCCATTTTGGTTCGTTCGACGACTCAACAAATAAACAAACACAACCAACTCTCCAATTGTGAATTGTGAATTGTGAATTTAATATGGTAACGACAGAACAACTTAAAGATGCTATAAGACGCATTGATGCGTTGAGGAGGTATCTTTGACATTGACGGTAAACGTCAGCAACTAAACCAGATGGAGCAGGCGAGTCTTGCTTCGGATTTTTGGGATAATCCCTCGGCAGCCGAGCGACACCTGCGCGAAACTTCGGCTGTCAAGAGTTGGGTTACGGCCTATGATGCGTTGGCAGCGCAGGGTGCCGATGTGGAGTTGATGCCCGAGTTTGTCCGTGGCGGTGCTATGGACGAGAGCGAGTTGGACGAGGCTTTCGAGGCTTTGCTCAGGGCCATCGAGGAACTCGAAATGCGCAATATGTTGCGTGGCGAGGAGGACCGCTTGGGTGCCATTATGGACATCAATTCGGGTGCGGGAGGTACCGAAGCGCTGGATTGGGCGAGTATGCTGTTGCGTATGTACACGCGTTGGGCCGAACGTCAAGGTTTTAAACTAAAAGTTCTGGATTATCAGGCAGGTGATGAGGTGGGCGTGAAGTCGGCCACACTCGAAATCGACGGCGATTTGGCTTACGGTCTGCTCAAAGGCGAGACAGGAGTTCACCGTTTGGTGCGCCCCTCGCCGTTCAATGCTGGCAACAAACGCCAAACAACCTTTGCATCGGTATTTGTGTCGCCCGCCGTGGACGACGACATCGAAATCACTATCGACAAGAGTCGCATATCGTGGGATACGTTCCGCAGTAGTGGTGCGGGAGGTCAGAACGTCAATAAGGTGGAGTCGGGAGTGCGTCTGCGCTACCGCTATACCGACCCCGAGACGGGTGCCGAGCAGGAGATTCTCATCGAAAATACCGAAACACGCGACCAACCCAAGAACCGCGAAAATGCCCTCAGAATTTTGCGCTCGCGCCTCTACCGTATGGAGTTGGACCGCAAGATGGCCGCACGTAACGAGTTGGAGAAGAGCAAGAAGAAGATTGAGTGGGGCTCGCAAATCCGTAGTTATGTATTGGATGACCGCCGAATCAAGGACCACCGCACGGGTCACCAGACAAGCGATATCGAGAGTGTGTTGGACGGCGACTTGGATGCGTTCATCAAAACTTTCCTGATGGAGTTCGGAGCCGAATTGTAATCTGCCGCCTATGAATCCCAAAGTGAGTATAATAATTCCCGTGTACAACACCGCCGAGTTGCTGCCCCGCTGTTTGGAAAGCGTGGTGGCTCAAAGCCTGCGCGAGGTGGAGGTCATCTGCGTGGACGACGGTTCGACCGACCGCTCGGCCGAGGTGCTGGACAAGTGGGCCAAACGCGACCCGAGAATTCGAGTAATACGCCAATCAAACGGCCGTCAGGGTAAGGCCCGCAATGCTGCAATGGCTGTGGCCAGGGGAGAATATATAGGTATGGTTGATAGCGACGACTACATCCCGGCCGACTATTTCGAAAGACTCTACACCACGGCTGTGCGACACTCGGCCGACATTGCCGTGTGTGGAATCATCAAGGAGAAACGCACTCACAATCGCGTAGTTGCGGCCTACACCTGCGAGGAGGTGGCCGAGAGTGCCGAGCAAAAGATGCGTGTGTGTAACTGCCCACCCGACTTCCATCCCGTCAACAAACTCTACCGCCGCGAGATGTTGGAGCGTGTGGGTTTGCGCTTTGCCGAGGGTGTGCAGTTCGAGGATGTTATGTTCGTTACGCGCGCATTGTGCGAGAGCGGCCGCTTGGTGACCGTTCCCGAGGTGGCCTACCGCTACGTTCTCAACCCGACATCGACGGTAAAGTCGCGCCAAACCGCCGCCAAACAACTTCAAAAATACAACGCCCATCGTGCAATGGCCGACTACACCGCAGCACGAGGTATAAATATTCCCACACGTCACCGCACACTCACCGTTCGCCACTTGACCGTAGGCGGCGTGTGCTTGTGGAAAATCAAGGAACGTGACGGACATCGCACCCTGCGTCTGTTCGATGCGTTGCCCGTGTGGCGATGGAACACCAACAAATAAACATCCACTATGACCGAAACCGCAAACAAATACAACTTCCCAATCGACATAGTTTACCTGTGGGTGGATGGCAACGACCCCGAGTGGCGTGCCAAACGCAACCGCTATATGAATATCGGCGAGTTTGCAGGTCAGGGACGTGTCGAGGCCCGTTGGATTGACAATCAGGAGTTGCGTTACTCGTTGCGTTCGGTCGAGATGTATGCGCCGTGGATTCGTCGTATATTCATTGTCACGGACAATCAATGCCCCGCGTGGCTCAACCGCAACCACCCCAAAATCCAAATCGTCGACCACTCGGAAATCCTACCCTCGGAGGCCCTGCCCAACTACAACAGCACTGCCATCGAGAGTTGCATCTATCGCATCGAGGGTTTGAGCGAACATTTCCTTTTCAGCAACGACGATATGTTGCTGAGCGCACCCGTAACCCCCGCGACATTCTTCACCGCCGACGGACGACCAATAATTCGTCTGAACGGCAGCCGTTTCAACCGTCGCAAGGCTCTGCGTCGAGGTGACAACTACTCAATGATGTTGCGCCACATGCAGGACAAAGTTGCCACTATGTGCGACCGCAAGATACATTTTGCGCCACACCACAACATCGACGCCTATCGTCGGAGCGACTTTGCCCACTGCATCGAAATTGCCGACCAGGCCTGGACGCAAACAACCCTTCACCGTTTCCGCCACGACAACGATATGCACCGCAGTTTTATGAGTTACTATGCTCTGGCTACGGGTCGAGGTGTTCTCCGCAAGGTTGGTCGTTACAACGGCGTTGAGGGCGTGCGCGAACACCTCAAAAGTTGGTTGCAAGGTTGCTATCACTCGGACTCACGATGTATTCCGGTTCAGTGTCCCGACTACGACGCCGTGTTCCGCAAGTACAACCCGCTGATGTTCTGTATGAACGACGGCGAAGGCACAACCGACGATGACCGCCGCCGTATGGTCGAATTCTTAAATCGTAAGTTCCCCGACAAGAGCACTTTTGAGTTATAGAGGGCTCTATTGGTGGACTTTTCGCAGCAACACGGCACAAAAAAATCGAACATACCGGTACAATTTGTGCACGAAAATATTACCTTTGCGGATGTCAAAAACTTCATTCGATATGAGTAAAATTAGAGCAGCCGTCGTAGGTTACGGCAACATTGGCAGATATGTGGTCGAGGCTTTGGAGGCCGCACCCGATTTTGAAATTGCAGGCATCGTACGCCGTGCATCGTCGGTAGCCACCGCAGGCGAGTCGAAATACCCCGTGGTAAGTTCGCTCAGTGAGTTGCAGAGTGTGGATGTGGCTATTCTGTGCACCCCCTCGCGTCTGGTCGAAAAGAGCGCTGCCGAGGCACTTGCACTCGGAATCTCGACCGTTGATAGTTATGATATTCACAGCGGCATTGCCGACACTCGCGCCCGTCTGGACGAAGTGGCACGCAAACACGGTGCCGCAGCACTTATCTCGGCAGGTTGGGACCCCGGAAGCGACTCGGTGGTACGCGCACTGTTGGAGGTATGCGCCCCCCAAGGTATCACCTACACCAACTTCGGACCCGGAATGAGTATGGGTCATACGGTGGCTGTGAAGGCTGTGGAGGGTGTGAAAGCCGCTCTGTCAATGACCATTCCCGTGGGTACAGGAATTCACCGTCGTATGGTGTATGTTGAGTTGGAGGAGGGTGCCGATTTTGACACCGTAGCCGCGACTATCAAAAACGACGCCTACTTTGTTCACGACGAAACACACGTCACCCGCGTAGAGAGTGTGGATGCACTGCTGGATATGGGTCACGGTGTAAATCTGGTGCGCAAAGGTGTGTCGGGCAAGACCCAAAACCAACGTTTCGAGTTCAATATGAGCATCAATAACCCCGCACTGACAAGTCAAATTCTGGTGTCGGGAGCACGCGCCGTGTTGCGCCAAAAACCCGGAGCCTACACTATGATTGAGATTCCGATTATAGATTTCCTGGAAGGCGACCGCGAGCAGATTATTCGCCGTTTGGTATAAGGTTACACGCTCAAAGCAACACAAAAGTCGGGTTTTCGCCCGACTTTTTTTTGTGGCAAATTGCTTGGGGCGTACAATAAAAAAACACTATCTTTGTGTAACTAAATCTCAAAAAACTATGAAAAAACTACTAAACTTAATGTTGTGTGCCCTGGTGGCCCTCACTCTTGCCTCGTGTGGCAAGACCGAAATCAAAGTTATCTCGTACAACATCCGAGTGGATGTATCCGAAGACGGAGAGCACCAATGGGACAATCGCAAACACGCCTCTATTGCAATGATTAACGCCGAACAACCTACAATTTTCGGTCTGCAAGAGGCGCAACAACACCAATACGAATATCTGAAAGAGAATCTGCCCCAATATGACAGTTACGGCGTAGGTCGCGAGGACGGCAAGTCGTATGGCGAACATATGGCTATCTTCTATCTCAAAGAGCAGATTGAGTTGCTCGATTGCGGCACTTTCTGGCTCTCGGAGACCCCCGAGGAGGTTTCGCGCGGTTGGGATGCGATGTGTCGCCGCACCTGCACCTGGGC
>JAFTYJ010000024.1 GCA_017464745.1 Rikenellaceae bacterium | reverse complement strand
GGGTGTGAGTTATACGCTTCTGGTCACTATGGTCGGCAACGCGCACCAACACTGCCCTACCCTCAATATCGTCGGCCGAGAGTCGGCGCAACATCTCATCAGTTGTAAGGAAAGTCTTAACCACGCATCCCGCACCACGCAACACATCGGCATAGCGAACAACACGTTGACCCACACACACCACAAGCGCAATATCGGCTTTGGCAATGCGTGCGGCAATTCGTTCATAAGCGGCAGGCTCTTGGGCTGCATCAGTCACAGCAACATCCGACAATATAATAACTTTCGGTCGATCGGCCGACACACGGCGCAGGTAGTCCACCGCGGGTTCAAACGTATTGACATCGCCACTGAACGTATCACTAACAATCAGCGACGAGTATATTCCGTCTTTAATTTCGAGTTTGGTTGATGCAGGTTGTTGTCCAAGTGTGCAAAGAGTGGTTTGAGGCGCAATACCCAGCGCATCATACAGAGCAACCACTCGTGCAGCGTTTTCGACAGCCACACGTCCACCCTCAACCTGACACACACTCTCATAGACCGACGAGTCTATCAATTGTGCATCCTCAGGACACACCTTACGCAAAGCCTCTGCAATACCCTCTTCGGCGGAGTTATATATAATGGTGTGGCAATCCGCAAAGAGCCTCATCTTTTCGGCAAGTTTCTCGGCACGGCTGTGGAAGTTCTCGTCGTGTGCCGCACCAAGCGTAGTAAACACACCCACATCGGGGCGAATAACACATTGCAGACGCTCCATTTCGCCTGGTTGCGAGATCCCGGCCTCGATAACTGCAACATCGGCATCCGCAGGCATCATCAACAGCGACAACGGCACACCGATTTGGGAGTTATAACTCTTGGGGCTTCGATAGACCTTCATCCCCTCGGGAGCAGCCTCGGCCACCCACTCCTTAACCACGGTTTTGCCTGCACTACCCGTAACGGCCACTACACGCCCACCAAAGTGGTTTCGATACTCGGCAGCCAAACGCTGCAACGCCTCAACGGTATTCTGCACAACCACAAAACCCGCATCAGACAGACTCTCCTCGGGCAGATGTTCGACCACAAAGGCTCGACACCCCTTGGTGTATGCCTCCGCAAGGTAGTTGTGACCATCGCGGCTCTCGGTACGGATAGCCACAAACAGCGTGGACGAGTCGATAGTAAAACTGCGACTGTCGATAACCACCGAGTCGATGGTGAGATTTTCGCCCGCATGCTCGGCCGAGCATATTTGCGCTATTGATTTCAAATCGTATCTCATTGTCTGCACTCTAATCTAATTTTACGACCGTTATGCCTGCTCCTCCGCGGTCGGCGTGTTCGTCGGCAAAACTCGACACCGAAGGCACCGTACGCAGGTATCGGCGAATCTCCTCTTTGAGGGCACCACTACCTTTGCCGTGAAGGATACTGACCATACCGACACCAACCATAATAGCATCGTCCACAAAGTTCTGCACCGCATCCAGCGCCTCATCCACACGCATTCCGCGCACGTCGATATTATCTCTGAAATTTAGTTTACGGGCCGACACATCCACACTCACCACAGTACGAACGGTTTGTGGGCGTGTTTGCGACTTATATTCGGAGGACGAAATCACTGTAAGTTGGGCCTTCTCGACCGTCGAAAGAATCTGACCGAAAGCGACCACAGCACGTTTGCCTTTGACGCTTTGCACCTCGCCCACAACACTCTGTCCGGCAAGGCGCACTTTACATCCTGCGGTAATCTCTTTTGTGGGAGTCGGTTTCGTCGGCTGTTCTTCGACAGCAGCACCCGATTTATTTTGTGCGGCTCGTTCGCGGCGGCGTTCCTGGCGACGTTTGACACGCTCCATCTCGGCATCGAACTTACGGTTACGCTCGGCATCTTCGGCCGAATTACGCTCCATAGTCTCCTTAAACTCATCCAACTCCTTACGTGCAAGTCGAGTGAGTTCCTTCTCGGCCTGGCTCTCGCGTATGACCTTAATGGTATTTTCGATTTGTTTGTTGGCGTCGGCCACGATTTTTTGGGCCTCGGCTTTGGCTGCGCGGATAATTTCGGCTCGCTCGGCCTTGATTTGGGCAAGGTGTTCGGCATAGTCGGCCTCAATCTGTTCGACACGGCGGTCGGTTATGCGGATTCGGTCACGTTTCTGCTCCCAATAACGGCGGTCACGAGCAATCTCTCGGAGTTGGCGTTCAAGGTCAATGCGATCGCTACCGGCCTTATCGCTTGCCGTTTTGATGATACTCTCGGGCAGACCGATGCGGCGTGCAATCTCCACAGCAAACGAACTACCCGGAGTTCCCATCTCCAAACGGAACAGCGGACGAATAGCACCCACATCAAACATCATCGCACCATTGGATATTCCGTTGGTATTCGATGCATAGAATTTGATATTGGAGTAGTGTGTGGTAATCACGCCATAGGGTCCACGCTCGACAAGTTGTTCGAGAATAGCCTCGGCAATGGCACCTCCAATCACAGGTTCTGTACCCGAGCCAAACTAGTCAATGAGCACCAACTAGCGGTCGGTTGCGTTTTGCAACAGCGTTTTCATATTGAGCAGGTGCGACGAGTAGGTGCTCAGGTCGTTATCGATACTCTGTTGGTCACCTATATCGATAAACAGCGAATCAAAAACGGGCAATTCGGAGTTCTCCAACGCAGGTATCAAAAAGCCGCATTGGAACATATATTGAACAATACCAACACACTTCAAGCACACTGATTTACCGCCCGCATTAGGGCCAGAAATCACCGCTATGCGACGCTCTCGGTCAAGCAGAATATCAAGTGGAACGAGTTCGCGTCCCTCGCGTTCGAGGTTTCGCTGCAACAACGGGTGGCGGGCTTTACGAAGTTCCAAACGCCCCTCGGTCGAAATGATAGGTTTGACGCAATTCATCTCGACTGCCCAACGTGCCTTGGCACGAATCATATCCATTGTGGTAAGATAGTCGCCCGAGCGTTCGATTTGGTCAACCTCACCACGAATCCACTCCGTAAAAGCGGTCAAGATGCGTACGACCTCGTGGCGTTCGGCATACTCCAACTCACGCAGTTCGTTATTGATTTCGACCACCTCCATCGGCTCGACATAATAGGTACGTCCCGTGGCAGATTGGCCTTGAATGAGTCCGTTGATTTTGCGTTTATTGTTACTCAACACGGGAATCACGGCGCGTCCGTCGCGGATAGACACCGTAGCGTCCGATTCGACAATTCCCGCTCCTTGTGCTTCGGCCAAAATGGCACGCAGGCGTTTACCGGCCTCGCCCTGGCGACTACGGATTTGTCGGCGAATGTTATAGAGTTCGGCCGAGGCATTATCTCTCACCTCGCCAAAGCGGTCGATAATAGTATCGATATGTCCCGTGATATGGGGGAAGGTTGCAACCTCGGCGGCAGTGGCTCGCAAAACGGGGTATCGGCCCTCCTCCTTCGAGGTAAAGAACTCCACCACCTCGGCCACGGTATCCAAAGCCGTACGCAAGGCAACAATCTCTTCGGTTTCGAGAAAAGCACCCACCACGCGCGTCTTGGCCACAATGGTCGAAATATCGACAAATTCACCACTCGGGAAGCCACCCTCGCTACTCAGCACCTCACGCAATTCGTCCACACGACACAAGCGGTCGGTAAGTTCGCTGAGGTGGTAGCAATCGAGCAGTTGTTGGTCACGAAGTTTACGCACAGCAGCTACCGAAGAGCACAACTCTTCGACCTCGGCACGCACACGGTCAAAACCTATCTTCTGTTCGAAGTTGGTGGGACTTATCATTGTGACTAAGTTGGGTAAGTGTCAAAAGGTTACTCGGCGCTCTCGGTCTTCTCGGCTTTGTCCTTACGACCGCCAAACACCGTAACATTGATATATTTCTTGGGGTTCTCCTTCAAATCGGCCAGCAACACCGAGAGGTTATCGACGGCCGACACCAGCGAGTCATACAACTCGGGGTCATTGATAGCCTTACTTACGGTACCCTCGCCGCCATTAATACTCGACAAGGTAGTACCCAACTCATCCAAAGTAACCGACAGATTGTCAATCACACCACGCAGGTTGGCGGCTTGCAGCGAGTCGGCAATACCCTCAACATTGGCAATAATGCCGTCAATCTTATCGGAGTTACGCTCCAAGTTGGCAGCCAGCGAGTTCAGGCCATCCACGATACCGCGAATTTCGGCACTCTTGTCGGCCAACAGACGATTGACATTAGCGGTTATATCATCCACATTCGACACGGCATCTTTGAGTGTTGCGCTATTGTCGGCAATCACACCATTCACGCCATCCAACGTGGTATTAACTTTATCGAGTGTGGCTTGGAGTCCGCCTGCAAGGTCGCCCACTTGCGAGGTCAAACCGCCCAACATATCGGGCTCAACGGCTGCGGGAATAACGCTACCCGACTCAAATACCTCGGTCGAAGTACCCAAATCCAGGCAGATACCCTTACCACCCATCAGGCTTGCGCTATACATACGAGCGCGACTGTCGGTGGGGATTTTATAGGCTTTTTTGACCTGCATAG
>JAFTYJ010000023.1 GCA_017464745.1 Rikenellaceae bacterium | reverse complement strand
TAGCCCCCCCGGGTGATTATAGGGTTTGAGCGATTTTCGAGAACTCCTCGGTCGAAACGCTCTTGTTGCTAACCTTAATCATAGGTTTCACAGCCTCTACAACTTTGTCCTCGGTGAGTTTGTCGTAGATTTTTTGAGCCTCCTCTTTGTTCGACAGGATGCTCTTTGCGTAGCCGGTCAGAGTCTCCTCGGGAACAGCGCCCATACCGTATTGTGCGAATTGCATTTGAGCCAGAGCCTTAGCCTCGGTCAGCATATCCTCCTCGCCAACGGTCAGGTTGAGTGTGGTTTCGTAGTGTTTGCGGATGATGTTCCAGGTCATCATTTTCACAAATCCGTCGAAGTCTTTCTCGATCTCCTCCATAGTGAATTTGCCCTCGTTGATGACATACAACCAGCGTTTGAGGAACTCCTCGGGCAGTTTCAGACCTGCTTTCTCGATGAGGTAGTTACGCAGTTGAGCGGTGAACAGGTATTTGCTCTCGCGGTCCAACTCCTCCTCGATTTGAGCGGTGAGGTATTTGTCCAAGCCGGCCTCGTCGGTAACGTTGCCTGCGGGGAAAGCCATTTTGAAGAACTCCTCGTTGAGTTCGGGCTCCACGAATTTGCGGATTTTGGTAATCTCAACCGAGAACTCGGCTTTGACGCTCTCCAACTCCTCCTCTTTGAGGCTCAGCATCGAAGCGCGTTGTGCAGGGTTTTTGTAGAGTTCGTTGATATTAACCTCCACTTTGTCGCCAACTTTTTTGCCAATCCAGGGTTTGCGCTCCTCTTCGGTCATCGAAATCAGGCCGATGTAGGCATCCTCAACTCGGATATCGCCGTTGTCGAGGGTTGCAGTGATAGCCTCCTCGCTCTCAACGCTCTCGACGTCGGCTAGGCGACCGAAACGACGGAGGAAGTTGCTGCGATAGTTGTCTTTCATATCTTTGGCAACTTTGATTTTGTAGTAGGTAAGTTTATCGGCATCTTTGCTCAACTCCACCTCTACTTTGGGAGCCAGACCCAACTCATAGTGGAACTCGTGCTCGGTGTTGTTGTCGAAATCGAGTTCGGGTTGGTTGTCTGCGGGTAGGATATCACCCACAAAATCGATGTTGTTCTCTTTGACATACTCGTACACCGAGTCGGTAGCCTTGCGGTAAGCGGCCTCGGCAACTACGCCTTTGCGATAGAGTTTGTTGATGATAGATGCGGGTACTTTACCGGGGCGGAATCCGGGGATGTTGGCCTTGCGGCGGTACTCTTTGAGAGTTTTGTCGACCTGTTCTGCGTAGTCGGCTTCGGCTACGGTCACTTTCACCAGCACGGTGAGGTCTTGGTTTTCCTGCTTTACGATATTCATATTCTAAGTGATAATTTTGTCTTGTTGTGGTAGTTTTACTGTTGAGGGTCGCCCCAAAACAGACTGCAAAGATAGCGCATTTTCCCGAACTCTCCAAGAGTGTATCTATTTTTTAAAAAAACCTCGTACGCGCGCGAGAAATCCGCAAAAAAGAATTACCTTTGTAAATTGGTAGGAGAGCGCTTGCCCTTTTGCCGTAAGATTTTGGATTAAAACGAAAAAAACGATACTCGATGAAGCACCTTAAACAACAACTTTGGGCAATTGTGACCCTGATGTGTGGTTTTGTTGCCGTGTTGGGAGGTTGTACCCCCGGAACCCAAGAGCCGACACCCGGACCTGAGGACCCCACCGACCCCACAATCCCCACTATCACACGACTTAGTGCCGAGCCCCGCAAAATTGACTTGGGACCCGCCGACACCACCTTCCTGATTACCATCAAATCCGACTGCGAATGGGCGGTCGAGGGACTCAACTATTGGTGTCGTGCAACTCCCGACTATGCAGCCGAGGGCGAGACCATTATGGAGGTTACGGTGGGAGCCAACAACGAGGGCGTGGTGCGTACCACAACCCTGACTTTCGACACCGAGGCGCGTATCAAAGGCTCGGTCGAAATCACTCAACGCAGTTATATGGACGTTATGGTGATGCAAAACCTCTTTGAGGCCACTCCCGAGGGTGGAAGTTTTAGCACTTCGGTTGTGTCGGATGTCGAGTGGAGTATCGAGGGTGCCCCCGAGTGGATTACCCTCCAACCAAGCGTCGGCGAGCAGGGCGAAACAACCCTGAATATCGAGGTGGCCCCCAACCTTTCGTACACCGACCGTGAGGCTGAGATGTACTTTGTGGGCGAATTTGATTCGGCCGACACCCTGCGAGTTTACCAAAGCGGTACCCTTGTGTTTGAGGTTGCCGATACCCTCTGCCACTCGGTGGCTATCGAGGGCGATACCATAACCCTGCCCGTGCGTAGTAACGTAGACTTTACGGTCGAGAGTTCGTCGGTGTGGTTGCGACTGCCTAAAACCGAGGGACACGCCGGCGAGGATACCACCTCTATCGATGTCTTTGTGGGCGAGAATTTCAGCGAGTTCCGTAGCGGCACAGTGAGTATCAATGCCGTGGGCGTGGATTCGACAATCGTGGTAACCTTCGAGCAGGAGGGACGCACCCTCGCATCGGGCAACAACTTCGTGTCGTTCCGCTTCACCAAGGGCAAGAACCCCGCACTGACCAAAGATGTCGAGATGACCATTATGGGTGATACCATTGTGGGACTTGTTCCCGACTTGGGAGCCGATATGTCCAACCTCATCCCTACATTTACTTGCAGCACAAGAGCGAGAGCCTATATCGGCCAACTGCGCCAGAACAGCGGTGAGCACGCTCAGGACTTCACCCGTCCGATGCAATATACCGTGGTGGCCGAGGATGGCAGCGAACACGTCTATACCGTAATTGTACGCCACTTCACGGGTCTGCCTATCCTCTATATCAATACCGATAGTGGCAACGAAATCGCATCCAAAACTGTTTGGGAGGGTGCAACCTATCGTCTGGACGGCGGACACGACTATAAGAGCATCCCCGAAACCCCGCTTCAAGTTAAGGGTCGTGGCAACTCCTCGTGGTCGACCTTCCTCAAAAAACGCTCGTATAGTATGAAACTCGAAGAGCGTACCGAGATGTGCGGTATGCCCGAGCACAAACGCTGGTGCCTTATCAGCAACTACCGCGACAAAACCCTATTGCGAAACCAAGTGGCATTCGAACTTGGCCGTGTGACAAGCCTCGAATGGGTTCCGCGCTGTGTGCAGGTCGAACTCGTCAAGAATGGCACTCACCGAGGTGTGTATCTGATGTGCGAACAAATCCGAATCGACGAGAATCGTGTCAATATTAACGAGATGAGTATCGACGACACCGAGGGTAACGCCATTACGGGAGGTTATGTGTTGGAGATTGACCGCTATGGTGATTCCGACACCTACACCTTCAACTCTATCTGTATGACAGGTACTCTCACCGGTGGCGCCAACAGCACCGTGCACGTCAAGATTCCCTCAATCGAAGATGGTAATGACAAACAGTTTAGTTATATCCACAACCACTTCCGCAAAGCCGAGCAGGCTATCAGCAACAATGGTGGCGATTGGAGCGAGGCGCTTTCGACCTACATCGACCTGAGTACGATTGTGGACCAATGGCTGATTTACGAAATCACCGCAACCCCCGAGCCCGCCCGTGGTCCGTATAGTTACTATATGTACAAGAAACAGAACGACACCCGTTTCTATGGCGGCCCGCTGTGGGATTTCGACTTTATGTCGTTTATCCGCACTACCCAAAACCAATGGGTCAACAAGACCGCTGCGTGGATTCCGTTCCTGTGGGAGTGCCCCGAGTTTAAGGCGACAGTCAAGGCTCACTGGGATTTGTACAAACCCCACTTCTATGAAATCCAAAGCCGCTATATCGACGAGCAGGAGGAGTACCTCCGCAAATCGGCCGAGGCCAACTGGGCTATCCACCACCAAAACCTGATTGACGACGGCCGTCGCGAGAATGGCGACGAAACACTCTCGTCGACCGAGGCTATCCAACGTATGCGTGAGGTGCTCAAATCGCGTCTGGATTGGCTCGACACTCGCTTCGCGGATTGGGGTAACGTCGATGGCGATGCCACAATCAAACCCCTGCCCGGCGACACCGACGACAAAAATAAAGAGGACTTCTGGAACTAACCACTCATACGCAATCGAACACTATGAAAACACTGAAATATATGGCTCTGGCGGCTGTGGCAATGTTGGCCGCCTGCACCGCAAATGATACCGACACCCCCGCTTTGGAGGGTAGTTTCGAAGCCTTTGTAACCGCCCAACATAGTGGCACACGAACCTCTATCAAAGCCGACAACTCGTTGGCTTGGAAGTCGAACGATGTGCTGGGTGTCTATGTTGACGATATTCAAAATAACCGCCCGTTCAGCCGCGTAGAGAACGGTTTTAAGGGTAGTTTTGCCTATGCCGGCAAGAGCGCTTCGGCAACCACATTCCGCGCATACTATCCCTATACCGCCAAATCCAACGGCTATGTAATCTCGGCCAACCTGCCCACGGAGCAGAACGCAGAGTTTGACGGCTCGGCAGACTTTATGGTTTCGGACCCGCTGACCGCGGCCTACTACGAAGACAAAAATATTTCGGGACTTAACTTCAACTTTGCAGCCGACGGACACCTGTTCACGGTACTCCGATTGACACTCACCGATGGTGCCGACAAAGCGCTGGCTTCGGAGAGTATCTCGTCGATTCTTATCTCGTCGCCGGGTAACGCCCTGACGGGTGCGTTCAGCGTAGATATGCGCGACCCCGCCAACAACGAGGTTACCTTTGCCGACCCGAAGGACTATGTGAGACTTACCTTCGAGAATTATCGTCCTACACTCGCCTCGCCCATTACTGCTTATGCCGTGGTGCGCCCCACCGATGTGGACAAACCTATTGCACTGACCGTGGATGTGATGACAAGCAGTGGTAAAGCGACGTTCACCTCGCCTGCTGTCGAACTCAAACGCTCGACTGTCAAGGAGTTCCCGACTATCGTTGTAAGTGACACCTGGAAGAAATCCGAGAGCCTGAATGCCGCCTTTACCGACCCCACACTGCTCCAAATTCTGCTCAAAGAGTGTGATGCCAACAACAACGGTATGCTGACCCAAAGCGAACTTTCGACCATCACCTCGCTGTCGATTGCCGGCACTGCTGTGAGAACGCTCTCGGGTATGGAACTGCTCACATCGCTCACTACGTTCGATTGCTCGTCGACCAATATCACATCGCTCGACCTTAGTGGTTGCTCGACCGTGACCGACCTTAATATCAGCAGCAACTCCTTCTCGAAAGTCATAATGCCTAAGAATTCGGCTCTTCAAAACCTTGTGGCACAAGAGGTTCAAGCCAATAAATTGGACTTCACGGGTTGTGCAAATCTGGCGACTGCCGATTTCGCGGGTAGTTCGATTGAGAGTCTGGTGTTGGATGGCCTGACCAAACTCAATACCTTCGTAACGGGACGTATCAACCACCTTTCGGCTCAGAATTGTAAGGCTCTGACCTCGCTGTCGGTTATCAATATCGGTCTGCAATCGCTCAACCTGACGGGTTGTACAAGCCTCACCGCACTCGATTGCTACGACAATGCCGACCTTGTGTCGCTGACCCTCAAAGGTTGTACCGCACTGGGTAATATTATGTGTCGTAGTTGTGGCTTCACCTCTCTGGATTTGAGCGGTTTGAGCGCGCTGACCGTTATCTACTGCCAGCGCGGTAACCTGCAAACCATCAACCTGACGGGTTGCGTGATGCTTAACAACTTCTACGCCCACACCAATAAGTGGATTGAGATTGACCTGTCGCCGTGTATTTCGATTGGCTCGGTGAACGTCAAAGACTCGCCCACGCTGACTAAGATTATCCTGCCTGCGGGTAAGGATGCCTCGATTGTCAACCACTCGGGCAGCACCCCCGTAATCTCCTTCGGCAAATAACCCCGCCGAAGTGAGATTCCACCCCGTGTCGGCACACAATTGGCATAGAGGTCGGGGCGATAATAATAAAAATATTTAAAAAGGTGTAAATTGTTTGGTGATTTACAAATGTTTACTTAAATTTGCGCCATAAATCATTGTGAAAACGCTAACAAGAAGTTTAACACTAAATATTTAGGTAAAATTATGTCGAAAATTAAAATTGGTATCAACGGTTTCGGACGTATCGGCCGTTTGGTATTCCGTGCTGCTTGCAACAACGCAGACACTATCGAGGTAGTAGGTATCAACGACTTGGTACCCGTTGAGTACATGGCTTATATGCTGAAATACGACTCGGTTCACGGTCGTTTCAACGGCACCGTAGCCGTAGAGGACGGTAAACTCGTAGTAAACGGCAACGCTATCCGCGTAACCGCTGAGAAAAACCCCGCTGACCTGAAATGGAACGAGGTAGGTGCTGAGTACGTAGTTGAGTCGACCGGTCTGTTCTTGACCAAAGAGAAAGCTGAGGCTCACATCGCAGCAGGTGCCAAATACGTTGTTATGTCGGCTCCTTCGAAAGATGACACCCCCATGTTCGTATGCGGTGTAAACACCGACACCTACGCTGGCCAAACCATCGTTTCGAACGCATCGTGCACCACCAACTGCTTGGCTCCCCTTGCAAAAGTTATCAACGACAAATTCGGTATCATCGAGGGTCTTATGACCACCGTTCACGCTACCACCGCAACTCAAAAGACCGTAGACGGTCCTTCGATGAAAGACTGGCGTGGTGGCCGTGCTGCTGGCGGTAACATTATCCCTTCGAGCACCGGTGCTGCAAAAGCAGTAGGTAAAGTAATCCCCGCTTTGAACGGCAAATTGACCGGTATGGCATTCCGCGTTCCTACTCTGGACGTTTCGGTTGTTGACCTGACCTGCCGCTTGGAGAAAGGCGCTACCTACGAGGAGATTAAAGCCGCTATGAAAGCCGCTTCGGAGAACGAGTTCAAAGGTATCATCGAGTACACTGAGGACGACGTTGTATCGACCGACTTCACCGGTGACGCTAACACCTCGATTTTCGATGCAAAAGCAGGTATCGCTTTGAACGACAACTTCGTGAAACTCGTTGCTTGGTATGACAATGAGTGGGGTTACTCGAACAAAGTTATTATGCTGATCCAAAAGATGTACGCTTACAACAACAAGTAATCGTCACACCTTACAAACCAAAAGGCTGTTCCCAAAAGGGAGCAGCCTTTTTTTGTTTACCCACGGGTGAGAAGAGCGAGAAGAGTGAGGTGGGCAAAAGAGTGTGAGGGGTGAGTGTGAGGGGTGAGTGTGAAAATCGTTCTTGATTTCTCCCCCCCACTTATCCCGCAACAAAAAAGATGTAGTTTCTCTGTCGCCACAACAAGGAGATAAAAAAGTGGTCCAGCCACCTCCCATAGAGTGTAACAAAAAAAACTGCGGCCCTCCGTGTGGAAGACCGCAGTTGCTGTGTGCAGGGGGCGATTACCAGATGTTAACTCGTTTCTCGGGAGCGAGCCACATTGCATCACCCTCTTGGATGTCGAATGCTTTGTAGAAGTTTTCGATGTTGCGGAGAGTTGCATTCACGCGCCATTTGCCCAGCGAGTGGGGGTCCATTTTGGTGAGTTTTGCAATCTCGGCATCGCGGATGTTTTGTGCCCATACATTGGTGTAGCCGATGTAGAAACGTTGTGCTGCGGTGAAACCGTCAATAGGTTCGGGCTCCACGCCACCCAGAGTGTTCATATAGGCGGTGTACGAAACTTTCAAACCACCTTGGTCGGCAATGTTCTCGCCGATGGTGAGTGCACCGTTGGCCATCAGACCGGGCATAACCTCGATTTGGTTGAATTGGTCGATGAGCACAGCCGCGAGTTCGTTGAACTTGGCAGCATCCTCGGGAGCCCACCAATCACGCAGACAACCGTCCTTGTCGAATTGGCGACCTTGGTCGTCGAAACCGTGAGTCATCTCGTGGCCGATAACCACACCGATAGCACCATAGTTTACAGCGTCGTCGGCCTCGGGGTCAAAGAAGGGAGGTTGGAGAATAGCCGCGGGGAAACAAATCTCGTTGGTTGCGGGGTTGTAATAGGCGTTCACCATTTGGGGAGGCATCAGCCACTCGGTTTTATCGACGGGACGGTCGAGTTTGGCGATAGCGTCGGCGGTGTACCACGCTTGTGCGCGTTTGATGTTGGCCCAATATCCGAGTTCGGGATCAACTTCGAGGGTCGAGTAGTCTTTCCAAGTGTCGGGGTAGCCGATTTTTACGATGAAACCCGAGAGTTTGTCAATCGCAGCCTGTTTGGTTGCGTCGCTCATCCACTCCAAGCCCTCGATGTGTTGTTGGAGAGCCGCTTGGAGGTTTTGAACCATTTCGAGCACTTTGGCTTTGTGGCTTTCGGGGAAGTATTTATCGACATAGAGTTTGCCGACAGCCTTTTCGAGGATGCTGTTGGGCACGCTGAGAGCGCGTTTCCAACGGGGTTTGGGTTGCTCCTGACCCGACATAGTGCGTCCAAAGAACTCAAAGTTGGCGGTCATCCACTCGTCGCTCAGATAACTCGACGCGCTGGTCAGATAGTGGAATGCCAGGTAGTCGCGCATTTGCTCGGTGGTCATAGTTTTCATCAGCGAGTTCATTGCAACCAGAGCCGAGGGTTGACCCACAATCACACGCTCGGTAGCGATACCCATACGCTCAAAGTAGATATCCCACGGGAAGTTGGGGTAGTCGGCTTTGAGTTCGGCAACGGTAGTGGGGTTGTAGTTGCGGTGAATGTCGCGCAACTCCACTT
Source organism: Rikenellaceae bacterium (assembly GCA_017464745.1). Taxonomy (GTDB): domain Bacteria; phylum Bacteroidota; class Bacteroidia; order Bacteroidales; family Rikenellaceae; genus UBA940. The sequence goes on along the minus strand of JAFTYJ010000023.1, from coordinate 5,908 downwards.
GGCTGAACGAGCCTTGGGCAATAGCCATCTCGGTGTCGATAACGTTTTGCATAGCCTGCTCGGCACCTGCTTCGTCCTTAATCGACATTGCGAACAGAGTTTTGATGTAGGTTTTGTAGGCATCCAGGATGTGGGCGTTGGCGGGGTCGAGGTAGTACTCCTTGTTGCCCATACCGAGTCCCGACTGATAGATGTAGAGCACATTGGCGTTGGGGTTTGCCAGGTCGGCATCGACCCACGGAGCGAAGAACGGCGAGCCCGACGAGATGTGCATATCGGCAATCAGTGCGGCAATGCTTGCGGGGTGTTCAACCTCCGAGATACGTTTCATATCCATCATAATAGGTGTCCAACCCTCTTTGTTCAGACGGGTCGAGTCCATTGCGAGGTTGTAGAGGTCGGCGATTTTTTGGGCCTCGGTACCCTTCTCGTGGGTCTGTTTGGAGAGTTCCTCAAACAGCGAGTTGATACGAATTTCGTTGTTCTCGCGCACCACGTCGAATGCGCCATAACGCGAAAATTCGGGTTTGAGCGGGTGCAGAGCCTGCCATCCGCCGGTGAAGTGCTCATAAAAATCCTCCTCCAACGCAATGTCGTTGTTGAAGTTCACAGGGTCAATGGGTTTTGTACCCTTTTGACCCGAGCAGGCGCACATAACGCCTGCCAATGCTGTCAGCATAAGTATTTTTTTCATAGGTGTTGATAGAATAGATTTCGATTATAACTCCGAACCCTCGGGGCGAACAATACGCAACAGGGTTTGCGAACGTTGAACCATAACCTCGCCCTTGCGGATGTAGCGGTCCAACAACTCCTCGGTATAGCCACGAATGGTGAGCAACTCCATACCCTCGTTGTGGGCCACGGTAAATCCGTAGCGGTTGAACTCCTCGATTACGCGGGGCAGGTGACGCGAGTTATCGACACACAGGCTCATCTTGATAGCCGAGGTTTCGATAAGGTTCACCTTGATGTTGTAGTCTTCGAGAATGGTGAAAATCTTGGCCAGACGCTCCTCCAACACAAACGAGAAGTCGTTGGGTTGGATGCTCATCACCACCTGTTTGCGTTTGAGGATTCGGATAGGAATCTCCACGGGGCGGTCGATAACGTTTTTGATTACGGTGCCGGGGGCAAACTTATCGCCAAAGGGACGAACATACAGGGGTATGTCGCTGTTTTGCAACGGTTTGATAGTTTTGGGGTGGATGATTTGAGCGCCACTGTAAGCCAACTCGATAGCGTCCAGGTAGGTCAGTTCGGGGATGTATTGTGCATCGTCGAAAATCTTGGGGTCGGCGTTCAGCACACCAATCACGTCTTTCCAGATAGCCAAACTCTCGGCTCCCATAACCGATGCAACCACAGCGGCCGAGTAGTCCGAGCCCTCGCGTCCCAGGGTTGTGGTTTCGCCCGTATGGGTGGCACCGATAAATCCCTGGCCGATATAGATACTCTCGGTGGCCTCGTTTACAGCCTTGTCGAGCAGACGTTTGGTGGCTATAAGGTCCACGTTGGCGTATTTGAAGTTGCCGTCGGTCACAAACGTGCGGCGCATATCAATCCAGCGGTTGGTCACGCCCTGGCTGTTGAGATACTCCGAGATGATGCGGGTCGAGATAAGTTCGCCATAACTAACCAGCGCGTCGTACCAGCACTCCCACTCGCGGCTTGCGGGCACACCCTCGGCCACGGTTTGGCGCAGCGCAGCGAACAACTCCGCAACGGGTGCAGGCACAACTCCCGCTCCAAACAGGTCGTCCATAATGGTTGCGTGGTAACCTTCGATTTGGGTTATAGCGTCGGCGGCACCCTGTTTATCGCCTTTGTAGAAGAGGTCCAAGACGTTCTCCAAGGCGTTGGTGGTTTTGCCCATTGCCGAGATGATGATAAACAGTTCGCTCTGGTCCTCAATGATATATTTGAGGTTGCGAACGCCCTCGGCAGACTTTACGGAGGCACCTCCGAATTTATAAACTTTCATAGTTGTCAGATTGTGATTTGTTAGATTATAGTTTGGGTTATTTTACTTCTCGGAATTCGCTATTGGTGTTCCACAACAGGAAGGAGTAGGTGTCGGCAGCCTCGTCGATACGTTTCGATGTCGGTTTGCCTGCGCCGTGTCCTGCGTTGGTGTCGATACGTATAAGGGTCGGTGTTTCGCACCCTTGGGCGGCTTGCAGACGTGCTGCAAACTTGAACGAGTGGGCGGGAACCACACGGTCGTCGTGGTCGGCGGTGGTGACAAGCGTTGCGGGGTAGCACACTCCGTCGCGGATGTTGTGCAACGGCGAGTAGGCATAGATGGTGTGGAACTGCTCCTCGTTTTGGCTCGAACCATACTCCACAACCCAGCCCCAGCCTACGGTGAACAGGTGGAAGCGCAACATATCCATCACACCCACAGCGGGCAGTGCCACGGCAAACAGGTCGGGACGTTGGGTCATACACGCGCCCACGAGCAGTCCGCCGTTGGAGCCACCTGCAATGGCCAACTTGTCGGCCGAGGTATAACCCTCGGTGATGAGCCACTCGGCAGCCGAGATAAAGTCGTCAAACACGTTCTGTTTGCGCTCCAACATACCGTCGCGGTGCCACTTTTCGCCATATTCGTTGCCGCCTCGCAGACACACCTCGACGTGAACTCCGCCCTGCTCCATAAACATAATGGCCGCAGGAACAAATCTCGGTGTGCGGTTGATACTGAAACCGCCGTAGCCATACAGATAGGTGGGGTTTTTGCCGTTCAGACGCAGACCTTTGCGGTGAGTGACAAACATCGGAACACGGGTGCCGTCCTTGCTGGTGAAGAACACCTGATGAGTTTCGAAATCCTCGGGGTCGTAGCACACCTTGGCGGGCGAAACCTCACGGGTTGAGCCGTCGTTCAGGTTGAGCGACCACACACTCGACGGAGCGGTAAAGCCTGTTTGCGCATAATATGCTGTGCTGTCGTTCCACTTGCCCTCGATGTTCGATACCGACACAATGCCGTTGATTTCGACATCGCGCACCTTGGTGCCCTCGATAGTCCATTGCTCCATCTTTGAGCAGGCGTCTTGGAGGTAGCAGGCCACAAAGCCGCCACCCACAGCCTTCACACTCTCCAACAGAGCCTCCTCGCGGTGAGGAATAACGTCGCGGGTAATAACGCCCGACGCGAGTTCAACCTCCACCAATCGGCAGTTGGGCGCATCCTGGTTGGTCAGCACATAGGCCATATCGCCCGAGGTGTAGACCACGGTGTACTCCCACTCAAATCCGCGGAACAGAGTTCTCCACGGTGCTTTGCGTTTGTCGGCCTCGCGGTAGAGAATTTCGGTGCCATAGGTACCCTCGGAGCCTGTCACAAATACCCATTTACCGTCGCGGCTCTCTTCGGCCGAGAAGTAGCGCAAGGGGTGACTTTTGTCCTCATAGAGGAGTGCGTCGTAGCGTTGTGAGTTGCCCAAGCGGTGGTAATAGACCTTTTGGAAACGGTTTTGTTCGCTCAACTCGGCACCTTTGGTGGGTTTGTCGTAGGCGCTGTAATAGAAGCCGCGCGAATTGGCAGCCCACTGTGCGCCCGAGAACTTGACATTGCGAATCACCTCGCGCAGGTCCTTGCCCGTAGCCACCTCGCGCACACGAATCTCAACCCAATCCGAGCCTGCAACCGATACTGCATAGGCCATATAGCGGCCGTTGGGCGAATACGACACATCGGACAGAGCCACAGTGCCGTCGTCGCTCAGGGTGTTGGGGTCGAGCAAAACCTCGCCTGCATCATCGGGCGAAGTGCCGCGATACAGCACCGATTGGTTTTGGAGTCCGTCGTTGCGGAAGGTCAGCCACCATTCGCCTACACGTTGGGGGACTCCCACTTTGGGATAGTTCCACAGTTGTGTGAGTCGTTCGCGCACGGCGTCACGATAGGGGATTTGGTGGAGATAGTCGAAGGTCACGCGGTTTTGGGCGGCCACCCATTGGGCGGTAGCCTCGCTGCGGTCGTCCTCCAACCAGCGATAGGGGTCGGCCACACTGACTCCGAAGTAGTTGTCCACCACGCTGTCGCAGTGGGTTTCGGGATATGGCAACATATTAATCTTCATAGTGTTGTTGCAAGACATAAGGCACCAGGTCAGGGTGAAGGCAAACATCATTGCGAGTTTGCTGCGATAGGTCATCTTCATACAGGTCTAATGTTTACGGGCGCAAATTTACAAAACAAATTGTGATTTTTCGCTCAAAATCATACCTTTGCAATAGGTTTGAGCATTTTTTGCGGCCGAGGGGTAGTGCACACTTACGAAATCTTAACATCGCGCCGCCCGAAATGCCCAAAATTACACAAACCGCACTGTTAATCAACCATTAGCGCACACTTGTGATTTATCGTTTCGACACACTCTCCTCGACAAATGACGAGGCACGCAATCCACGCTACACGCACGGCGATGTGGTGGTGGCCGAATTTCAAACCGAGGGACGTGGCCAGAGGGGTAACCGCTGGTCGAGTGCATCGGGTCAAAACCTGATGTTGAGCGTTGTTCTGTGTCCCGAGAATCTTGCCGCTGCCGACCAATTCTCGCTGTTGGAGTGCGTGGCGCTGGCTCTGACCGACACCTTTGCTGCCTACAACCTTCCCACCACAATCAAGTGGACCAACGACATCTATGTTGGTGACCGCAAGTTGGTGGGTGTGCTTATCGAAAATTCGCTTGCCGACGGCCGTGTGGCTCGCTCTGTGGTGGGTGTGGGTATCAATATCAATCAGACGGAGTTCGATCCGTCGCTGCCCAACCCTACGTCAATGGCTGTGGAGTGTGGTCGCGAGGTGGAGCGCACAGAGGTTTTGGAGCGTTTTGTGGGTTGTCTGATGCAACGTTATGCATCGCTTGCCGAGGGGCGCGAGAGTCTGCACGCCGAGTATGTGGCCCGAATGTATCGCCGAGGTGTGGAGGCCGATTTTGTGTTGCCCGACGGGACAAAGTTACGTGGCACAATACGCGATGTGGCACCGCGTGGCGACCTTGTTGTCGATACCTCCGAGGGTGTGCGCACATTCCTGTTCAAACAGATAGCCTTTGTGATTTAACCCTCTGAAATACAAATAACAAAGAGCTGGCTCCGATTGTCCGCCCTTAGCCCTAAACTGAACATCCCGTGTGGCACTGCCACACGGGATGTTCTCCAACAAAATCACCCTCTTCTCTCTCTCACTTGTCCGAAGCATTTCCAACACACACAATCTAACTCACGCTTCGGAGTTCTTACTCACTTTATTCTCTCTGCTTTGACACTTCCAGAGGGACGGTCGTGCCAATTTTTGTTGTTTAACTGTAAAGGAAGCGTTTGATGCTTCGTTTGGGGGTCTTCTCAAACTCGCCGTCGATAAGTTCGATGGCAGCCACTTGGCTATAAGCGGGCAACATACGGTTGAGGTCGGCAAGGTTGGCGGTCATCTGTTCGGCTGCTTCGGCTTTGAGTTCGGGTGTTACGGGTTTGCCCGCACCATCCACAGCCACCAGTGCCACGAGTTTGCCTTTGCCGCGCTCTACCACCAGCGACTCGGCCACCATAGGCAGGTTGTTGAGTTTGTCCTCAATCTCCTCGGGATAGATGTTTTGTCCGTTGGCGCTCAGAATCATAGCCTTACTGCGGCCACGGATAAAGATGTTGTCTTTGGAGTCTTTGACACCGAGGTCGCCCGTGCGGAACCATCCGTCGTCTGTAAACGCTGCGGCAGTCGCTTCGGGGTTTTTGAAGTATCCTATCGTCACATTATCACCCTTCACTTGAATCTCTCCCACAATCTCTCTCTCGTTTTTGGAAGCGATTCTCACTTCCATACCCGAAACAGGTTTGCCGCAGGAACGTTTTACAAACTTCTGCCACTCCTCGTATCCGATGAGCGGTGCGCACTCGG
>JAFTYJ010000001.1 GCA_017464745.1 Rikenellaceae bacterium | reverse complement strand
TTGGAACACCCCTACCTGCACATTGTGATGCCCGTCAACAAGAAGGGCAAGAAGGCGGATGAGGTGATACTGAGCGACCACTTTATGCCGCAATGGAGAGAAATCGTCGGCCGCACGGGTGGCTACTTCACCGAGCAGGAGTGGTACGAGGCCATAGGGTTGGACAATCAGCAGGGAAATATCAGCGTTGGCGACATTGGCGAGATGATGCGCAAGTTGTCGTTCAAGAGTTTTGAGGCCGAGTACAAGGCGGTGATTATATGGCTGCCCGAGAGGATGAAGGCCGAGCCCGCCAATGCGATGCTCAAAATCTTGGAGGAGCCGTGGGATAAAACTCTGTTTGTGTTGGTGAGCGAGTCGCCCGAAATGTTGCTGCCCACCATCATAAGCCGTACACAACCCTATCGTATCGGCGGTGTGGACGAGCGTTCGCTGACCGCCAAGTTGGAGAGCGAGGGTGTGGAGAGCGCCAAGGCTGTTCAGTTGGCCCGTATGTCGGGCGGCAACCTTATTGAGGCTCGTCGCTTGGGCGATGGCGAGCAGGATGCAGGCGAATACTTCGAGTTGTTTGTGGAGTTGATGCGCCTGAGTTACAACAACCGCCACCTGGAACTTATCACTTGGGCGGAGCGTGTTGCCAAGATGGGTCGCGAGCCGCAGAAGTATTTTTTGGAGAACTCTGTCCGCCTGTTGCGCAACAGTTATATGTTGCACGCGGGGATGACCGAGATATGCCACTTGTGGGGTGCGGAGTTGGAGTTTTGCCGCAAGTTTTCGCCCTTCATCGGCAATGACAATATCGAAAAACTCGTTTACGAGATGGAACACGCTTTGACACAGGTGCGCCAAAACGGAAACGCAAATATAATATTCACCCACTTTGCTCTGACAGTGAGCAAACTAATAAATCCGAAGTAATGGCACGCGCAGTACTTATTACAGGCGGTAACATCGCAGGCGTCAAGGAACGTATGCACCGCGCACAAGAACTTATCAACAACCGAGCCGGCGTAGTTATGCGTTGTTCGCATCGCTATGAGTCCAAATCGTGGGGCTTTGAGGCAGCACCTTTCAGCAACCAGATTTTGGTGGTAGACACCGATTTGTCGCCCGAAGAGTTGTTGCAAACCGTCCAAACCATCGAGGTGGAGTTGGGCCGTGACCGCGCCGCCGAGCAGGCCGAGAAAGCCGCTACGGGAGCAGCATACAGTTCGCGCCCTATCGACATCGACATTCTGTTCTATGACGATTGTGTGGTCGATACTCCCGACCTGAAAATTCCCCACCCGCTGTTGCACGTTCGCGACTTTGTGTTGGCTCCTCTGTGCGAGATTATGCGCGACTACCGCCACCCCGTGTTGGGTAAAACCATCGGCGAGTTGCGTGAGGAGTTGGGGGAAGAGCAAAAATAGTGTATGAACAACAAAACGAACATATTTCATCGAACGTTGGCACGCCTTGCGGTGCTTGTGGCTGTGGCCGCAGTAGGCTTGGGATGCCAACGCGTGGCACTGGATTGTAGTTATACGCTGGTGCCGCACGTCCAAACCTACTCGGGAGGCGTGGGTAACACCCCTTCCGATTGGACTGCCTATGCCTTTTATGGCACCACCGAGCGTCTGCGCGTACCCTCGACCTTCGACTCGGTGATTATGGGCCAGGTTATCGACCGCAAGACGGGCGAGGGTGTGCTGTGTAATGTTCAGGCGATGCAGAACGATTCGGGCAACATAGTGTTGCAACTTCACGCCACCGATGCCATAATTGTTGTGTGTGCCCCCGAGTACGAGGTGTTTGCCTGGAAGCAGGCCACCATAACCGAAAACCTGTGGTACCTCGAAATTCCCATTTGGCTGCGTATATGGCGTGGCGCCGACTACAAGGAGTCGTGGCAGTTTGTTTTCCCCAAGAGTGAGGAGTAAGGACAACCCCAAGAAGAGCAAATGAAACAGAACAAGACAACCAAAATACGAATGGCCGTGGTGCGTGCGGCTGCGGCACTCTTTGTGTGCTCGGGCCTGTTCTCGCGCTGCGCCAACACCACCACACCGCTGGGAGGTCCCAAAGACTCGCTCCCGCCGGTGATAACCTCTATGCTGCCGTTGCAGGGTCAGACCAAGTTTACCGAGAAGAAGATTTTTATCGAGTTCGACGAGTATGTCCAACTCAAAGATGTCGGTAGCGAGTTCTTTGTGTCGCCCGCAATGAAGAAGAAACCAACCCTCACCATTCGTGGCCGAGGAGTCCAAATCAGCATTACCGACGACTCGCTCAAAGAGAACCAAACCTATGCGCTCAATTTCGGAAGCGCCGTCAGGGACAACAACGAGGGAAATGTGCTGTATGGTTTGAGATATGTGTTCTCGACAGGCGAGAGTATCGACTCGATGATAATGTCGGGCTATGTTGCCGACGGCCAGAGTGGTGATAGCGCGGGCAAGACCCTGCTGTTCTTCTACGATGCGCTGTGCGACTCGATTGCCGACTACGACTCCATTCTGTTCAACATCCAACCCGACGCCATAGCACGCTCCGAGAACAACGGAATCTTTGTGGCCCAAAACCTCAAACCTATCAAGTATAAGGTCTATGCGGTGCAAGATAAGAACAAAAACGGCACCTATGAGCCGGGAGTCGATAAGGTTGGATTTATGGACGAGTATGTCAATCCTGCGGAATTGCCGGGCTTTGCCTATTGGGTGGACTCACTGCGCAACTACCCCACGGCCGACCCCCAAATATATCTGCGTCTGTTTATGGACAAAGAGTTCAAACGCCAAAACCTTACCGCCTCGGAACGTCCGTTGCAAAACAAGGTGATACTGCGTTTCGGCGCACCCAAGCCCGAAATCAAGAGTATCTGGTTTGACAGCATACCCAACGACAGCCTCGTGTGGGAGTACACCACCAAGGGTAAAGATACCATCGCACTGTGGTTTAACGTGTCGCCCGGCCGCATCAAGGACACGCTCCAAGGTATCATCACCTATATGAAACACGACTCACTCAACGTGTTGCAGCCCGAGACCGACACCCTCAAACTGCTGTGGCGTTATGTCGAGAGCAAGGAGGAGAAGAAGGCCCGCGAGGAGGAGGAGAAGGCTCGCAAAGCCGCCGAACAGGCAGGCGAGGAGTATATCCCCAAGCCCAAAGCCAACCCCTTTGGATTCAAGGTCCTGTCGGGCAACGAAATCAACCCCAACAAGACTATCCCCATCGAGTTCACGATGCCGCTTGTGAGTATTGACAGCACCCTCATCACGCTGGCGGCAATCGAAACCGACAAGGAAGGCAACAAGACCGAGACCCCCGTTGCGGTACGCATCGAGCAGGACACAGCCAATATGCGTAAGTGGCACATCTCGGGCGATTGGACCTCGGGAGGCGAGTACCACCTGACAATCCCCGCAGGAGTGTTTGTAAACGTGGCACGCCAAGCCAACGACACACTGAGCGCCGACTTCAAAATTATGGAGAAGGACAAATACGCCAAAGTGATTATCAACCTGACAGGCAAAACCCCTGAGTCGCAATATATCCTCACACTCAAAGACAAGAGTGGCAACACAATCGAGGAGCGACGCAACGTGGTGACGGGACAATACACCTTTGAGTATGTTCCCGAGGGCGAAGTGACGCTGCGTGTTACCGAAGACCTCAACGGCAACGGTATGTGGGATTCGGGCGACGTAATTGCACGCCGACAACCCGAAAGGGTCGAGACCTACACCTCGGAGGCGGGCGACAAAGCGGTGCCCACCCGAGCCAACTGGGAAGTTACACTGACAACCGATATGAACCAAATGTTTGCCCCCATCACCATCGAGAACGTGATAGCCAAATTGGAGTCTGCCGAGCGCGTGAGGGTAAGCAAACTTATGGAGGAACGACTGCGTAAGGCCGAGGAGGCTAAACGACGTGGCGAGGATGAGGAGAACAGCGGAGGCGGCGGCCTGAGCATTGGCGGCGCGTTGGGCGGTATGAAGTCCAAAATCGGCTCGGTTACAAACGCCATTAAATAACAAACACAGATGACAAAACTACTCAAATATATACTCGTTACGGCTGTTGTGGTGCTTGGCCTGGGCATATCGGACCTTGCGGCACAACACTATGTGGGAGTTCGTGGCGGCTACGGCTATGGCAACATCCGCGCCTACCCCAAATATGTAACCTCGCCCGTGTGGGGCAAGTGGACAGGCGGTGTATCGTGGAAATGGTACAACGAGGTGCAGGTGTTTGGCTGTATCGGTGCCGACGTGGAGTTCCAACAACGCGGTTTCAAACGATACTTCGGTAACAATACCGACTCGACCCTCTACTATCGCCGTGACTTGCAGAGCCTGGTAGTTCCGTTCTATTGGCAACCCCACCTTTACTTTTTCAAACGCCACGTCAGGGTGTTTGTTACGGCGGGTGTCAATCTGCAATACAACATCGGCGAGAGCGACATTGCCTATGGCTACGACCGTGATAAAAAGCCGAACTCGACCGACAAATATATCTACGACAAGGTCAGGGACCGTCGCCTGGGTTACGGCCTTGTGGTGGGCGGCGGTGCAGGACTGCTGTTCGGGCGTATGGAGTTCTATGTGGATGCGCGGTACTACTACGGATTCTCGGACCTGCTGACCACGCGCGGTAAGTACTCGGCCAACCCCGTGCGAACCGAGTTGGACAACCTGTTTATCAACTTCGGTATCTATGTCCGATTGGGCAAGGGCGGAATCAAGGCTCCGCCACTCAACCTCAACGACCCCGCACGCCGAGCTGCACGCGAAGCCGACCGCAAAAATTTCCAGGATGTGAAAGTTATAAATATGTAAATATATGGAGAGCGTAAGACAACAAAAGATAGCCCAACAACTACACAAAGACCTGGGCGAAATCTTTATCAAGGAGTGTAAAGAGATGCTGCGTGGTGCACTGACCACCGTTACAGCCGTTCGTATCACCCCTGATTTGAGCATTGCCCGCGTGTATGTGAGCGTGTTCCCGTGGGACAAACACGAGGCCGTGATGCAGGTGCTCGAACAAAACACCCGCTATATCCGCGGTGTGTTGGGTGCCCGTGTGCGTAACCAATTGCGTATTGTGCCCGAGTTGCAGTTTATGATTGACGACTCGTTGGAGTATATCCAAAATATCGAGGGCCTGCTCAACAAGTAATCGCCTATGGCACGCACCATCGACACAGCACGCCTGATAGCCCGCCGCTTTCTGCGCTCACCCAAGAGCCACTCCATCATCAATGTGATGTCGTGGGTCAGTGTGGTGGCCGTGGGAGTTCCCGTGGCGGCAATGGTGATTCTGATGTCGGTGTTCAACGGTTTTGATGCCATAGTGCGGGGTATGCATAGCGACTTCGAACCCGAGATTACGGTTATGCCCGAGAGGGGTGCTACAATGAACCTCGACAAGGAGTTGCAACAACGCATAAATGGCTCGTCGGAGGTTGTAGCCTCGACGTGGGTGCTGGATGGTCAGGCGCTGCTGTCGTATCGTGACCGCCAAGCCACCGCCACGGTGAGGGGTGTCGATGAGGAGTTCGAGAGTGTTGTGCCTATCGGTAATATGATTACGGGCGGCCGATATGCACTCAACAATGCGATGGGCGACTGCGCGGTGGTGGGACAGGGCCTTGCCTATGAGTTGAAATTGCGGGGCGGAGGAGAGGACTCGGTCGAGATGTATGTTCCGAGCCGTGGCCGCTACTCCAAACTTATGCCCACAAGCGGAGTCAATATCGCAGGAGCACAACCCGCAGGTATCTTTGCGCTGGATGCCGAGACCGACAGCCAATATATATTGGTTGGTCTGTCACAAGCCCAAGCGCTTATGGACTACCCCGAGGGTGCTTCGGCGTTGAAGGTGCGCCTCGCGGAGGGTGCCGACAGCCGCAAAGTCAAACAGGCCATTGCCGAGTTGTTGCCCGAAGGAGTTGTGGTGCGTACCCGTGAGGAGTTGTCGAGCGCGATGTACAAGGTGCTGGACTACGAGAAGTTGGCGGTGTTGTTAATTGGAGTTATGATACTCGTGGTGGCATCGTTCTCGGTCGTGGGCACGCTGACAATGCTGATTATCGACAAACAGGAGAGTATCGCCACCCTGCGTGCGCTGGGAGCCGACACCTCGATGATACGCCGAATCTTCACCCATCAGGGAATGTCCATCTGTATGTTGGGTGCAGCGGCGGGCTTTGTGTTGGGCTTGGCTGTGAGCCTTGCTCAACAACACTTTGGATTTATACGTATTCCGGCCGATAGTTTTTTGGTTGATGTCTATCCCGTTCGGGTTGTGGCTGCCGACCTGCTGGTTGTTGTGGCTGCCTTCACGGCGGTGAGTTGGATTGCAACACGCGCCACGGTGGCCGGACGAATTAAATATTGAGTAATGAAACGATTTTTGACCTACATATCACTGTGTGTGGCGATGGTGTGGACAACCTCCTGCGGAGGCCCCCAAATCATCCCCGACGATGAGTTGGCACAGATTTTCAGCGAGGCCTATGTACAGAACGCCTATCTGAACGCCTTCTCGCGCGGACACGACACACTCGACATCTACACCCCCATCTGGGAGCGCTACGGCTACACCGAGGAGGATATGCGATTCACCATCGGTAACTTCTCGAAACGCAAGAGTGCCAACCTATCGGATGTTGTGGACGAGGCTATCCGCATCATCGAGGCCGAGCGTGCCGCCGCAACCCACAAACTCGCTGTGCGCGACACCCTGCGCGAAATCGGACGACGACTCTTTGCTCACACCGTACACTACGACACACTGATTCGTATCCGTCGTGTGGCCGATACCGCGGGACTTGTCATCCGCATCCCCGTGCGCGAGGAGGGCGACTACGATGTGTCGTATAGTTATGTTGTGGACTCGACCGACAAAAACCACAACCTCCGCACACGTCACTATGTGCTCAACAACTACAACCGACGCAGTGGCGAGAACATCCACCGTATGCGTCGCAACGAACAGCGCGGCCACTTCAAAGGCAACTTCAAGGTGCGCGAGGGCGACCAATATCTGGTGCTGGACCTCAACCCCTATGCCAACAGCCTGGGCGAGATGACCGCTCCCGATATGCGTATCGACTCGTTGGAGGTGGTGTTCTATATGGGCAACGACAAGGCCCAAGACTCCATCAGCCGCAAACTGCTACGCAAAACCATCCCCGAGGACTTCCAACGATTCATCAAACCGTGGCAAGACTCGGTGGCACGCCGCGACTCCACACTGCGAGCCATTGCCGACAGCATTCGAATGGTCGAGGACAGCATCCGCATTGCCCAAGACAGCGTGCTGCAACGTATGGCCGACAGCCTGAACATATCGCTCGACAGTTTAAGAACACTTAACGACACCATATCCATCAATGCGACACCTGACAGCACCTTACATACTGACCCCCGAGGGACTGAGGCGCAATAGGATTGTGACGGTGGCGGACGACGGCACTATTGTCGAAATCCGCGAGTGTCATAACCCCGACCGCGAGGATAGTGTGGAGTGGTACAACGGCGTGTTGATTCCGGGAATGGTTAATGCCCACTGCCACTTGGAGTTGTCGTATGTGCGTGGCAAGGTGACCCCTCACGGCGGTTTTGCAGGCTTTGCCCAAGGGCTGCGGGCTGCACGACACGGTGTTTCGACCGACCAGATGACCCAAGCGGCCGAGTTGTGGGACAACACGATGTGGCAGGCAGGAGTCGAGGCCGTGGGCGATGTGTGTAACGGAAGTCTGACCTTTGAGGTCAAACGCCGCAGTCGCATCCACTACCACAACTTTGTGGAACTCTACGGTTTGGGGCAACACAACGCTACGGAGGTGCGGAAACTTGCCGAGCAGGCACGCGAAATGGGACTTAGCGCAACACCTACCCCCCACTCGCTCTACTCGCTGCGCGACGAGGCCTATGCCGATGTTATAGACTCACAGCGATTGTCGTTGCACTTTGCCGAGAGCCGCGAGGAGGTGGACCTTTTCAGCCAACAAGGCGCAATGTGGGAGTGGTATCGGAGTGCAGGGTTTGAAGCACCCTTTATCGGGCAGTACGGCTCACCCGTCGAGCGACTGCTGGCACTCACCCCACGCAACCGCCAGATGGTGTTGGTGCACGCCTGCGAGGTTAGCCACGAGGATGTGAAGGCCATTGAGAGCCACTTTGAGATTGCGCCCGTGTGGGTTGTGTGTCCTCGCTCCAACGACTTTATCTCGGAACTCCGCCCACCCGTGGAGGTGCTCCGAGAGTGCGGGTCGAAGGTCGCCGTGGGTACCGACTCGCTGGCCAGCAACACAACACTCGATATGATGGCCGAGTTGAGCGCAATGCCCACCGTGCCTCTTGCCGAGCGACTGCAATGGGCCACACACGGAGGAGCCGAAGCACTCGGAATGGAGCAGTCGTTGGGTAGCCTGAGGGTTGGCACCCGTCCGGGCGTGGTGTTGGTCGAGGGTGTGGACTTCGAGTCGATGCAACTGCGACCGGGAGCCACAAGCCGCCGACTCGTGTAACGCCCCACAAAAGTTAGTATATTTGTAATATTATATATAAAGGTATCCTATGAAACCTATATACCACAGAGAGGACGTCTATGACGCCGAAACTATCGAAAAACTCGCCGAACACTACACCGAGATCCTCAAACTGCTCGGCGAAGACCCTACCCGCGAAGGTTTGGTCAAAACCCCCGAACGCGTAGCCAAAGCAATGGCCTTCATCACCAAAGGCTATGCCGAAGACCCGCGCGAAATCCTGCTGTCGGCCTGCTTCAAGGAGGACTACCGCCATATGGTGCTGGTCAAAGACATCGACCTGTTCTCGACCTGCGAACACCACCTTATGCCCTTTGTGGGAAAGGCTCACGTCGCCTACATCCCCAACGGAACAATCACGGGATTGAGCAAAATCGCCCGCGTGGTGGAGTGCTTTGCCCGCCGCTTCCAAGTGCAGGAACGACTCACAGTCCAAATCCGCGACTGCATCCAAGAGGTGCTCAACCCTATGGGCGTTGCCGTGGTTATCGAGGCCAGCCACACCTGTATGCAAATGCGCGGCATCCAAAAACAAAACTCGGTGACCACCACCTCGGCCTTCACGGGCGTATTCCTGTCGCAACACCGCACCCGCGAGGAGTTTATGACACTTATCGGTTCGAAACTGCACTAAGCCTATGTTAGTACGCCTTTATGACAAAAACCCCAATCCACGCGAACTCTCCAAGGTAGCCGACGCGCTCAACAAAGGAGGCGTTATCATCTACCCCACCGACAGCGTGTATGCGTTCGGTTGCAAACTCAACGCAGTGGGAGGAGTCGAGCGTATAGCACAACTCGCAGGCAAGGACGAAACAACCCTGACAATCCTCTGCTCGTCCATAAGCCAGGCTGCCGAGTATGCGTGCATCGACAACGCACAATTCAGGGTGCTCAAACGAAACACTCCGGGCCCCTTCACGTTTATCCTCAACGCCTCGGGAAGTATTCCCGACCGTGTGCTGGCCAAACGCAAAACTGTGGGCATACGAATCCCCGACTCGCCCATAGCACAGGCAATAGTCGAAGAGGTGGGAATGCCCCTGTACACAGCATCGGTCAAAGACCCCGACAGCATTGTGGAGTACACCACTGACCCCGACCTCATCTGGGAACGATACTCCCATAAGATTGATGTGCTCGTGAGCGCCGACTATGGTCACGATGAGCCGACAACCATTGTCGATATGACCACCGACGAACCCGAAATCGTCCGCCAAGGTATCGGCGAGTTGAGGTAGGATTGTTTTACGGACCAAAGAAGAAACCAAAAGAAGTAACAAAATGAGTGACAAAAAGTTATTGCGTACCCGCGCGGCGAATTGGGGTGTGAGCCTCGGAGTTGTGCTGTGGGTTATGAACCTGCTGAGTTGGCAGTTTCGTTGGGAGTTGGAGCACCCGATGTTGGTAAACGCTCTTATCATAATTCCGCTTGTTGTGGTTCTGTGGTGGAGCGGCTACCGCAACGTTCGCACGGAGTGGGAGGAACCCTATGGTTACGGCCGTAGCCTCGGTTTTATGTTGAGTCTGTCGGCATTGGCGGGTGTTGCGTGGGGCGTTGGCACGTTTGTGCTGAGCGCGTGGATTGCGCCCGAGTATTATACCGAACTTATCAACCACCAGATAGACCAAATGCTGTTGCAGTCGGGAGCCGACGATGCTCTTATCGAGATGATGGAGCAGATGCGTGGTGCGAGCGTTCAGGCTATGCGCAACCCGTTTGTGTGTATTCTGTCGGGAGTTATGAACCTTGTGATGTACGGAGGCCTGTTTGGTATTGCTATGGCCGCCGTGCTGCGCAAAAAAAACGAAGAATGTGATGAGTAAACAGATTTCGGTTGTTGTTCCGTTATACAACGAAGAGGAGTCGCTGGGCGAACTGACCGCGTGGATTGACCGCGTGATGCAGGCAAATGGCTTCGCCTATGAGGTTATAATGATTGACGATGGCAGCCGCGATAGTTCGTGGAGTGTTGTCGAGCGGCTTGCGGCCGAAAACTCGGCAATTCGCGGAATCCGTTTCAGTCGCAACTATGGCAAGTCGGCAGCCCTGTATTGTGGTTTCGACGCAGCCGAGGGCGACGTTGTGATAACTATGGATGCCGACCTCCAAGACTCTCCTGATGAGATTCCCGCGCTGTATCGAATGATTACCGAGGAGGGCTACGATATGGTGTCGGGCTGGAAACGCAAACGCCACGACCCGATAGGCAAGACCCTTCCGAGCAAGTTTTTCAATGCCACCTGCCGTGTTGTGAGCGGCATCCGCCTCAACGACTTCAACTGCGGACTGAAAGCCTACCGCCGCCAGGTAGTCAAGAGTATCGAGGTGTTTGGCGAGATGCACCGCTATATCCCCATTCTAGCCAAACAAGCGGGCTTTGGAAAGATTGGCGAGAAGGTTGTCGAACACCGCGCACGCCCCTATGGAGTGTCGAAATATGGCTGGGAGCGAATGATTAAGGGCTACCTGGACCTGATTACGGTGATGTTCCTGACACGATTTGGTCGCTCGCCGATGTACTTTTTTGGCGGCACGGGCACTGTGATGTTCCTTGTTGGCGGCATCACGGCGCTGTGGGTCATCATCGACAAACTTGTCAAACAGAGCGCAGGTATCGCCGTGCGTGCGGTTACGGACCAACCTCTGTTCTTTGTTGCACTGCTGGCCGTTGTGCTTGGAACGGTGCTCTTCCTTGCGGGCTTCCTGGGCGAACTTATCAACCGCAACTCCCCCGACCGCAACAACTACAAAATCGATAAAACCATCTAAAACAATACTGCTATGATTCAACGCAAACAATCGCTTTATATGCTGCTCGGCGTGGTGTGCCTTGTGCTCTTTGCGCTGCTGCCGATGTTCACGTTTAATGCCGCCGACTCGTCGATGCGCCTCTATACCTATGGCTTTGCACTGAGCGAGGGTGGCGACAACTATGCGCTCACCGAGGGTGTAAACCTCCGCTCGCTGTGTATGATAGCGCTCACCGCCATTGCAGGCGTGGTAATGCTGGTCAATATCTTCTTGTTCCGCCGCCGCGAGTTGCAACTGAGCATCCTTATGGCAGAGTACGCACTGCTTATCGGCATTGTGGCATTTGGCGCCTACTATGTTTGGTTCTTTGGCGACACCTACGCCTCGACCATTCCCACGGGTAGTGCCCTTACGAATGTTCCGGGTTGGAGCCTTTGCCTTCCTTTTGTGGCACTCCTGACGAACTACCTTGCCGTGCGCGGTGTTGCTTCGGATATTGCGCTGCTTCGCTCTATTGACCGCATCCGCTAACCGCGTCCGTGGCCAACCCAAGGGGCTGTACAAACTAAGTGTTTGTACAGCCTTTTTTGTGGCCGCACAAAAAAAAGTCTGTCAAGCGCCACACTCGACAGACTCCCCGGCCGAAGCCGAAAAAAACAACACTACTATAATTACTCTTCCTCTTGCTGATAGGAACAAGTCGGATTTTTAGAGAAAGTTTCGCAACTTTCCTAATGCAAATATAAACATAAAAAACAAAAAAGCAAAATTTTTCGAAAATATTTTTCGGTTTTTCGAAATTTCAACTTTTGCTTTTTGGTGCAAAACGAAACTCTTTCGACCGACTAACACGGTCCACGGCACTTTTTTTGAAAAAAAACAGACCGCACTTCGCCAAAAATTCGTATATTTGTGACACCCTAAAAACCTTTAAAACAAACAACACTATGCACAGTATTGCCGAACGACACAAAATTATCTTGGAAACCCTCAACAAAAACGGGTTTGTCAAGATTACAGACATTGCTCAGGAACTCGGTGTGACAACCGTAACCATCCGCAAGGACATCAAAATCCTCGCCGACAAAGGACTGCTTTACAAAGTGCACGGTAGCGCAAGAGCAACTAACCCACACGTCTCCGACACCAAATTCAACATCAAACACACGGTAAATATCGACAAGAAAAACAAAATCGCTGCCTATATGGCCTCGATGGTCGAAAACAACGATTCGCTGATTATCTCGTCGGGCTCGACTGCCTACACCGTAGCAACCCACCTGATGCAGAACGCCACTCTGCAAAATATCAAGGTTGTGACTGCATTCTTGAAGGTAGCGGTGCTGTTGTGCGAGAGCAACGCGTTCCAAGTGGTGCAACTCGGAGGTCCCGTGAGTCCTACCGCACTCTCGACCCATTCGAGCGAGTGCTGGGGTAAATTCGACTTTATCTGCAACAAGTTTATCTTGGGTGTGGACGGTATTGACGTCGAGGCGGGTATCTCGACCTCGACTATCGAGGAGGCTCGACTCACCCAACGTATGATTGAACACTCGACCAAAACCATCGTCGTGGCCGACTCGTCGAAGTTTGGCGTTCGCGGCTTTGGTCGCATCTGTGGTTTCGACGACATTGATATGCTGATTACCGACTCGGGTGCGCCCAAACAGATGATTCAGATGATTGAGGATGCAGGTGTCGAGGTTATTATTGTTGACTAACCCCGCCCGAAAGGACAAATTCTTAATATCTAACTATGACAACACACGAACTTACCGAGGCTATTCTTAGACTCAAAGCCGAGAAACGTGCCGTAATTCTGGCCCACTACTACACACCCGGTGAGGTGCAGGCTGTGGCCGATTTTGTGGGCGACTCGTTGGCGCTTGCGGTGCAGGCCCAAAAGGCCGATGCCGACATCATCCTGTTTGCGGGAGTTCGTTTTATGGGCGAGACCGCTAAGGTATTGTGTCCCGAGCGCAAGGTGTTGTTGCCCGACCCCGAGGCCGACTGTTCGTTGGCACAGGCCTGCAACGGTGAGCAACTCGCAGCGTTCAAAGCCCAGCACCCCGACGCAGTGGTGGTAAGTTATGTCAATACCACAGCCGAGGTCAAGGCACACACCGATATTTGTTGTACCAGCAGCAATGCGTTGCGCGTGGTGGAGAGCATCCCCGAGGGTCGCAACATAATCTTTGCTCCCGACCAGAACTTGGGCTCCTACATCGAGGGGCGTACGGGTCGCAAACTTATCAAATGGAAGGGTTGCTGCCACGTTCACGACCGTGTTACGGCGGCTCAAATCGAGGAGATGAAGGCTGCCCACCCCGGAGTGAAGGTGTTGGTACACCCCGAGTGCCGTCCGGAGGTTGTTGCGCTGGCCGATGTTGCGGGCAGCACGGCAGCAATTCTGGATGCGTGCGAAGGCGACGACCAAGAGTACATCGTGGTAACCGAGAACGGAATCCTGTGGGAATTGCATCGCCGCTATCCCAACAAGCGTTTCTATCCCGTGGAGTTGGTATGCGAGTATATGAAGATGGTGACCTTGGAGAAGGTCTATAAAGCGTTGGCCGACGAGAGCCCCGAGGTTGTGGTTCCACAGGAGGTTGCGGTAGCCGCCAAGCGCAGTATCGAGAATATGATTGCTATCAAGTAACGTCACAGACCCGCCGCATCGAGCAGGGTCGAATCATCAAGAATATCGACGGTGGAGGTGCAACACAGCACACGCCCGTCGCACAGGACAATGGCTTGCGGACACAGTTCGCGAGCCATTTCCATATCGTGAGTCGCGATAAGGCAGGTGTGGTCGAAACCTCGCACAATCTCCATCAGTCGGCGACGTGCCCGAGGGTCAAGTCCTGCCGAGGGCTCGTCCATAAGCAGTATGTTGGGGGTCATAGACAACACCGTAGCAATGGCAGCCATACGTTTCTGCCCCTCGGAGAGGGTGTCGGGAGCGCGGTCGGCAAGGTGGAGTGCGCCCACACGCACGAGAGCCTCGGAGGTACGGCGTGCCACATCCTCCTCGGGCAAACCCATATTGAGAGGGCCAAAAGCCACGTCGTCGCGCACGGTGGGCATAAAGAGTTGGTCGTCGGGGTTCTGGAACACCACACCCACGCTATGGCGCACCGAGCCGAGGGTGTGTGGTGTTATGGGCACCCCGCCAATTGAGATGTGTCCCGAGTGAGCGGCGAGCAATCCTGCGGCGAGCAACAAAAGTGTGGATTTGCCCGCACCATTGCCACCCAGCAGCGCAACCTTGGAGCCGTGACCGACACAGAACGACACTCCACGCAGTGCCTCAACCCCACCCGGATAGGCGTAGTGAACATCGGAAAAACGGAGGAAGTGGTGGCTCATAACACAAAGATTGAGAGTGGCACAAAACGCAGCAGCGCAACCACAGCAAGGCTCGCCACCACAAACAGAGTATCGGTCGGTTGCCACGGCGAGGCAGGTAGTTCGAAACGTGGCACTCCCCCACCTGCACGCGCTTCGAGAGCAAGTCCCACCCGTCGTGCACGGTGCATTGAGCGCACCAGCAGTCGTCCCACAATCCTACCCCACAGCGCAAGGGGCAGCCGACGACAGTCGTAGCGTCGTGCATCCACAGCCATACGCAGACTCAGAGCCTCACCAACAAGCAATCGCACATAGCGCCACACCATAAGCAACAGCGCCACAAAGATTCGGGGCACCCCCAATCGTCCCGCATCCGCACACAGGCGATAGACCCCCGTTGTGAGAGTCAGGCAGAGCACCACAGCGGTCGAAATCACCGCTCGTAGCACCAGCGACACGAGGGTTATCCATCCGCGCGACACGGCAACATCTCCCACCATAGCCACCGTTTGGTGGTCAATCAAGGGGTTGAACACTCCCACGGCCAGCGCAAAGGGCACCGCCACGAGCGACCACAACGCAACACGACCCACATTGAGTCTTCCGAGCCCACACATCGCTATGGGGCATAGCATCATAAGCAGCAGTCGCACGGGTTGGTCGAGTGGCACGGTGAGCATCACGACAAGAGCGGCAACCGAGATTAGGATTTTGGCTCGTCCATCGACACGTTGCAGGGGTGAGTGGCAGGTTGCCGAGCCTTCGAGCAGGCGGAGTCGTGCAATTGCACGTTGCAGTCTATCGGTCACGTCGTCGCCACGGGGCACGGCCCGCAATCCACGCCACTACAAAAGCCACCACAACGAGTATCAGCGCACCCACAACCCCTGCCAACGCACCCTTGTAGTCGGGTAGCAGAGCCGTAGCCCCCACCACCGAGGCCGACACAGCGCCAAGTTGCGAGGGGGTAGCGGCCACCGAACTCTCGCCTGCCGTACGCATCACACTCCACTCCAAGCCATCGGGGTGTGGCGAGGCAAAATCCGAAATCCACCCCGCACACACCAGCGCCACAACACCCACCACCACAAGTGTCAGCACAGGTCGCCACCCACGTTGCGAAGTCGAAGGGTGGTTACGCACCCCTTCGAGCAACATAGGGTCGCTCTTGTAGGCAATACCCAGCACCAACGCCGTAGCCACGCCCTCGACAACCCCTATGGCAAGGTGGATGGGGAGCATAAAACTCAGGAAAGTGGTGGTCGGGAGTGCCGTGATGTGCGAAAGTTCGGTTTGGAGGGTCACACACACCGCCCCCAGCAGTAGAGCCATAATCGACGACAGCACCGAAGCCACGGCAATACGTCCCACACCCATACCACCCGCAATGGGTCGAAACAGCATAGGATAGACCAACAGGCACGACACGGCGGCCATATTGAAGATATTACACCCCAGAGCCATCAATCCCCCATCGGCAAACAGCAGGCATTGGAGTGTCAGCACCGCCGCAAGCGACAAAAAGCCCGCCCACGGCCCCAACACCGCAGCCAACAGCACACCTCCCACAAGGTGGCCGCTCGATCCCGTACCTGGGATTGTGAAGTTGAGCATCTGGGCGGCGAACACAAAGGCTCCCATAACCCCCATAAGGGGCAAGAGCGAGGGTGTGTAGTTGCGGCGAAGTCGTACCACTGCGACCGCAACAAGGGTCGCCGTTATCACCGCAGCAGCAACAGCCACCACGGGCGACACAAGAGCATCGGACATATGCATAGCAAAACGTATATTAAGTTATGATTTTGAGACTGTTGTTACCGAGGATTTGGGGGTTGCGGCGGGTGCAGGTCGTGGCGGGTCGGGGGTCACATTACGGCGTGAGCGGCGCGCATTGAGGTCGTGCCATACGGAGTGGTCCTCGTCGTCCTCTTTGGCCGAGTTGAATTTGAACAGCGGCAGCAGGAACAGCCACGTCACAATACAAAACGGCGAGGTCAGGGCCGCCACACCCAGCGGTGTGAGCAACACATCAACCGCCGCCTGCACAAACACCGTCACCACAACTCCCAACAGTGCCCACACAGCCGAGCGCAGATTGACATGATAGAAGGTTGCTCCGAGTGCTATACCCGTGAGCACCGAACTGAAACCATACAATCCCGCCTCGATGTCGGCACCCGGAGCGCGATAGACCAACGCCACGGCCAATGCCACGGCCGAGCCTATGGCTGCCCACAAAGCCGCCCAGCGATTGCTCACAAGCAACCCCACGAGGATAAACACCCCCGCCACCCACGAGTCAATCAAAAACACCTGCGAAATACCCCTCAACCAATAGCCCACCATAGGCCAGAACGATATATCGACACGGGTGGACACCTCGGTCGGAAATGCCGGGGTTGTCATATGTGTTGGCGGCAGTGCGCCCATAATATGTGCAGCAAGCAGGAACACCCAGGTACACAACACAAACGGGAAGGTAAAAGAGTTTACTCTCCACGGTCGCATAACATTGTTGAAAGCCACCCTGACCCAAGTGGTCATTGCGGCACACAGCACCAGCGCCGCCCACATTGCGGGTGTATTGCCCATAAAGGTCGGGAAGGCGCACCCCACAAGCAGTCCGTTGAAACCCCACAGCCCCTGCCAACCGAGGCTCTTGGGTAATCCGAGCAGAAATCCCGCGAGGGTGGACGACAGCACGCCCAACAGCGCACCCCACGCAACATAACCCGTGTGTGAGGCATAACTACCCCAGAAGATGCCCACAAAGAAGAGCAAACCAGTCCAGCCGTTATTCTGAAACATCACCTGTCCCGCACCGCGAAACAGACTGCGCACCATTTCGAGCGAGAATATATCGCCGAGGTCCGCTTTAACCAATCCATTAACCTTTGCCATTATCGAATTAACTTAACATTATACACTATCTCCACGGGAACTCGTCGGGCATATCGCATCCACGCACCTCGCGTCGCACCACACCACACAGTTGTCGCACCACTCGTTTGACCTCGGCCGACTCACGACCCGCAATCCTGGCCACAAGACCCGCTTCACAGGGCAGATGCGAGAGCCCCACCGCCACCCCGTCGGGCTCAAAACGCGACTCCACGCACTCATATATTCGGTTGGCTGCGGAGGGTGGTGTGAGAATCATTACACACGCCCACACATCGTAGCGGTGCATCACCCCCACACGGCGCACATCGTCATTTGCGGGCTCTACCAACAGGTGGTCGACCATCAGAGGTTGTCCATCGGGGCGCGAGGCTGTGGTGCGGGCCGAGAGGATATCGAACTCCCACAACTCACCTCGATGTTTGCGCCCTGCCATATAGATTTCGGAAAGGAACAGTGTGGCGGTGGGCGAAATATCGATATGGGTGGTGGAGCACAGACGCGCGTGACGACACAGGATTGTCGGCTCGGGCAACCACTCGGCATAGGCATTGTCGGCGAGCCGCAAGTGGGTTGTGAGGAGCGAATAGTCGGCCGGCATTTCGGCTATTTTGGTCGCGGCACCTGTCGAGATGTGGGCACACGCCCCTGCTCGGAGTTCAATCTGCTGGCGGTAGCGGTCACCCCCGAGGTTTGGGCCGCCGGCAGACAGCACATAGACACACGGCAACTCGGGCCATAAAGGGTCAAAATAGAGTGCCTGTTGAACTATCGTCGGTGCGCGGCGGCTCAGGTGACTCAGGATGTTTCGACCGTCACAGGCCACCTCAAAACGCATTTCGAGCGCTCCGTGTGTGCGACCTGCCACCCGAGGGTCGGCATAGGGCAACATCTCACGAGGGGGTGTCATAATTGCGGTTGCGCGACAAGGGGTGCAACATCAAACAGCGCAAGAGCCATAATCATCTCGACCAACGACTCAATACCCTCACCTGTCATACAGTTGGTAAAGATAAAGGGGCGACCGGGACGCATTGCCTCCGAGTCGCGGCGCATAACGTCGAGGTCGGCACCAACATAGGGTGCAAGGTCGAATTTGTTAATAACCAGGATGTCGGATTGCGATATTCCGGGGCCGTCTTTGCGCGGAATCTTGTCGCCCGCCGCAACGTCAATAACATAGATAAAGAAATCGACCAACGCAGGGCTGAACGTGAGGGTGAGGTTGTCGCCACCCGACTCAATGAGCACCACATCGGTGTCGGGGAATCGATGTTCCATCTCTTCGACAGCCGCAAGGTTCATCGACGGGTCCTCGCGCACCGCGGTGTGGGGGCAGGCGCCCGTCTCAACCCCCACGATGCGCTCCTCGTGCAACACTCCACGCAGGGTGCGGCGAACGTGTTTGGCATCCTCGGTGGTTACGATGTCGTTGGTTATGATTAGCACTTTGAGCCCACGAGCCAGCAGCGACGGAGTGATAGCCTCAATTATGGCGGTTTTGCCCGAACCCACGGGACCGCCAACACCTATTCGGCAGATATTTTTCATAACTTACACATTGTCAATTCATAAACATTCGTGAGAAACCTCGTTCGTGGAGAGCCGACAGAATCTCGACCTCGGGGGCAAACCCGCTCATCTCGTCGAGCGACCGCACTCTCGCCATATCGTAGAGCGCATCGGCACTATCGGCCAGGTCGAACATCAGACGTTGGCTCTCGAAGTGCGACACCCTGAGCAGACGCAACGCCGCACCCAACACCGTAGCAAGCGACCCAAACACCAACACCCCGAACATCTCGCGTTCGGCAATTCCCGCCGATGCACACAGCACCGCAAGACTTACAGCATAGGTACCCTCGGTGTGGGCGTGTTGCAGCAGTGTGTTCCACTCGGAGGTAAGGTGCGAGGGTGCGATGCGTGCGGCGAGTTCGGCCAGGCGGCGACCCATACGCAGGGTTTTGAGGCGTGCTTCGGCCAGCGTTTTGAAGTTGTGGAGTGCACGGTCGGCACGTTGCAGGGCTTCGAAATCTCCATTGCGAGCCGCTCGGTGGGCCGTTATTGCCGCTATGCCGTCGGTTGTGGCCATTTGGCGGAGTGTGGTGTGGGCGTA
>JAFTYJ010000004.1 GCA_017464745.1 Rikenellaceae bacterium | reverse complement strand
GATGTCAAGGAGGTTACCAATGGTCAGGATTGCGGTCTGAACATCGAGGGCTACAACGACATCAAGGTTGGTGACGTTATCGAGGGCTACGAGATTGTTCAAGTTAAGCGTTAATTGTCCGCGAGGGCTTTGAAAAGGTGGGGCTGTAATTTTGGATTCGGCCCCACTTTTTTTTATTTAAATGCTTTGCAGGAATAAAAAAATATCATACCTTTGCAGCGCAAACCTGGGGGATTAGCTCAGTTGGCTAGAGCGCTTGCATGGCATGCAAGAGGTCACGAGTTCGACTCTCGTATTCTCCACAAAGGAAAGACGGCTAAACAGCCGTCTTTTTTTTTTGTGGTGTGCGAGGGTCGTTGCGAGTGACCTCTTTCCGAAGAGTTTGCGACTTCGGAAGCAAACTCCGTATATACAAATCACCCGTGCCGCGCACGGGCTCGACAAATAATGACTTGGGGGCGTGTTGCTTGATGTTTCGAAAAGTTTTTGTACCTTTGCTGTGTTAAAGGCCTTGCTAAAAAGTGTTTATGGCAATGGCAATACCAACTGATTCTAAAATTAATCAAACAAATACCTCTATGAAAAAACATCTTCTTTTTGTTCTGCTTGCAGTTGTTGCAATGGCTGTGGGATGTCAAAATGACAAACCCCAAGGCGACCAAGGCGACGGCCAGCAATTTGTACAAGTGGACCGCGATACCCTCTTCCTGGGTAGCGAGGCCAGCACTGCTAATGTGCTGTATGTCAATTCGTACGACGACTATTGGTCTTATGATTACGATTCGAGCCAAGAGTGGTGTATGGTTTATGACGGTACCGACGAGTTGGGTGACCGCTGCCTGATTGTCGATGTTACCGAGAATACTACGGACCTTGCACGCGAGATTTCGATTGTAGTAACCAATGGCAATGCAGCCGACGAGTTTGTGGTAAGCCAATCGGCCAGCGAATACAGCCCTGCAACCAAAATCTCAATTGCCGACACCCTCTACACCCTGTCCAAAGATTTGGCAACGGTGGCCGTTGAGGTCGAAAGTGACGGTGATTATGAGATTGTTATCCCCGAGGAGAGTTTCTGGATTATTCACGATAATACCGAGAAAGGCGAGGGCAAACGTATCGAGTCTTTCTTTGTGTCGGGCAACTTTGCCGAGATTATGCGTACCGCCCAGATTGCCTTTGTAAGCCCCAATGCCGAGGCTTCGATTACCGTTCGCCAATGGGGTACCAACGACCTGAATGTCGATACCGAAGAGAAAGTGCTGCTGTTCTTGGCAGGCCGCGACAGCATCCACGTTGAGACTATCTCGGAATATACCGCAACCGTAGCCGAGGGCGATTGGGTGCGTATTAACGAGGAGTTGTCGTCGCCCGAGTGGGTCGTGTTTGACTACGACGAGAACCTCGACGAGAGTGAGTCGCGATCGGCTGTTATCACCATTGCTACCGCTACCACTTCGGCGTCGGTTGTTCTGACCCAAATCCCCTGCACTATGACCGAAATGCCCGAGGGTGACAAATGGATTGACGATATTCCCGCCAATATTACTTCGGGTGAGGCCTCCACTCAATTAACAAGTTCGCGTAAACCCGAGCGTGCATTTGACGGCAATACTATGTCGGCGTGGTACTCGACACAAAAGAATACCGAACCCCAACAATTTATTATCAATGTCGATGCATCGAATGTTGACCGTATCGACTACCTGCGCTATGTGCCTGCAACTGCAACCTCTGCCAGCAGCGCTTGGGGTAACTGGAAAGAGACCGAAATCTATGTTACCGATGCCGATGGTAACGAGACCCTGCTGACTACCTATGACTTCCGCGCCAGCACCAACAAAGTGGATGTTGTGTTTGAGCCTGCTCTGCCCAACACCATCACTCGCGTGCGCTTTGTTGTCAAAGAGGCAAAACCTTATGTCCAAAATGGCGTAGAGTATCCCTATGTTGCATCGGCCGCCGAGATTGGATTGTTTATGTACAACCCCGAGGGCTTTGCTGCACTCAAATACTTCACCGATTGGTCGCTGTCGGAGTTGCGTGATGATGTTACCTACGATATGATTAGCCAAATCAAAGACCCGTTCTATCGCAGCCTTGCCGAGCAGATTTTCTGTGGCACCTACGACGACGAGTTCCGCGTGTGTGAGTTCAAGGCTTATCCCTGCCCCGAACTCGATGCCAATATCCTGCGCGACAAAACCCACGGTGTGCTGAGCAACGTGACAGGTATGTATGTTGCCGAGGCGGGCGTTCCCCAATATATCTATCTGGACGAGGACTACGGTTTGGATATCTATGTTCGTATCATCGACTACAAGAACCACTCTACTGCAACTCACCCCGTGGCAATCAGCCCCCACGACCACTTGGAGTGCGACATCAAACTACAAAAGGGACGTAATGTTATTACTCCTGCCAATAAGGGTCTGATGTATATTTTGGCCTTCACCGAGGACGATAGTTATGCCCAAATTCCGCCTATGAAGGCTCACTTCGTAAACTCGGGTGTGAACGGCTACCTCGACTATAACAAACACACGGTTGATGATGTGCTGCGTATCTTTATGCTGGCACCCTCGACCAAGGAACCCCGTTTTGACCTGGTTGGCGACCACTTTGTGATTAACTACGAGAAGGCTCAATACCTCCAACATACATTCAGAGGAAACCCCCGCAACAATGCCCAAGCGGCTATTGACCTGATGGAGATTTATGACTCGGTAACCAAAATTCAGGAACGTATGATGGGTCACGTGAAGTATAAAGCGAAGGGCCTTCAACGTGGTCACCGCAACCGTATGACCTTCTTGGGCTCGTATGGCTCGACCTATGCCTATTCGGCTTGGTGGCACACCGGCTACTCGCCCGCAATCACTCCCGGTATGCTCAGCCCGATGAACTTGTGGGCTCGCCACCTGAAACCCGAAGCACTGAATGACGGTATCACCTCGCGTATTTGGGGTCTTGCTCACGAACTTGGCCACTCGAACCAAACCGCGCTGTTTACCTGGCGAGGTATGACCGAGGTGTCTAACAATATGATGTGTCTGATGGCTCAAAACTTTATGTATGGTGTGGGTAAGGGTTATACCACTATGCGTTGGAGCCAATCGTTCAATACCGCAATGCGTGACTTTGGCTCGCGTTGGGTGACCGAATTCGACAAGGATGGTAATTGGTATGAGCGTCCCTTCACCCACTGTGAATCGGTGAACTCGCCTTGCTTTGGTTCGACCGCGGGCGCAGTGGACCCCTGTACCCAACTCTTCCCGTTCTATCAGTTGTTCCTCTACTTCCACATTGTTGAGGGCAATAGCGACTTCTTCCCCGACTTCTATGAGTTGTGCCGTACCAAGGATATCTATCCCAAGAACTACGCTAACGAGGATGCTTACCAATCGGCTATTATTCTTGAATTTATGAAGTCCATCTCGGAGGCTTCGGGCCAAGATATGAGTGATTGGGCTAACGCTTGGGGTCTGCCCGGTGTGAACTACGGTTTGGGTAAAGGTACCCGCGTAAATCACTACGGACAAACCTACTTCACCACCACGCAGGAACAAATCGACGAGGCGATGAAACACAACTCGCAGTTCCCCAAACCCAAGATGAACCCCTTCTACATCCACGACCTGAACCTCGAACTGTATCGCAACCCGCAACCTGTCACCGCAGGTACCCACACTGTTGACGATAAGGGTAACTTTGCGATGTCGGGCTGGCAGAATGTTGTTGCGTGGGTGCTGGTTGATCCCGATAAGTTGGGCGAGGACGGCAAACCCGGTCGTGATGTGGCTGTGCTGATGTGTAACAAACAAGATGGCGGCGGTACATTCAACTATGCTTACCGCGAGTCGCGCTATATCCCCAAAGCCGAGAACGATTTCAGCAACTACCTCTATAATGATGATGGTAAAGGTGCTAACCGTTTGATGGCGGATGTTCCCGTGGACTACGCCTACACCAAATCGCTCCAACTCTACGCTGTGGATGCCTACGGTACCCGCTACGCGAGTCAGAGCAATACAAAATAGTTTGTAAGGATGAAAGCGACACCCGCGAGTCAGCCGACTCGTGGGTGTTTTGCTTGTTATTTGCAGGATGATACCAAAACTCCCAAAGAAGTATGACTGAGAATAAACAATATCGGATTTTGTTTGTGTGCCTTGGCAATATATGTCGCTCTCCGGCGGCACAAACCGTAATGGAACGCGAGGTTGCACGCCAAGGTTTGCAACACCTTGTGGAGTGCGATTCGGCAGGTACCTACTCGGGTCATACGGGCGAGAAGGCCGACCCGCGTATGCGCTATGCCGCAGGCCGCCGCGGTATTGATATTACCCACCGCGCACGTCAGGTCAAAAGCGACGATTTCGAACGTTTCGATATGATTGTGGCTATGGACGACAGCAACTACGATAAATTGTTCCGCCTGGCACCTACGGCCGAGGCCACCGACAAGATTTATCGTATGTGTGAGTTCTTTGGCAAGCGTTTCAGCCGCGATTGGAGTTACGTTCCCGACCCTTACTACGAGGGTAGCGAGGGCTTCGAATTGGTGCTTGATATGTTGGAGGAGGGTTGTGTCAACCTGCTGACACGCTTAGAGCCTACCCTCAAAGATAAATAGAGAGTCGTTGAATTGAATTTCGGGCTGATGCTCAAAGAGTCCGAACATTGCAGAGCCCGAGCCCGACATCGAAGCATAAAACGCCCCGGCATTATAGAGTTGAGCCTTGATGTCGGCCAACGACGGGTGGAGCGCAAAAACCGTACGCTCAAAATCGTTGGTCAAACTCTCGCGCCACGTCGAGAGGTCGCCACTAAGTCGCTCGACCAGAGGTGTTGCGGGTACTTGTGGTTGCACTCCCGCATAGGCTTGGGGTGTCGATACTCCGAAAGGCGGTTTGACAATCACAATCCACCTTCCGCTTAGTCGGCTTAAATCAAAGGGTGTCATAACCTCTCCGCGCGAGGTGCACAACTGCGGAGTTCCGAGCACAAAAAACGAGGTATCGCTACCCAATTCGGCCGCCACGTCACACATCTCCCGAGTGCTCAATCCTAGCCCGAAAATGGTGTTTATGGCGACAATTACCGCTGCGGCATCCGACGAGCCGCCACCAAGTCCTACACCAAAAGGTACGCACTTGTTGAGCGTAATTGCCACATTCCCTGCACCATAACGCTCCTGCATCAACCGCGCGGCACGCACACACAGATTCTTGTCGTCGGGACAATCCACCACCAATCCTTCGCCACGGAACTGCGTAACATCCGACGGCTCGACACTAATCTCGTCGGCCAACCCCGCAACGGCACACATCACGGTTTCGATGTCGTGATAACCGTCGGCGCGACGACGCAGAATGTCCAATCCGAGATTTATTTTGCAGGGTGCTGAAAGTTTCATCGTATGTTTGTGCTTTTGGTGGTTATGTTATCCACAAAGGTAGTGTTTTTAGTATTAACTTCGTATCTTTGTCATCATAAAAATGTAGTTTATGCAGTTTCGAACTCCCATCGAGATAACTCCTTCGTTGTGGCGCATCAGCCACCAAAATGTGGGTCTGGCTCTTGGCTCGTGCTTTTCGGAGGCTGTGGCCTGCCGTTTGACCGACCTCCGCTACCCGATACTCAACAACCCCTTTGGTGCGCTGTATAACCCTCTGTCGATAGCCCACTGCTTGCGCCGCATAGTTGAGGGACGCGAGTTCGAGGCGACAGAACTCGTCGAATGGCGTGGTCGTTGGTTTTCGCTCGATGCCCACACACTGCTTGCTGCCGATGGCCCCGACGAAGCGCTCGGCCGCCTGAATAAAGCACTCCGCGAGGCTCACCAAACACTCTGCTCGGCCGACTATGTAATCCTGACATTGGGAACCAATTTTGTGTACGAAACCGAGGGCCGAGTGGTGGCTAATTGTCACCGCCTGCCTGCCGACCGCTTTGTGCAACGAGCCTTGTCGGTGACCGAAACGGTGAGTGCTCTGTCGGAGGTTGTCGAATTGCTGGACGATAAACGTATTTTGCTGTCGGTAAGCCCTATACGTCACCTCAAAGACGGCCTTGCTGCAAGTTCTATGTCGAAAGCAGTGTTGAGAGTTGCGGCCGATGAATTGGCCTCGCGTTTCGAACGTGTGACCTATTTCCCTGCCTACGAAGCCGTGGTCGATGACCTGCGTGACTATCGTTTCTATGCCCCCGATATGACCCACCCCTCGGAGCAAGCCGTGGAGTATGTGTGGCGATTGTTCGAACAGGCGTGGCTCGATCCCTCGGAGAGCGAATTGAATGACCGAATCCGCCGCTTTGTGCGAGCCTGTGCCCACCGCCCGCTGGACCCTCAGAGCGCAGACTATCGCGAATTTGTCCAAAATACCCTTGTCGAATGTGAGACGCTTTCCCAACTTTTGCCGTCGGCCGATTTTAGCTCCGAAAGGGCGCTTTTGCTGCAAAAATTATCAAAAAAATAGTATCTTTGCGTGTTTGTTATAAAACGTAAGGATTGTGATGAGAAAACTACTTGTGGCGGTTGTTGCACTGTGTGCGCTGCAAATGGCCGTGGCTCAGGATATTAAACCCCGTCTGGTGGTCAATGTTGTGCTGTCGGGTGTGGGTGCCGACGAATTGGCCAAATATGCTCCCAATATGACCGAGGGCGGATTTGCCGCACTCACCTCGTGTGGTACCTCCTATACCGAAGCACGTTACGACTATCTCCAAACCTCACAAATAGCAGGTGCCGCAACCATCGTAACGGGTACCAACCCCTCGATGCACGGCCTTATCTCGCGCTATTGGATTGACTATACCACCTCCGAACGTGTCGATATGCTCGCCGATGCCGAAACCCGAGGCTTGGGTTGCGATGCAGGACAGAGTTGCTACTCCAATCGCCACGTTGTGTTGCCCACGCTGGGCGACCAACTCCGTGCCCAAAATGCCGACTCCAAAGTGGTGACTATCGCTATGGATGCCCACACGGCTGTGGCACTGGGCGGACAATGCGACACCTATTGGTTCAATCCCACACTCGGAGTGTGGAACTCCTCGACCGCTTATATGGACGACCTCCCGGGTTGGCTTGAAGATTATAACTCGTCGGGTGTTAATTCGGGTTACAAACGTGCTCGCTGGGATTTGACCCTCGGTGTGGGCAAATATTCGGCTCGTACCTACTCGTCGTCCTTGTTCCGTGTTCCGTCGGATTTCGAGCGCCTGCCTCTGCCCGCCAAAGCAATTGTGAGCCGCGACTACTCGTCGATGATTTATACCCCCTTTGCCGCCGATATGACCTTTGATGTTGCCAAGAAGGCGTTGATGAACTATCGCCTTGGAGCCGACGACAATGTGGATGTCCTCAATATCGGTATCGACGCACTTGCCAATGTGGGCCGAGTGTATGGCCCCGAAACTTTGGAGTGGGAGGATGCACTCTATCGTTTGGATGCGTCGCTTGGCGAGTTTGTGCGCTTTGTCAATGCCCAATACGGTCGCGAGAGTGTGCTGTGGGTTGTGACCTCCTCCGACGGTATGGGAGCCTCGAATCGTGACGACAGCCATAAATTCAATCCCGCACAATTTAAGGTCATTATCAACGGCTTCTTGTCGGCGCAACTCGGACGTAATACCTGGGTTGTGGATTGTGTCGATCGTCAGGTCTACCTCAATCGTGTGGCTATCTATGGCGCAGGCCTCTCGCTGGCCGATGTCCAAAACCGTGTGGCTGCCTTTGCAATGCAGTTTCGCGGAGTGTCGCACGTGCTGAGCGCAACAGCAATGCAGAACGGCTACTTTGGCGAATCCTACGGCCGTAAGATGCAAAATAGTTTTTACCCTCGTCGCTCGGGCGATTTGGTGCTGAATTTGATGCCCGGATGGATCGAGGTCGTTGAGGGTGAGATTGCGCAGTCGGGCTCAATGTACGACTACGACACCCACGTCCCGCTGATTATCTCGGGCGCAGGTGTCCCCACCCAAACCGTCACAACAGAGGTCGATATGTGCTCGCTTGCACCCACCATCGGCCGACTGATAGGCGTGGGTCGTCCTATGGCTTCGGTTGCCCCCGTCCTCGACGGAATTTTTAAATAGGACATAAAAAGATTTGTTACAATAATATTGAATGGGGGGGGATTGTAGGCCCAATGCTGTTAAACGGGGCATAGTAGTCCCTAAATGGTTGTAGGGAGCGTCATAGTCCCCAAACGATATAAGGGTTGGATGAGTAACCCCGAGGCCAACGGCCGCAACAAACTAACAGAACAAAACAAACAAAAGATATATGCAAATGGATGCAATTCAACAGGAGATTATCGAAGAGTTTGCCGTATTTGACGATTGGTTGGACAAGTACGACTACCTTATCGAATTAAGTGACTCGTTGCCCGCTATCGCACCCGAACATCGCACCGAAGAGTACCTTATTCGCGGATGTCAATCGCGAGTATGGGTCGATGCGCGTTTGGACAACGGATTGGTCTATTTCAGTGCCGACAGCGATGCTATCATTACCAAAGGCATTGTGGCGCTGCTTATCCGTGTGTTGGGCGGTCGCACTCCCGAGGATATTCTCTCGACCGAACTATACTTTGTCGATAGCATCGGCTTGGGCGAAAACCTGTCGCCTACGCGTGCCAACGGCCTTGTTGAGATGATTAAACAGATGAAACGTTATGCGCTGGCATTCCAGCAGACCAAAAACAACTAAACGATGACTGCCGACGAAATAGTAAAGGTCGAACGACAAATTGTCGATACCTTGCGCAATATATACGACCCCGAAATTCCGCTCAATATCTATGACTTGGGCTTGATTTACGAGATTGACTACACCCCCGACGGTGTGGCTACAATCCGTATGACCCTCACTGCTCCCAACTGTCCTATGGCCGATGTGCTTTTGGAGGATGTCAATACCCAGGTTGCCAAGGTTGAGGGTGTGAGCGAGGTGAATGTTATTCTGACCTTCGAACCCGCTTGGGACAAGAGTATGATTTCGGAGTCGGGACTCTTGGATTTGGGTCTGCTCTAATTCCGCCTACTAACTATGACCTCGCTTGACCAAACACAACTGCTGTCTGCCGTGTGGCGTATGGGCCACTTTGTTGGTGCGACGTTGTGCGACGACGATGGTCGGAGAGTGGAGGTTAAAAGCAGTGGCGAGCCTACCGCCCAAGCCTCGCTTTTCAAAGGGGCTGTGCTGGTGATTGACGGCGTGGTCTATTGTGGCGATGTTGTGGTGGGTGCCGAGAGCCCGATAACCGAGCCCGTGGTGATGCGCATTGTGGAGTGCTCCTCGCCACGATTGCTGGACCTCGCGGGCGATATGATTCCGCAGATGATACTACCTGTTCCGCAACCTGTGCTCGACCGCTACCAACAATTGGTCGATGGGGGAGTGGATAGGTGTAAGTGCGGTACTATCGTGGCCCAAATGGACTCGCTGCACCGTACTGACCTGCTGACACGCCTTGTGATTGAACGCCTGCAACGTAAATGCAGCGTGGTGGAACGGCTGTACGGACAGAGCGACAGCGATTGGAATCAGACGATGTACGCAATGCTGTTTCGTGCAATGGGCGACCACCGCAATCAAGACGCTTTCGAACGCCTTGCCTTTGCCGTTCCGTACTACACACTCTCGCGCGAACGCACCTCGGGCGACAATGTCGAAACAATGCTCTTTGGCGCTTCGGGTCTGTTGCGCCGCTACTATTGGGACGAGCATACCCGAGTGCTGCAACAAGATTTTGAATACCTGGCGCGCAAACACTCTATCCGTCCGATGATGGGTGGAGAGTGGGCAATGACAGGCATAAATCCCAATAACACTCCCCTGATTCGTATTTCGCAACTTGCGGGCTATGTGAGCCATACGGATTTCATCTTCAACAAACTGCTCCAATGTCGCACTGCCGACGATATAAACCGCTTGCTGGGTGGTGAGTCGGCTCGCGTGTCGGACTATTGGGAACGCCACTTTACACCCGAACGTACCACCGTGCGCAAAACCAAACGCTTGGGCGCGACCAAAATCAACCTGCTGGGTATCAACTTTGTAGTACCCGTGATGTTTGCCTATGGCCGCCAAACCGAGCGCGAGGAGTTGAAGGAACAGGCACTCGATTTGTTGGACTCGCTGAGGGTCGAAACCAACTACATTACACGCCATTGGACCTCTCGGGGTGTGGTGCTCAACGGAGCCTTTGACTCCCAAGCCATCATTCAATTGGAACGTGAATATTGCTCCTTGCGAGGTTGCTGGCGCTGTCCGATAGGCCGTAGCGAAATAAAAAAATCGCTCGAAACATTGTAAATCCGCCAAAAATCAGTACCTTTACCGAATTGTTAGTCAATTATTTTTAAGAAACTATGGATATTTTATCGTCAATAATCAAATTCTTCTTCGGCTCCAAGGCCGACAAGGACCGCAAGGAGATTGAACCCTATGTCGAAAAAATCAAAGCCATCTATCCCACGATTCAAGGCCTCGATAACGACGGTCTGCGTGCGCGTAGTGCCGCTTTGAGAGCCGACATCGCGGCTTATATCGCACCCGAGGAGGAGCGCATCGCAGGCCTCAAAGTCGAACTCGAAAAAGATGGCGTGTCACTTGCCGACAAGGAGCGTATCTCCAAAGAGGTGGACTCGCTGGTTGAGGAAATCGACAAGAAAATCGAGGTTAAATTGGACGAGATTCTGCCCGAGGCCTTCGCTATTATGAAAGATACGGCACGTCGTTTTGCCGAGGCCGAAACCGTTGAGGTGACTGCCAATGCTTTCGACCGCAGTCTGGCAGCATCGAAGGATTTTGTCAATATCGAGGGCGACAAAGCGGTGTACAACACAAGTTGGACTGCCGCAGGTAACACTGTGCGTTGGGATATGGTTCACTACGACTGCCAATTGTTCGGTGGCGTGGTGCTGCACAAAGGCAAAATCGCCGAGATGGCAACAGGTGAGGGTAAAACCCTGGTGGCAACCCTGCCCGTATTCCTCAATGCGTTGGCCGGCAAAGGTGTGCATATGGTGACCGTCAATGACTATTTGGCACGTCGTGACTCCGAGTGGATGGGCCCGATGTATCAATTCCACGGTCTGTCGGTGGACTGTATCGACAACCACCAACCCAACTCTGAGGCGCGTCGCAAAGCCTATATGGCTGATATTACCTTTGGTACCAACAACGAGTATGGTTTCGACTACCTGCGTGACAATATGTCGATTTCGCCGTCGGATATGGTACAACGCAAACACCACTTCGCTATTGTCGATGAGGTGGACTCTGTGTTGATTGACGACGCACGTACCCCGCTTATCATTTCGGGTCCTGTGCCCAAGGGCGACGACCAGATGTTTGAGCAATATCGCGGTCCCGTCGAGAAGATTTACAGCGCACAACAACAACTTGTAACCAATCTGGTAAGTGAGTCGCGCAAACTTATCGCTTCGGGCGATATGGAGCAGGGCGGTGTGCTGTTGTATCGTGCCTATAAGGGTCTGCCCAAGTACAAGCCGCTCATCAAATTCCTGAGCGAAACGGGAGTCAAGACTCTGATGCAGAAGACCGAAAACCTCTATATTCAGGACAATAACCGCCGTTTGCCCGAGATTATCGACGACCTCTACTTTGTCATTGACGAGAAACTCAACTCGGTGGAACTTACCGACAAGGGTCACGACTTCTTGTCGAATATCTTTGGCGAGGACGGATTCTTCGTGTTGCCCGACATCGGCTCGATTGTGGCCGACTTGGAGAAGAGCGAGATGACCGCCGAGGAGAAGGCTGCCAAGAAGGACGAGGTTATTGGCGAATATGCCGTTAAGAGTGAGCGAGTTCACACCGTCAACCAACTGCTCAAAGCATTCAGTATGTTTGAGAAGGACATCGAGTATGTGGTTATGGACAACAAGGTCAAGATTGTGGACGAGCAAACGGGTCGTATCTTGGAGGGCCGTCGCTACTCGGACGGTTTGCACCCAGCAATCGAGGCCAAGGAGCGTGTTAAGGTTGAGGCTGCAACCCAAACCTTCGCTACCATTACTCTCCAAAACTACTTCCGTATGTACCACAAGTTGGGTGGTATGACCGGTACTGCCGAGACCGAGGCAAGTGAGTTCTGGAATATCTACAAGTTGGACGTGGTGACTATCCCGACCAACCGCCCCGTAATCCGTGATGACCGCGACGACCTTATCTATAAGACCAAACGCGAGAAGTATAACGCCGTAATCGACGAAATCAACCGCCTTGTACAACAGGGCCGCCCCGTGCTTGTGGGTACTACTTCGGTGGAGGTTTCGGAGTTGCTGAGCCGTATGCTCAAACTGCGCGGTATCAAACACAATGTTCTGAACGCCAAACAGCACCAATTGGAGGCCCAAGTGGTTGCCGAGGCTGGCCGTGCAGGACAGGTTACCATTGCAACCAATATGGCAGGTCGTGGTACCGACATCAAACTTAGTGACGAGGTTAAGGCTTCGGGCGGTTTGGCAATCCTGGGTACCGAGCGCCACGAGTCGCGTCGTGTGGACCGTCAGTTGCGTGGTCGTGCCGGCCGTCAGGGTGACCCCGGTTCGTCGCAATTCTTTGTGTCGATGGAGGACGACTTGATGCGTCTGTTCGGTTCGGAGCGTATCGCCTCGATGATGGACCGTATGGGTCTGCAAGAGGGCGAGGTTATTCAGGCAGGTATGATGTCGAAAGCCATCGAGCGTGCCCAGAAGAAGGTTGAGGAGAACAACTACGGTATTCGTAAACGTCTGTTGGAGTACGACGATGTGATGAACTCGCAACGTACCGTGATTTACACCCAACGCAAACACGCACTCTATGGTGAGCGTATTGACATCGACCTCAATAATATAATGTATGATTTCGCCGAGGACTTTGTCGAGAACAACTATGGCGTGGACTACGAGGACTTTGGCTTTGAGTTTATCCGTCAGGTGGGTGTTCAACCCTCGGTAGAGGCGGGCGCTTATGCCAAGATTTCGAAAGATGACCTTGTGGAGAGTCTGGTGGCGGATATTCGTACCACTATCGACCGCCGTGCCCAAAATGTGGCTACTACCGCAATGCCTATCATCGAGAAGGTCTATAAGGAGCAAGGCTCGATGTACGAGAATATCCGTATCCCCGTAACCAACGGTAAGTTGGGCTACAATGTGTCGTGCGACTTGAAGAGGTGTTATGAGAGCGGCTGTGCCGAAATCTATAAGATGTTCAGCAAACTTGTGATGCTGACCACCATTGATGACAATTGGCGTGAGCACTTGCGCGAGATGGACGAGTTGCGCCATAGTGTTCAGAATGCATCATATGAGCAGAAAGACCCACTGTTGATTTACAAGTTCGAGTCGTTCAACCTGTTCAGCAAAATGTTGTTGAAGGTCAATCGTGAGGTGTTGGCTATTCTGACCAAAGGTTACCTGCCTGTGCGTAATGCCGGTGGCGAGGACGCTGCAATGCAACAACAACGCGAGCGCCAACGTGTGGATGTCAATAAACTGCACGCCTCGCGTATGCAGGCCGCAGCCCAAGCGGGTCAGGGCGACAAATCGAAACCTATGCCCGTGAAGGTTGAGAAGAAAGTTGGCCGTAACGATCCTTGTCCTTGTGGCTCGGGTAAGAAGTACAAACAGTGCCACGGCAAAGGTGTAACCGAATAGAGTACACCTATTAAATAAAAGCAAGGGGCTGTTCAACCGACGTTGAACAGCCCCTTGTGTTTGGGTCGTATGTAAAACCTTAATGGTTGCGGGTGAAGATATTGAGGTGGCGCAGATAGCGGTTGCGTTTGGTCAGTACCACACTGTCCAATACTAACAATGCCAACGCCACAGCCAACAGATATTGATACCTCTCGTCGTACTCTTCGAATTGTACGGTGGTGAATTCGCTCTGCTCGGTCTGTTTGATTTTCTCGATAATCTCGGCCAATCCCATACTGCGTTCCGTCGAACGAATGTAGGCTCCTCCGGTTGAGAGTGCCACCTCGCGCAGAGTCTTCTCGTCGAGTTTCGAAACCACCATATCGC
This sequence comes from Rikenellaceae bacterium, assembly GCA_017464745.1. Classification (GTDB taxonomy): domain Bacteria; phylum Bacteroidota; class Bacteroidia; order Bacteroidales; family Rikenellaceae; genus UBA940. Next base: position 1,590 of record JAFTYJ010000004.1, on the reverse strand, counting down.
CGTTGCCGTCACGAATGAAATCGCCATCCAACTTTATAGGCGCACCTTCGGGAGTACCTATGCCGATAGCATAAATCTTGATACCTTGCTCGGCAGCGCGTTTGGCTGCGGCTATGGGGTTGTCCTCGTGGTTCTCGCCGTCGGTAATCAGAATTATGGCGCGACTACCTTCGCTTTGCGACGAGAAACTATTGGCTGCAAGGTCAATGGCTGCGCCGATGGCCGTACCTTGTTTGGATACCATCGTGGGCGACACACGTTGCACAAAGTTGCGCGCTGTAAGGTAGTCCGAGGTGATGGGCAACTGAACGTAGGCGTCACCTGCAAATACAACCAAACCCACACGATCCTGATGCAAACCTTCGAGCAGACGTGCAATGGAGTATTTGGTACGCTCCAAGCGGTTGGGCGCAAAGTCCTCGGCCAACATCGAGTTCGACACATCGACTGCCAACATCAACTCTATACCCTCGCGTTTGACCTCTTTGAGTTTGCTGCCAAACTGCGGTCGGGCAAGCGAGAATACAATCAACACCACAGCCACCATATAAATTACAAATTTGGCGCTGTCGCGGCGCATCGATACCTCAGGCATAAGTGTGCGGATTGTGGCAGGGTCGCCCAACCGTGCAATGCGACGACGTCGGTCGATGCGTGAATATATGTAGGCGGCCACAAGTACGGGAATCAGCACCAGCAGCCACAGCATATCGGGATTTTCGAATCGAAACATAGTGTTTTGTCGGTCTTAGTTGTTATTTCTCTACGGCAGTTGTCGGAGCCACAAGCGGCGTAGGGCAAACTCACCCACAAGGAGTGCCAAGGCCCACACCAGATAGCGGACAAACAGTTCGTGATAGAGTGTATATTCGGTGGTGTCGATTTTGGTGCGCTCCAAGCGGTTGATGCGGTCGTAAATCTCCGAGAGTTTGCGTTCGTCGGTGGCGCGGAAATACTCACCTCCGGTCATCGTAGCAATTTCGCGCAGGGTTGTCTCGTCAATTTCGACCTTCATCTTTTGGTACACCGTGTTGCCCCACATATCGATAGCGGGGTAGGGTGCCATACCCTCGGTGCCCACGCCAATGGTGTAGACCTTGATTCCGAGAGTTGTGGCAATCTCGGCGGCGGTCAGCGGTGCAATCTGTCCGCTGTTGTTCACACCGTCGGTCAGCAGGATAACCACCTTACTCTCGGCATCGCTCTCTTTGAGTCGGTTGAGTGCCGTTGCAAGTCCGTTGCCTATGGCTGTTCCGTCCTCTATGACTCCGCTTTTGATTTGTCCCATCAGGTTGAGTAGCGAACTCTTGTCGGTGGTCAGCGGACTCTGGGTGAAACTCTCGCCCGCAAACACCACAATACCTATGCGGTCGCTTGGACGGTCCACAATAAACTTCGAAGCCACCTGTCGCGCCGCACCGATTCGGTCGGGCTCAAAGTCGCGTGCCAACATACTACTCGAAACGTCCATTGCCAACACAATATCGATACCTTCGGTTGTGGAGTTGCTACCTTTTTCGGTGCTTTGGGGTCGTGCCAGTGCAATGATAGCCAGCGCAATAGCACCAAGTCGCATTACAAAGGGCAGGT
>JAFTYJ010000022.1 GCA_017464745.1 Rikenellaceae bacterium | reverse complement strand
TCGTAGGTCTGGCTACCGACCAAAACGGCACCGAGTACTACAAAGTTAAAAACTCGTGGGGCACCGACGGCCACATCTACGAGGGTTACTTCTACGCATCGAAACCCTATGTGGCTCTGCGCACCCTGAACTATGTGGTTAACAAAAACGCCCTGCCCAAAGACATCAAAAAGAAATTGGGTATCAAATAGGAATTTTTATTCAACTAATTTATATCTAAAATTATGGGACAAACTAAACAAAAAAGCTTTGGCTTGGCAATCGCGTTCATCGGTCTGATGTTCTTTGCCATTGGCTTCGCATTCGGTATTAACGGCTTCTTGGCCGGTCCTCTGAATGACCTCTACGGCATCAACAAATCGCTCGGCTACCTGGTACTGGGTCTGTCGTTCTTGCCGTTCCTGCTGTTCGCAATGCCCGCGACTGCAACCATCAAAAAAATCGGCTACCAAAAGACTATGGCTCTGTCGTTCGTCTTCTTTGCCGTATCGTTCGCTCTGTACGCTTGGGCTGCAAGCCTGGGCAAAAGCGGTCTGATTCTGTTCTATGTTTCGGCATTCGTTGGTGGTATCGGTAACGCGTTCCTGAACGCAACCGCTAACCCCTACATCTCGGTTATCGGCCCCATCGACTCGGCTGCAAAACGCATCTGCGTTATGGGTATCTGCAACAAGTTGGCTTACCCCGTTGCTATCATCTTCTTCACCTTCTTGATGAGCGCTCTGGGCATTGGCGAGAAAATCACCGAGGCTTCGCAAATGGTTACCCCCTTCTTTATTATTATGGGTATCTTCATTCTGCTGGGTATTCTGACGCTGATTGCTCCCCTGCCCGAGGTTACCGCCGAGGGTGAGAGCGAGGATTCGGAGGTTGCTGAGAGTGGCTACGCTGCCGGTAAAACTTCGATTATGCAATTCCCACACGCCATTATGGGTGCTCTGGCTCTGTTCATCTACACCGGCGTTGAGACTATGTCGTTGAATACCGCTTCGGAGTTCGTAGGTATGAACGCGACCCTGGACAGCATTAAGATTTTGGGCAACTCGCTTCTTATCTGGTTCCCCAGCTTCGGTATGATGCTCGGTTACATCCTGGGTGTAATCTGTATTCCTAAATATATGAGCCAAGATACCGCACTGAAACTCTGCTCGACTATTGGTGCTATTGGTTCGCTGGGTATCATCTTGTTCCCCGCAGCTGCTCCCTGGTTGCTGCTGGTTGTAGCATTTGGTTGCTCGATGGGCGCTCCCGCAATCTGGCCCTTGTCGCTCAAAGACCTTGGCAAGTTCACCAAAACCGGCTCGGCTCTGCTGACTATGGGTATTGCCGGTGGCGCAGTGTTCCCTCCCCTGTTTGGTCTGTTGGCTTCGGCTTACAGCGCACAAGTGGGTTACTGGCTGTGCCTGCCTTGCTTCTTGTTCATCCTCTACTTCGCAGTAGCAGGTCACAAGATTCGCACAAAATAATTTAGCCACGAGCTAAAACGAGAACGCGAGTTGCAGTGAGCAACTCGCGTTCTTTTTTTACGCCCCTGCGATATATACCTTTCAATAACAAAACCTGCCCATTCACACGGACAGGTTTTGTTATTTTGCATTAACTGCTACTCCTCGTAACCGAAATCATCGAGCAGGTTAGCACCCTCGGCGGCAGCCACTGCAAGGCGGTCACATCGCTCGTTTTCGGCATTATCGGCGTGACCCTTAACCCACAAAAAGCGCACCTTATGGCGGCGGAAAACGCGCAAGAAACGGGCCCACAAGTCGGGATTTTTCTTACCCGCAAAGCCCTTGCGCTCCCAGCCATACACCCAGCCCTTGCTCACAGCGTCCACAACATACTTTGAGTCGCTGTATATCGTGACATCCGAGCCTTCGAACTTCAACGCCTCCAACGCCACAATCACACCCAGCAATTCCATACGGTTGTTGGTTGTGCGGCGATACCCCGCACTCAACTCCTTGCGGTAGGGTGGGCAAATCAGCACAACACCATAACCTCCGGGGCCGGGGTTACCACGCGATGAGCCATCGGTATATATGGTAATCGGAGCCGGCATCGACTAGAAATCGTGGTTGATACGTTTGCCGGTGGGAATTTTGGGAGTTTCGTCCTTGGTGGTGAAGGGCTCAACCACCACACGTTTAACCTTCTCGTAGGGCGGAACCAGCATATCGAACTGAACTGCATAATTGACAGCTGTTTCGATAATACGTTCCAACACGTCGTGGGTTACCTCTTGGCCATTGAAGCGTACATCTGGCAACAAATCGCCCACGGGGCCGTCCAAGTGGACACTCTTGTCGTGGTTGATGAAGATACGGCCGATAAGGTAGCCTTCGTCATCGGGGCGGTTGTAGTTGAACGAGTCCGCCAAGAAGTTATAGATATTGATGATTCCGCAATATCCGCGACGGCGATTCTCGGCCATATAGGGCAGTTGCCATATGGGGTCGCCTACGGGGAAACAAAACACATTGGAGTGCATACCGAAATGTATCACATCCTCGCCCACATAGAGTCGAGCCGCAAAGCGTCCTCGGTCACGGTAGTCGATTTGTACACCATCTTCGAGAGTCTCTTCGAGTTCGTCGTCGAGGTCGGCCGACAACTCGTGGAGGATGGATTTAATTTTGCCCATTACGGCGTAGGTATTGTCAAATACTTGTTGGTCGTAGTTCGAGCGGTCTGCGATTACTTCCGTGATTTTGGCCCTGAGGGGCGTGCGACTGTCGTCCATAGTTGTTGTGAAGTGTTTTGTATAGTTTTGTACAGAAAAATGTTATCGTAATTTGAGTTGTTGTCCGGCGAAGATACGGCCATCGTCGGTCAAGTGGTTAAGTGCTGCGAGTTTACGCATACGGATGCCATAGATTTGCGAAATGGTGTGCAGGCTCTCGCCTTCTCGCACGGTATGCAACAGGTGTCCGTTCTCGCTACGTTTGGCCTTGGGTTTGATATACACAGCATCGCCACCCTCGAAGTTACCTTCGGCACCCAGGTCATTCATCTTACGCAGGCGTTTGACACTGATTCCGAGCGATTGCGACAGGCTGTTGATGTCGTCACCCTCGGCTGCAATCACAAACTCGCAACCGTTGTTCAGATAGATGTCGTAGCCACCGCGGTTGTGCAGAGCCAACACATAGTTATCCACATCCACCTTAGGCAGGGTCACAGGCTCCTCGGCAGGAGCGGGCGCAACCACGGGTGCAGGTTCGGGTTCGGGAGTCACAGCCACCAATGCCTCGCCTTTATCGAGCAGATACAGGCGGTTATCCTCGATGAGTTTGATGAGCAGTTCGGGATATTTGGGGTTGGTGGCATAGCCTGCGGCTTTGAGTCCATAGGCCCACGCCTTATAGTCGAGCGGATCCAACTCAAACAGTCCCTGATAGCGAGGCGAGCGGTCGAGGAACTCGGAGTGGTCGTGGAACGATTGTTCGGCCGAGGGGTATTTGCGGAAACACTCCTGCGGTGCGTCATCGTCGTGGTGTATGGTTTCGCCCGTCCAATCCTTTTTGCACTTGATACCGAAGTGGTTGTTGGCCACACGGGCAAGACGGCTGTTTCCGGCATCGCTTTCTAGCAGGGCTTGTGCCATCTTGATACTTGCGGGGATACCGTACTTCTCCATATCGTCGATGGCCAACTGTTTGTACTGTTCGATATATTGCTCCTTGGTAGTTCGGTCCTGGGCCTCGACCGCATAGGCCGACACCAACAACAGAGCCACAAGGCTGGCGTATTTGCGCATATTCATACTCATCTTCTTAGGCGTTAATCCGCGCAAAGTTAGAGGTTTTTGCGGATTTATGCAAACCGAGGAACTACATCATAAATTTCAGCAGGAAGAATGCTGCCAAAATATACATTCCCACGGTCACACGTTTGTGGTTGCCACTCAACAAGTTTACCAAAACATAAGTCAAATGGCCGAGTACAATACCGTCCGAAATGCTATACGACAAGGGCATAAACAGAATACAAACAAATGCGGGAATGGCATCGACATAGTTATTGAAATCGATTTTGGTCACCGAAGCGGTCATCATCAAGCCCACCATCACCAACACGGGAGCGGTTGCCGAGGCAGGGATAGCAAGGAAGAAGGGTGCCAAGAAGAGCGACAAGGCAAAGCAAATACCCGCAACAAAGGCTGTCAAGCCGCTACGGCCACCCTCATTCACGCCTGCTGCACTCTCCACAAAGGTGGTAACGGTGCTGGTACCCATCAGTGCGCCACCGGTAGTTGCGATAGCGTCCACCATAAAGGCCTCTTTAAGGCGGGGAATAGTACCATCCTCCTTAATCATTCCTGCACGGGCGGTCACACCGATAATAGTTCCGATGGTGTCGAACAGGTCCACAAACAGGAAGGTGAACACGACGACAAACATCTCTTTGGTGAAGATTTGGTTCCACTCGAATTTGCAGAAGATAGGCTCAATGGAGGGAGGAGTACTTATCACACCATTGAATTGGGTCACGCCCATAGGGATACCGATAAGGGTGGTAACAATAATACCCAGAAGCAGGCCACCCTTGACATTACGAACCATCATTACGGCACACAGCAGGATACCGATAATACCCAGCAATGCAGGACCCGAGGTCAAATCGCCCAGGCTTACAAGTGTGGCTTCGTTATTGACGATGATATCCGAACTTTTGAGTCCGATGAAGGCGATATAGAGTCCGATACCCGCACTAATTGATTTTTTGAGCGGGTCGGGCAACAGATAGACAATTTTTTCGCGCAGATTGGTAACGGTGAGCAACATAAATATTATACCCTCGATAAACACTGCGGTCAGTGCAAACTGCCACGAGTAACCCATAATTTGGCACACGGTAAAGGCAAAGAATGCATTCAGACCCATACCCGGAGCCAGCGCAAACGGCAGTTTGGCATACAGAGCCATCAACAGGGTTGCCAAAGCCGCTACCAACGCAGTGGTGGTAAACAGCGCACCTTTATCCATTCCCGTTTCGCTCAAAATGTTGGGGTTTACGGCCAGGATATAGGCCATTGTCAGAAATGTAGTGATTCCGGCCATTATCTCGGTACGGACGGTAGTAGTTTTGGGGTCAAACCCAAAAAGTTTTTCCAACAACATAATATAGGGTTAAAATTTAAAATATTTTTCGTTATTCCTTGCTTTATCTTTTGTCGGTTTCTTAGGTCATTCAAGTGGTTCGGCGGGGCACATTCGGCACTATCACAACAGGCCTATAAGTTCGTCCACAGCCTCGGGGGTTGTGGCCCAACTTGTCACCACACGCACCGTACTATGGCTTTCGCCTCGCGGTCCCCACAACTCCATCGACACCCTTTGGCTCAATCGGTCGAACACCTCGTTGGGCAAGCGGAAGAATTGTTGGTTGGTAGGCGAATCGACAACCACCTCATAGCCTTTGGCACGGAAAGCCTCACGGATACGCAGAGCCAACTCTACGGCGTGTACGCCCAAGCGGTAGTACAAGCCATCGCGCAACAAAGCCTCGAACTGAACACCCAGCAGCCGTCCTTTGGCGAGCAGTGCACCGTGGAGTTTCACCAGCGGAAACAGATTACTGAGCAATTTCGGGTTGGTAACCACCACAGCCTCGCCCATAAGTGCGCCCACCTTGGTACCTCCGATATAGAACACATCGGCCAAACGGGCCACATCCCGCAGAGTCACATCCGCGCCCTCGGCAGCAAGGCCATAGCCCATTCGTGCGCCATCGATATAGAGCGGAATATCGTGGGAGTGGCACACTTGGCTCAACGCCTCCAACTCGGCCAGCGAGTAGATTGTGCCATACTCCGTGGGGTGAGATATATAGAGCATACCCGGAGCCACCATATGGGGGTAGGTTTCGTCGGCATAAAACTCCGTAATGTAGCGTTCGACATCCTCGGCCGCCACCTTGCCGTGTTTATGCGGCAGAGCAAGCACCTTATGACCCGAAGCCTCGATAGCACCCGCCTCGTGCACATTGATATGGCCACACTCGGCAGCCAGCACTCCCTGATGGCGAGCCAGCAATCCGTCAATCACCGTAGCATTGGTTTGGGTTCCGCCCACAAGCAGTTGAACCCTTGCCTGCGGAGCGTCACACTCACGGCGTATCAACTCACACGCACGTTCGGTATAGGGGTCTGCACCATAGCCGACAGTCTGACAGAGATTTGTATCTATCAGCGCCTGCAACACCTCGGGGTGAGCACCCTCCATATAGTCCGAGTCAAAACGAATCATAGGTTAGAGGATTAGACGTTTGAGTTGGTGGGCAATCTCCTTGCGTTCGTTATTGAGCGCACGCAGTTTACCCACAATATCGAGTTGGGTATCTTCGTCGATGTCGGGATTGTTGAGTTGAGCCTGAAATTCGGCCGACAATCGTTCGATAACCTTGGATTTATAGAGCATAATGGCTCGTGGCAGCGCCTCCGATAGGCGGTCGGCCTCCGATGCTACACCAATATCGTGTTCGCTCCACAACTTGCTGGGGATATAGTTGTCGCCCATAGTGAGCAGATCCACAGCAGCCTCGGCAACCTCGGCCGACGGATAGTTGATAAAGTACGACGCAGGCACCTCGACACCAACACCCAACTCGGCCATATGCGCGGCATAGCAATCAAAAATTGCTTTGTAGGCGGGGGTTTGGAAGTCGAAACATATCACCGTACGCATCATATCGACAATGGTTTGCGCCACGTTATATTCGTTAAGTTGATTACCCTCGCGCAGGTGGAACTTTTGGTGGCCATAGCAAATCAGATAGCGGGTGAGTTCTTTTTCCAACTCCGCAATACTACTACCAATGGCGGTACCCGAGGGGGCCGACGATGAGGCTTGCAGGGTTTCGGCAGCCTCATGCATCTTTTGACGGCGTTGTCGCTCAAAGAACTCGCGTTCCTCGGCATCGCCACTAAGTCCCGCACGCAACTTGGCAACCTCGCCGATGAGCAGGTTCTCATCGACATCCATAATTGCAGCGCACTCCTTGGCATACATCGCGCGGGTTATGGTGTCGGGAATCTCGGCAATAGAGCCCACAACATCACGAATTACCCCCGAACGAGCCTGCACATCGCCCGCCGAGTCGGCCATCAGCAGTTTACACTTGAAGGTGATGAAGTCCTCCTCCTTGGAGCGTATATACTCCTGCACCTCGGCCGCAGTGTGGGTCTTGGCAAAGGAGTCGGGGTCGTGTTCGGGCGGCAACTGCACGATACGCACATTCATACCCTCTTTGAGGATAATATCGATACCGCGCAACGAGGCCTTCAATCCGGCCGCATCGCCGTCGTACATAACCGTAATATTCTCGGTAAATCGTTTGAGCAATCGCACCTGTTCGGAGGTCAGCGCAGTACCCGACGAAGCAACAACGTTCTCGACACCCGCCTGGTGCATCGAAATCACATCGGTATAACCCTCAACCAAAATCGCACATTTGAGTTGCGAGATGGCCTTTTTGGCAAAGAACAGGCCATAGAGGGTCATTCGTTTTTGGTAAATCTCGCTCTCGGGCGAGTTTTTATATTTGGCAACGGTCTTTTCGGTTTTGAGCGTGCGGCCGCCAAAAGCCAACACACGTCCGCTCACGGTGTGAATCGGGAACATCACACGCTCATAAAAGCGGTCGGTAAGAGAGTCGTGGCCGTCGCGCTTGAACGACAAACCCGTACCCAACAGAAACTCCTCCTTGTAGCCCGCCGCAAGCGCAGCCTTCGAGAAGGTGTCGTAACCCGAGGGGCAGTAACCCAAGCCGAACTTTTCGATTGTCGCCTCGGTGAAACCACGCTCACGAAAATAACTCAAACCTACGTTGCGGCCCTCCTGAGTTTGGGTAAGTGCGTTTTTGAAGTAGTCGGCAGCCCAACCGTTGAGCACCATCATACTCTCGCGGTCGTCGTTGCGTTTAATCTCCTCGGCCGTGCGCTCCTTCTCCTGAATCTCGATACCGTATTTGCGACCGAGGTATTTGAGCGCATCGACATAGCCCATACCCTCGTGCTCCATCACAAAACTTACAACATTGCCACCCTTGCCACAACCAAAGCACTTGAACACACCTTTGGCTGGCGACACCACAAACGAGGGAGTTTTTTCGGTATGGAACGGACAACAAGCCTGATAGTTGGCACCCTGACGACGCAACGTGACAAAGTCGCTCACAACATCCACGATGTCGGCAGCGGCAAAAATTCGGTCGATGGTACTTTGGTCAATCATCTGCGCAGTCGGAGTATTGAATCTACAATATTCTAAGGGATATATTTGGCGGATTTTACAACACAATTACAATAAAAACCCACAAAAGTTGTCGGATTTATTCAGAATTATTATATTTGTGAGCGAAAAGCCGCTGCGATTGTAGCCCCGACGGGAATCGAACCCATATCACAGGAACCGGAATCTTGCATTCTATCCATTGAACTACGGGGCCAAACAATCGTTGCAAAGTTACAAAAAAATAATATAAGTCCAAAGATTATGCTGACCGAATGGCAACGACTCGAACAAATCATCAAATGGGTCGGAATGAGTGTTAATTCGTTTGGGCGCGAGATTGGATTGAGCCGCTCCGAAAACCTCTACCAAATCAAACGAGGCCACAACGGCATCAGTCGCGATTTGGCCGAAATGATTTGTAAAAGATACCCCCAAATCAGCAAGGCGTGGGTGCTGGCCGGCGAGGGCGATATGATGCTCGACCCGCTCGATATGACCTCAATACGCCTGCCCTACTTCGAAGCCGATGTCGAGAAGTATGTGCTGAACCCCAATAACTACTCCCGCACGGGCGAACTCAAAATGCCGATGTTCGCCGGTTGTGACTTTGCAGCCGTGTATTATGGTCGCGCAATGGGTGAAGAGGTACCTCCCGGCTCTGTGGTGGTGATGCGACGTATCACCGACCTGGATAGCGTAGTGCCCGGCTCCGATTGCCTTGTGGTGTGCGATAAATTGGTGATTTTCCGCCGCCTGCGTACCTCGGCCGACCCCGCCAAGATGCGATTCGAAGCCCCCGATGCCGAACGATTCGACGCAGTGGAGATTCCGGCTAACGACATACGCGAAATGTATCGCTTGGAGGGAGTTATACTCCCGCGCAAGTACTAACCCTCCGATGCCGAACGTTTAATACCCAAATCCTCCGCCCAAAGACAAGCAATTCACACCCCTGCGAGCAAAAAAGGAATAGGAAATTGGGATTGGGAATAAGAAATAGGAAATAGGAACTAAAATATATTTAAAAATGTTTTCGGGAATTGTTGAGTGTACAGCCAAAGTGGTTGATATACAATGTGACAGACAGAACAAGCATTTCACGCTTACGGCACCCTTTGCCGGCGAACTCAAAATAGACCAAAGTGTGGCCCATAATGGCGTGTGCCTGACAGTGGTGGCGCTCGAAGGCGACCGCTATACCGTTACGGCAATGCACGAGACTCTGATTAAGAGTAACCTGGGCGACCTCTGTGTCGGTGACGAGGTAAACCTCGAACGCAGTATGCGCCCCGACGCTCTGTTGGACGGCCATATCGTGCAGGGACACGTCGACCAAACAGCCGTGTGTACAGCCGTGGAGGATGCCGATGGTAGCTGGTACTTCACTTTTGAGTATGATGTGCAGG
>JAFTYJ010000021.1 GCA_017464745.1 Rikenellaceae bacterium | reverse complement strand
TACCCCCCTAAAAAACTATAAAATTCGCGCAAAAATTAGAAAAAGTTTTGCTAACTTTGCAACCACAAAATCACATTAGTGGTAGCCTTAAAGAGGTTCTGGCTATTCGCTAATGGTAAATTGAATTTATAGAACCTCCCTGAAGTAAATTATGAGTAGTTTCACACTAGGAGCCAAACGCCCCCTTGTCATTGCGGGCCCGTGCAGTGCCGAGACTCGTGAACAAACGCTTGACACTTGCGTACGCCTGGCATCTACGGGAGTCGTGGATGTGCTGCGTGCCGGCATCTGGAAACCGCGTACCCAACCCGGAACTTTCGAAGGTGTAGGTCTTCCCGGTCTGGCTTGGATGGCCGAGGCCAAACGCCTGACAGGTCTTCCCGTTGCCACCGAGGTTGCTTCCAAAAAACACGTCGAGAGCGCCTTGGAGTTCGGAATGGATGTTCTGTGGATTGGCGCCCGTACCACGGTGTCGCCTTTTGCAGTTCAGGAGGTTGCCGACGCTGTGAAGGGTAGCGACGTGAAGATTCTGATTAAGAACCCGATGAACCCCGATATTGCGTTGTGGGCGGGTGCTGTTAATCGCTTTGTGAATGTGGGTATTCCCATCGAAAATATCGGTCTGATTCACCGCGGATTCTCGTACTTCGGCCACTCCAAATATCGTAATCCGCCTATGTGGCATATGATTTTGGAGATGCGCAGCCGTTTCCCCGAGATGATGATGATTTGTGACCCGTCGCACATCTGTGGTTGCCGTGACTACCTGACCGAGATTTCGCAAACTGCTGCCGACCTTCGCTATGACGGTCTGATTGTCGAGAGCCACATCTGCCCCGACCAAGCGTGGAGCGATGCCAAACAACAGTTGGAGCCCGAGCCGCTCGAACATATGATTCGCAGCATTAACTGGCGTAAAGAGACTGCCGACTGCCCCGAGTTCCAAAAGTCGCTCAACCTGTTCCGTCAGGAGATTGACCAGATTGACTCGGAGTTGTTTGAGTTGCTGGGCCGCCGAATGAACATTTGCGAACAAATCGGTATCGTCAAAAAGGAGAACGACGTAGCAATCTTGCAGAGCAACCGCTGGGGCTCGATTCGTGACCGCATCTTGGCCCAAGCGCCCAAGTTTAATCTGAGTGAAGAGTTTGTTAAGACCGTTTTGGAGGCTATCCACATCGAGAGTATCAGCCGCCAAAACTCGGTTATGAACAAATAACTCCTATGAGTCGCCAACCCTATATCAAGGAGTATGCGACATCACTGACCCTGGCAGAGAGGTGTATGCCTTCGGAGGCCAACTTGACATTTATCAAGACTGCTTATGGCGGTCTTGATTTTGTTTGTGGTGGCGGGTCGGTGGTGTTCCGTGCCGTGCAACCTGACGGAGAGATGGTTGCCGTGAAGTGTTATCGTGATGTCAGTCAGCGCCGCTGTGAGGTTTATCGGGCGTTGCAACATCTCGATACAGGCGGCTATGTGACACCCACACGTTTTCACGCAGGCGGACTTACCCTGCTGTGGGAGGGTGGAGCCGAGAGGGTTGATGTGGCCGTTACTCCGTGGTTGGAGGGGCTCACTCTCGACCGAAAGGTTGCCGAATTGAGAGCCGCAGGCGATGAGCAAGGACTGCGACAACTGCTCGACGAGTTGGAGAGTATGGCCGTGTGGCTGCTCGCCCAACCGTGGGCGCACGGCGACCTGAAACCCGACAACATCATTGCCACACCCCACGGTTTGCGACTCATTGATTGCGATGCTGCCTATGTTCCAGGGGTTGCAACGCCCCGCAGTGAGCAGGGTACCGAGGGCTACCGCCACCCGCGCCGCGACGTGGAGTGCGACAATGCCCACATCGATGACTTTGCGCTGGCAGTGTTGTGCCTCGGAGTGCGTGCCCTTATTCTTGACCCTGAGCGTAAAGTCGAGAGTGTCTTTCCGTGGCGAGAGGGTATGTGGCACCGCGAGAACGAACAGTGGAAAGAGTTGCTTCGACTGTCGGAGCAAACGGGCGATGCACGAGCACGACGATTGTGCGAGTTACTCACTTGTGAGTGGGTCGAGATTGAGGGACTTGCCCACACGCTTACTCGCCGCCGCAAGATTCGAAGTGGTGCAACCGCCTTCTGTCGGGACGGGCGCTGGGGAGTGCTTAATCCCGATGGCGAGGTGGCTGAACCCGCCTTGTGGGACGACATCATACAGAAAGACGGCCGCACTTGGGGAGTGATGACCGACCAACTTTCGGAAATAGACTGACAACCAACTTAGACCAATGAATAATACACTTTTTCGGACCGTGGAGTCGATAGCCAACATAAACTCTCTGCTGGCCACGCTCCGCGACATCAAACCCGTATTGGACACCTCGGGGCGACCCGTTAATTGGTATGTCCACGGGATAAACATCTTTGAGATTAAATATCAGGGACGGCGTGCATACTTGTGTTGTGCGCCCGAGCAGGAGCAACTTTTGCGCAACAAATATCAGCGTTATGCGGAGTTGTCGAGTGTGGCACCCGAGTTCTTTGGCGATATTATCTATCGCGAGCAGGAACTCAGCGTGTGGGACTCCTACGACCGTGTGCACCACACCTCGGTAATTATCATTCCTCACAACATCGAGTGGATGAACGCCGAAAGGCTTATTACTTACGCCGGCACAACCTCCAACATTCAGATTCTTCGCACCGCACTGCACAACTTTGTAAGTCTTGTAACAAGGCTCGACGCGGCAGGCAAGTCCTACGACCTTGCCGTACTCTTCGACAGCACAGGCCGATTGGTGGTCAGCGACACCCTGCTTCGCTCCGACCACTCGTTGGTTACGGCCGCAATTTTGGCAAGCGGAATATGTATGATTAATCACCAGGAGCCCCACTCCCAAGACCCACACTTCATTGCCGAAGGAATGACTCGTTTATGTCGTCGTTTGGGTATTGGAGGCCTTACGAATGTTGCCAAGTGTGCCGCGCTGTGGGATATGTGTCGTATTGACCCCGAGGGTTTGAGAATTGCGATTGAGGAGTGTTGGGAACTCTCACCGGCAACCGACCTCACACCCACACCCCACAAAGTGAGCGAACGCGAAGGAATACGGCTTGTGGTGGACGACGACGGCTACTATTACATCGACTCCGAGGAGCGTGAGTTGGGTGTGCACCGCTTTCAGGATGCCGAGCCTATGCGCGAGGGGCGTGCCGAGGTTGCCACACACCAAGGTCGAGGGTTGCTTGACAATCGTGGCGATTGGGTGTTGCCACCCATCTACGAGGAGTTGGTATGGGATGAGCACACGGGCACCTGCACAGTGATGCATCACGGCAAGTGGGAGATTTTCGACCGCGAGGGAGTACTCCTCACCGACCGATGCTACGATTGGATTGGAACACCCCACAATGGAGTGTTCGAAGCCGAACTTGACGGACAAACATACATTATTGACAACCACCGAAAAACAAAATAACAAATGACACGCAAACCTCTGCCCTACTCGTGCAGTATCACCCGTTCCAACCCCACGGCATTTGTCATCCTGCTCGACCAATCGGGCTCTATGGCCGAACGCACCATTCACGACGGTGTAAGCCAGACCAAGGCCGAAGCCCTCGCCTCGGCAACAAACGCCCTGATTGACGAACTCATAGACCGTTGTCGCAGGCCGTCGGGAGTACACGATTACTACCACCTTGCGGTGTTGGGTTATTCGGGAATGGGTGTCCGCAACCTGCTAGGCGACCAGGGATTCTTCACTCCCTCGGAACTCGCCGTACGAACGCTACCCACGCAGGCCACAACACGCGAACGAACTCTACCCAATGGCTCGTCGGTGATGACAACCACCATCAACAACCGCTGGGTCGAACCTCTTGCCACGGGCACAACGCCTATGTACGAGGCACTATGTCGTGCGTTACAGATGACCGAAACGTTGTGTTCGACCGAACCTTTCAGAGAGAGTTATCCGCCCACCATAATCAACATCACCGACGGCGAAGCAACCGATGCCTCGGACGATCAACTCTTGGGTTTAGCACGTCGCCTGCGCAGTGTTTCGACCCTCTATGGCGAGGTGCTGATGGTCAATATCAACCTGGCCAAGAGCAAAGACGGCAAAGCGATAATCTTCCCGTCGAGTGTCGAGGAGTTGCCCGACAATCGTTACTCGCGTCTGCTCTACAATATGTCGAGTGTTATGCCCGAACGCTACACTCCGCTCATTATGCGCAACGTGGAGTATCGCAGCACAGGCCCTTTCCGTGCGCTGGGCTACAACGCACTGATTGCCGACGCAATTGCTATGATGAACATAGGTACTATATCATCGTGGTAACGATGATATAGTACCACGGTAGTGTTGGACCCTCCCCCAAACCCCCTCCTTGGAGGGGGCTT
>JAFTYJ010000020.1 GCA_017464745.1 Rikenellaceae bacterium | reverse complement strand
GTCTGTTTTGCGGTAAAGTTAAACACCCCTCACTCGAACGCGAAGTGTTGGGTATTAAATTCCCCAACCCCATAGGTGTGGCCGCAGGTTTGGATAAGGACGCGACTTTCTATCGTGAATTATCGGCCTTAGGTTTTGGATTTATTGAGGTTGGAGCAGTAACACCTCGCCCTCAGCCGGGTAATGAGAAGCCTCGTTGTTTCCGCCTACCCAAAGACCGCGCCCTTATCAACCGTTTTGGTTTCAACAACCAAGGTATGGACGCAATGGCTGACCGCCTTAAAGCCAGCCGCAAAAAGGGTGTAGTAGTAGGTGTGAATCTCGGCAAAAACAGCGACACTCCCAACGAGAATGCCGCAAGCGACTACCTGAAATCGTTCCGCACATTATACGATGCAGCAGATTATTTTGTGGTTAATGTAAGTTGCCCTAACGTCGAGAATATCGGCAAATTACAGAACAAGGACTCTATCAAAGAGATTCTCGAACCGATGTTCGATTTTCGTCGTGGTCAAAACGAGTACCGCCCCATATTGGTAAAAGTATCTCCCGACTTGACTTTCGCACAGTTGGACGAAATAGTTGATGTTTTGGTTGAGACTCCGCTCGACGGTTTGGTTGCAACCAACACCACTACTTCCCGCGACACTCTCAAAACCTCGGCTAAACGCATTAAACGTATCGGTCGCGGTGGTTTGAGTGGTGCACCTTTGCATCGCAGAGCCGTAGATATGGTCCACTACTTGCACGTTAAAACCAACGGCAACTATCCCATCATTGGCGTGGGTGGTATTATGTCGGTAGAGGAGGCCACCGAGATGCTGAATGCTGGTGCTGACCTTATTCAACTCTATACAGGTTTTATTTACGAAGGCCCTGCACTCGTACGCAATATTGCTAAATCACTGATTAAGGAGTAAATATACAAATCACCCATACCGCAACTCAATATGAATGCTACCATTGTCACCATTGGCGACGAACTGCTTATAGGGCAGGTTGTTGATACAAATTCGTGTTTCATCGGACGCAAATTTGGGGATTGCGGTATTCGTATTATTGAGCGCTGTTCGATTGGCGACGATGCAACAACTATCATCAATACCCTCGATCGCGTATTAAAACAATCCGAAATTGTAATTCTAACAGGCGGACTTGGCCCAACCAAGGACGACCTGACCAAGCATACTTTGGCTCGCTACTTTGGATGCGAATTGGTGCGTGACCAAGCGACATACGAATTTGTGGAACAGATGTTGGCGCGCCGAGGAATAGAATTTAATGCGCTTAATCAGGCACAAGCTTTGGTACCAAAGTGTTGCAAGGTATTACCCAATCGTAATGGAACCGCCCCTGGAATGTGGTTTGATACCGCCGATGGCAAAGTTATCGTTTCACTGCCGGGAGTTCCGTTCGAGATGGAAGAACTCATCACAGGGGAGGTTATTCCAAGACTTGCGCAACGTTTCGATTTGCACAGCAACGTCCACAAAACCATCATCACCTTCGGTATGGCCGAATCGGTACTGGCCGCCACAATTGAGGAGTGGGAGAGCGCCCTACCCAAAGAGTTACATTTGGCTTATCTGCCCAATGCCAAAGGTATTCGCCTTAGATTGTCGTGTTACAATGTGGAGCGCGAATATGGCGAAAAACTCATAGATAAAGCGTTCGGTGAATTGGAGAGCATAATTCCCGACTACATAATGGGTTACGAAGATGCATCGGTAGCCGAAGAAGTTGCCAAACTCCTACAATCCAAGGGTGCAACGTTAGCCATTGCCGAGTCGTGCACAGGGGGTCGTATCGCCAATCAGATAACCTCAATGGCGGGCGCATCAGAGTATTTCTTGTGCGGCGTAGTGTCGTACTCCAATCAAGCCAAGCAAGACATTCTCGGAGTCAAAGCCGAAACCATCAATGCTTATGGTGCAGTAAGTAGCCAGGTTGCTCAACAAATGGCCGAAGGGGTACGCCGCATTGCCGGTAGCGACTACGCCATAGCCACTACGGGAATTGCAGGTCCCGGCGGAGGAAGCGAACTAAAACCCGTCGGCACGGTGTGGATTGCCGTAGCCTCGCCCTCGGGAACCATCACTCGAAGGATGAACTACGGTCGTATCCGAATCCAAAATATCGAACGAGCCTCGACCACGGCACTCAATCTGCTACGTCTGGTGTTGCTCGACAAACTCGACACGGTAACCTCGGATGCAATTTTGTAATTAACATAATTAACCCATTTTGCCAAGCGCGTGAATAGTGTAAGCGAAAGACAACTCTACGAAGTGTTGTTGCGTGTGTGGGGATACACCTCCTTCCGACGCACCCAACTTCCCACCATTATGTCGGTGTGTGAAGGTCGCGACACTTTGGCTCTTATGCCAACAGGTGCGGGCAAATCTCTAATATATCAAGTTCCAACCCTTGCACGCGAAGACGGATTGTGTATTATTGTCACTCCGCTAATCTCGCTGATGAAGGACCAAGTGGATAAACTGCGCCGCAAACATATCTCGGCCGTAGCCATCCACTCGGGTATGACCCCTCGTCAAATAGACATCGCGTTGGACAACTGCGTTTATGGCGACACACGTTTTCTGTACGTTTCGCCCGAACGAATCTCGACCGAAATATTCAAGGCGCGATTCGAGCGTATGAAACCCACCCTCATTGCCGTAGATGAGGCTCACTGTATCTCACAATGGGGTTACGATTTCCGTCCGTCATATCTGCGAATCGCCACTCTGCGCAAACTCGCACCCGACGTACCCATTCTTGCACTAACCGCCTCGGCAACCGACCGTGTGGCCGAGGATATTATGAAACGGTTGGAGTTTAAGAATGGTTGCATCATCCGTTCGAGTTTTTCGCGTCCAAATATCTCGTTTTCGGTACGCCGAGTAGAGAACAAAAACGAGCAGATGTTACGCGTAATCAACAATGTCCCAGGAACAGGTATTGTCTATGTTCGGACACGCGAGGGCGCGGAACAGATTGCCGAGATTTTGCGTGAGCAGGGCATTTCGGCATCGTATTACCACGGTGGACTCGAAAATGCCGAAAGGGCTCTGCGTCAAGATGATTGGACAAGCGGTCGATGTCGTGTTATGGTGGCAACCAATGCCTTTGGTATGGGTATCGACAAACCTGATGTTCGTTTTGTGATTCACTACTCTATCTGCGACTCGCTCGAACACTACTATCAGGAGGCGGGTAGGGCAGGCCGCGACGAAAAGAAGGCCTACGCTGTATTATTGGTTAGTCCCGACGACAAATCCAAAGCCAAACGTATGTTCTCGTCGGAGTTTCCGTCGTTAGAATTTATCAAACGAGTTTATGAAGCCATTGCCAACTATCTGCAAGTGGCTGTGGGTGATGGCGAAGGTATTTCATACGATTTCAATATTTATGAGTTCTACAAACGCAACCGTATGTTTGTAGGGACTGCGATGAACGCTATCGACATACTGCGAATGAACGGCTATCTGACTCTAACCGATGAGTCGGAACATCCTTCGCGCATAATGTTCACCATCAGTCGTGACGAGTTGTACAAACTGCGCGTGGAACGTGGCGACCTTGACCACTTCATTCGCACGTTGCTACGTATGTACGACGGAGTATTCACCGAATTCCGTTCGGTAAGTGAGTCTGCCCTGGCAACTGCCACGGGTTATAGTATTGACCGAGTCAGAGAACTCTTCCGCACCCTGTGGCAACTGCGCGTAATACGCTATATTCCTGGTCGTTGCACCCCCCTGATGATTTATGGCGAGGGCGGACGACTACCGCAAGAGAACCTCTATATCAGTCCCGAAACCTACAAACTTCGCAAAGATATGGCCGCCGAACGTTATCGCCGTATGTTTGAGTATGCCGAGGGGGACGAGATGTGTCGTAGTCGCTTCATTCAGAACTACTTTGGCGAGGAGGATGCCGAGGATTGCGGCGTGTGCGATGTGTGTATTGCACGCAAGAAAAGTCGCAAAAATAATCCCGACATCGAGGCCGCAATTATGGAGTTGGCCGAAACGGGAGCCTCCATTCGCGAGGTTGTGCGTCATATCGAATCCGACCCCGATATTATTGCCACCCAAATCGACAAGATGCAAAGCGAGGGCAAAATTTCAGTTGATTCGACCGGACACCTCGGAATAGTCCGAATAAATGAGTAACTTTGCGACCGTATGAGCCTTTACCCCGAAACCATATCCAAAGAGGAGTTGGAAACTCTCCCCAAGGCAGCCTTCAATGGTCGCATCATCGTCATCGACCGACAGGAGGACGTTGCTGAGGCGTGCAGTTATCTGCTCGCTCAGGAGCAACTTGGTTTCGACACCGAATCGCGAGCCGCGTTCCAAAAGGGAGTTGTCAATAAAATTGCCCTGTTGCAACTGTCGACCAATGAGCGTTGTTACCTCTTTCGCTTGTGCCGCATTCGTCTTGACAAGGCAATACTCAAAATTCTTGAAAGTCCCCAAATACGCAAAGTAGGTCTGGCCACAGCAGGAGACATCAAGGAGTTGTTCACTCTGCGCAAGTTCCGCGCCCGCAACTTTATTGACCTGCAAACTATCGTGGGCGACTACGGAATCAAAGAGTTGGGACTGACCAAAATATCGGGTATTGTACTTGGCCAAAGAGTTGCCAAAGCCCAAAGGCTCAGCAATTGGGAGTCATCACAACTCACCGAGGCTCAACAAGTTTACGCTGCCACCGACGCTTGGGTTTGCAGCCAAATTTATGACAAACTAACACAACAATGATAGCAAACGTTATTTTGAAACGCGGCAAAGAGGAGTCCCTGTTGCGCCGTCACTTATGGATTTTCTCGGGAGCCATTGCCCGCATCGAGGGAGAGGATAATCTCACCGAAGGCGACATCGTGGATGTCTACACCTCGGAGCGCAAATTCATCGCTCGCGGCCACTATCAAATTGGTTCTATCACGGTACGCGTGCTGACCTTTGAGCAAGAGGAAATCAACGACGAGTGGTGGGCCGAACGCATCCGACGTGCGTGGGAGGTACGCAAAGCCGAAGGACTTACCGACAATCCATCAACCACCTGCTACCGACTCATTCACGGCGAGGGCGATATGCTTTCGGGATTGGTGGTTGACGTGTATGGCTCAACTGCCGTGGTGCAATGCCATAGTGTAGGTATGTTCTATGCACGCACCCAGATTGCCAACGCCATCCGCAAGGTTTATGGTGATGCTATTCAATCGGTGTACGACAAGAGCAGCCGCACACTGCCCTACAAAGCGGGAATTGACACTTGCGACGGATACCTAACCGAAATACGCAGCAATGCAGGATACGTTCTCGAAAACGGATTGAAGTTCGAAGTTAATTGGGAGGAGGGTCAAAAGACCGGATTCTTTATCGACCAACGTGTAAACCGCGAACTTGTACGCCGCTACGCTCGTGGTCGCCGAGTGCTCAACACATTCTGCTATACGGGAGGTTTTTCGGTCTATGCCGCCGATGGAGGAGCAACAGAGGTTGTGTCGGTTGATAGTTCGGAACGCGCCGTGGAGTTGGCTGCACGCAATATGACTCTCAACTTTGGCGAACAGTATCCTCACCGTGCTGTGGCTATGGACACCTTTGATTTTCTCAAAGAGATGGACGACTCGTTCGATTTGGTAATCCTCGACCCGCCCGCCTTTGCCAAACACCACAAAGTTGCGCCCGAGGCACTCAAAGCCTACAAACGACTCAATGCCAAAGCGATGCAAAAAATCAAATCGGGTGGAATCCTGTTTACATTTAGTTGCTCGCAGGCGGTCAACAAAGAGCAATTCCGTATGGCCGTGTTCTCGGCAGCCGCTATTGCCGGTCGCCGCGTGCGCATCCTACACCAACTCACCCAGCCCGAGGACCACGCAATCAACATCTACCACCCCGAGAGCGAATACCTCAAAGGTCTAGTCTTGTACGTAGAGTAGAGTGGGATAGCAACAAAAAACAAATCGGGAGTAAAGCACATCGTGTGCGTTACTCCCGATGTTTTTTTAGATGCGGGTTGAAGGGTGGAACATCTCGGCCAGGCAAACGGACAGGTAACACAACTCCCAATCGTCCTGAATCACCTCTTTCCAACATTGCTCCTCGTCATCCCTCATCTCTGTGGTAGAATTGTCGAGGTCTTTCATAGGCTCTTTTGCTTTATTTTACAAAACAAACGGAGCCCCTGCCTACATTATTGCCTCACTAACACAAAATCAGTTGATTTTCTTTAATCATTTTGCGCAAGTTGATGAGAGCATAACGCATACGTCCGAGAGCGGTGTTGATACTCACTCCGGTTTGCTCGGCTATATCCTTGAAACTCATATCGTTGAAATATCTCATCCGTACCACCTCACGTTGTTCGTCGGGCAGGTGGTCTATGAGTTTACGCACGTCACCGGCTATCTGAGCCGACACCATACGGTCCTCGACACTATCGCTCGAAAACTTCAAGGTGCCGAGCAAGTCGAATCCTGCATCTGCTTCGGTAACTTTCGCAGCCTGCTTGTTTTGACGGAAATAGTCAATAACTTGATTATGCGCGATTCTCAACACCCACGACAAGAATTTACCGTTGTCGGTGTATCGCCCATTGTCGATAAATCGCACAACCTTGATAAAGGTCTCCTGACAAATATCTTCGGCTACGTCGCCATCCTTGACCATCATATTAATGTAGTCATAGACGCGCTTACGGTGCGACTCAATAAGTTTGGAAATGGCATTCCGATTGCCCGAAAGATACTCGTTAAGCAACGCGCTGTCGCTTAAAGGTCTAACATTCATACTCTTGTCTCCTTAAAATAAGTTAATTAAGAGTAAAATCGGCAATAGTCAAATCGGTATTAGTTAATATTAGTTGTTTTAATTTGAGTGCAAGATACGAAATAAAATTCGTTCCACAAAATTTCCCCACCAATTCGTCGGCGAATCGCCCATTTTCGTCGGTGAATCGCAAAAAATATGCCGAACTTTATAAAGAAAGTTCGGCATACCTATTATATATAATAGTCCTCAGCGGACCGGGCACTCACTACTCAACATCTGCAGCGGGCTCGTTCACCAAGATACGACCGCAGTATTCGCAGATGATAATCTTCTTGTTTTGGCGAATATCAACCTGACGTTGGGGCGGGATGCGGTTGTAGCAACCACCGCAAGCGTCACGTTTAACAGTCACAACGGCCAAACCGTTACGCATATTGTGGCGGATACGTTGATAAGCCGACAACAGACGCTCATCGATTTTGGTTTGAGCCTCGGCAACTTGGTTACGCAGGACTGCCATCTCTTCGGCGGTTTCATTCTCGATACCCTCCAACTCACCACGTTTGTTGTCAAGGTCAATTTTACGCTCAGCAAACAAAGCCTCGGTATCCTCAGCGAGTTTCTTTTTAACTTTCATCTCGGCCGAGTACTCTTTCAGACGTTTGGCGCACAACTCGATTTCAAGTTTTTGGAACTCGATTTCTTTGGTGATGGCGTCAAACTCACGATTGTTACGAACGTTCTTTTGTTGCTCCTCGTATTTCTCAATCATCATTTTGGCCTCATCGGTTTCGCGACGGCGTTGACGAGTCAGAGCGGTCAGCTCCTCAATATCGCCATTGATTTTGTCGATACGGGTTTGGAGTCCTGCAACCTCATCTTCGAGGTCTTGCACTTCGAGCGGGAGTTCGCCTTTTATCTTCTCGATTTCGTCGATTTTGCTATCAATTTGTTGAAGTCTGTACAACGCCTCGATTTTCTCCTCCATCGAGTATTCTTCGGCTGCTTTCTTTTGTGTTGACATATCGTTATGCTAAATAATTAATCGGGTTGTGCGATTCTTTACTTTTATGAGTTGCAAAAGTAGGTATTTTTTTTGAAATTACCTCACATATAAGGTCAATTGCGCAATATTCGGTCTCAAAATGTCCCGCATCCACTATCGTTACAAGGCCTGTGGCATCCAAAAAGTGATTATACTTGAAGTCCGCCGACACATAAACATCTGCTCCCGAGGCCACAACCTCTTCCATAAGCGAGCCTCCCGAACCTGTACATACTGCCACTCGGCGCACCTTCGGCCCTGCTGGTTTGCTATACCTCACAGCACCCACACCCAGCACATCGCGCACTCGGGCCACAAAGTCGAGCACATCCACCTCGGTGGCAAGTTCGCCCACAACGCCAAAGCCATTTCCTTTGGGTAGGCTCTCCAACAATTGAAGATTTTCAACGCCCAACATCTCGGCCAAACGGTAACTCATACCACCCTCGGTGCTATCCAAATTGGTATGACACGCATACAGCGCCACCCCTTCGCGGATTGCCTTTTCAACCACCCGTTCCACATATCGTTCGGAGTTTAATCGTTTCAGCCCACCAAAGATAATCGGATGGTGCGAAATCACAAGTCCCGCGCCCAGACGAACAGCCTCATCAATAACCTCCTCGGTAGCATCCACACACACCACAGCCGAAGTTATCTCCGCATCACCACGTCCGACAATCAGTCCCGAGTTATCATAACTCTCCTGATAGGCGAGGGGAGCGAACTCCTCCAACACACGGGTTACATCCTTAATTTTCATATACTTGTATGTTTCGGGGTTTCAAATTTGAGCCATTCGAACACTATTCGTCCATAAACAGAGTTTGTTGGACCTCTCCGTTGCCACGAGGCTCACCGGGCTTGGGTTGCATTGCATCCAACTCATCAAGCGAAAACAATTCAACCTCCTTGAAAGCAAATTTCGGACGACGAGGTTTACGGGGAGTACTCTTTTTCTTCGGTTTCTCCTCCTTTGGCTTTTCCTCAGTAGTCAGTTCCTCTTGGGGGTTCTCTACTGAGGGCTCATTGAGCGTTTTTTCGCTCTCACTCTCAGCCGATACGGCCTCCGAATTTGCCGCATCCGCCACCTCCGAAGGTGCAGTTTCGACCATTGGAGCAGCACTCTCCTCGGCAATCTGCTCAACCATTAATTCAACCTCATTCACTGCTTCAACCAACGCTTCACGTTCGTCGCTATCGTCGTCTGCATAAGTGGTTGTACCACCATCCAATGCCTGTTTTACTTCAAGCAGAATGGCACGTATCGAGTGAAGTTTTTCGACAATGGCAGCCTCGCGCGAAATAGGTTCTTCGCCGAGTTTAAGTTGACGTTTGGCGGCCGCAATTTTCAGACCACGCTCTTTGACAAGGTGATATATTGTTTTAAGTGTACGAACATCCTGCTCGGTAAACAGACGGTTGCCTTTTTTGTTACGGCGGGGGCGAATTTCGTCAAACTCTTTTTCCCAAAAGCGCAACAACGACTGCGAAACGTCCAGCATTTCGGCCACTTCGCCCATCGTATAATAAAGTCTTTGCGATTGATTTTCAGTCGGTTTCATAGTCTTACCTGAATTTTCACTTCGCAATATACTACTTTTTTGTACAACAAACAACTTTTCGACTTAAAGGTTTACTATCCTAAACGCATTGGGAAGCAATGTGTTCGACCGATTACCTATACGCTTACTCCACCCCACAGGCACCCCTTGACAACACATCAGGTTGAGTCCTTCGGCCAAAGGTGCAAGGTCAAACTCCTGTTTACGTAAGTAGTTGAGAGTCTGCTCGACATCCAATTCGGCAATCTGACAATTAGCACGATTCAGTTCGTGGAACAGCGCCAATGCGTGGTCGGGTTTGAGGTTTTTGCCATAAATCTGACCCATACACACTCCCGAATATATCATATTGAGCCCCTCGGCCAGAGTGCGGATTGCGGGATACTGACTGCGATAGTAACCATACATTGTATCTTCGCCCACCTGCATAAAGCGCACATATTCGGGTTGTTCAACCCAATTTTGCAACAACGATATACTACGTTTATCCAACTCACCGAACGGAGTTTTGCGTGCTTTGGGGCTTTTGGTTCTCAACTTGCCGTCACTCTTACGCAACACGGCCGCAAAGAAACCTTCGCCCTTAGCCTTATGTGGATAAAAATGAAAACATTGCACCCCCTCAACCTCGGTACGCACAATACCCCAATCATTCGGGATATCAATATCCACAGGCTCGCAATCAAAGTTCTGCATCATCCACTCCACAACGCCCTCATCCTCAATTGGATTGAACGTACAAGTGGAGTATATCAAAACACCACCGGGTTTTAGAGCAGCCCATCCGTCGGCTATGATACGGCGTTGGCGTGCGGCGCACATTTCGACATTCGACGCGCTCCATTCACGTCGTGCCTCTTCGTTTTTCCGAAACATACCCTCACCTGAGCAAGGTGCATCAATAGCCAGCAGGTCAAACATATGTTCGTAGGCCCCAATTTGCGCAGGGTCATTACAAGTTACGGCCACATTGCCAATACCCCAGCGTTTGACATTATCGGCCAAAATCATTGCTCTATTTCGTATAGGCTCATTAGCCAACACCATACCACCAACACCCACAAGGGTAGAGTATAGCGTAGTTTTGCCTCCCGGAGCGGCACACATATCAAGCACACGCACATCATCACGATCGCCAAACACCTGTCGATATAACTCCTCGACAAACATCGAACTCGCCTCCTGTACATAGTATATGCCACCGTGCATCAGCGGGTCAAGTGTAAACACAGGACGTTCATCCAGATAGAAGCCATAGCGATTCCACGGAACGGCACATCCTTCGGGTTTCTGCGCTACTTTATAGGGGTTGAATCGGATAGACACGGTAGCGGGAGTATCCAGCGCCTCCAATAGTTGTGCGCACTCCTCCACACCCAGGCTTTGCTCCATTGAGCGTACAAAATCGGCAGGAAACATCTATCTACTCAGTTTTTGGTTAATCTGTTCGATAATTTTATCGGCATCGGCAGGGTTGTTCACGAAATCGCAATTATCGATATCCACAACCAACACCTCACCTTCATAGATATTCTCAACCCACTCCTGATACTTGCTATTAAGGCGTTCGAGGTAGGAGCGGTCGATTGACATCTCATAGGAGCGACCTCGGCGATATATTTGCTCGATAAGCGTTGGCACACTTGCTTTGAGATATATCAACAGGTCGGGTTTCTGAATCAGACCCGTTGATTGTTTGAAGATGTTCATATAGGTATCGAAGTCGCGCGAGGTCATCAGTCCCATCTCATAGAGATTTTGCGCAAAGATATAGGCATCCTCATAGATAGTACGGTCCTGAATCAAATCGCCACCAAGTCCGAGCGCTTTGATTGACTGTTCAATACGGCTACCCAAAAAACTGATTTGGAGATGAAACGACCAGCGATTCATATCCTCATAAAAATCACTAATATAGGGGTTATCCACATTCTCATAGTGAGCCACCGCACCGAATCGTTCGGCCAGAATCTCGGTCAGCGATGTTTTGCCACTTCCGATATTGCCTGCTATTGCTATGTACATAAGGTTATGGGTTGTGTATGTTTTATTTGTTTGTCTTATCCAAGTTCCAATAGGCGTTCGACCAATGTTCGGTCGTTACGCAAACGCGGCACTTTACACTGTCCACCAAGGCGTCCTTCGAGTGCCATATATTTCATAAAAGTTCCTTGCGCCAGCGGTGTTACTACGGGACTATGCAACGTTGTATTATTTCTCCTCTTAGCATCATAATCGGAGTTACAACAACGCAACTCACTATCCAGCACCTCAGCCCACCGCTCCACGCTCACAGGTTTAATCCGAAACTCCACCAGCCATTGATGCGCCCCCCTTGCCACCTGCTCATCCATATAAATTGGCGCAGCCGTATACTCCGCAACTTCGGCTCCCGTAGCCCTGCACGCGGCATCTACTGCACGGTCAGCATTATCCACAATCAATTCTTCGCCAAACGCATTTATGTAGTTGCGTGTTCGTCCCGTTATTCGCAAACGATATGGCACAAGCGAAGTAAACTCCACAGTATCACCAATCATATATCGCCACAGCCCGTTGCAATTGGTCACAACCATTGCATACTCCACACCACACTGCACATCGGCCAGAGGTATTGCCCTATCGGGATTATTCAACGAATCGGTCGGTAAGAACTCATAGAACACACCATAATCCAACATCAATCGCATATCCTCGGCACCGTGGTAGTCGGCCATTGCAAAGAACCCTTCGGAGGCGTTGTAAGTCTCCATATATCTCATTCGCGGCGATGGCACCAAGCGTCGGAACACCTCTCGATAGGGGCGAAAATTGACACCTCCGTGCACAAAGAGTTCCAAATTGGGCCACACCTCCGAAATATTATCTCTTCCCGTGTATTCGAGCAGTCGGGTCAACATCACAAGATTCCACGACGGAACACCTGCCAATGCCGTGATATTTTGAGTTGCACACTCTCGGCATATCGCCTCCACTTTGCGGTCGAAGTCAGCCACCAAAGCCACTCGGCGCGAAGGACGTCGAAAACCGGCCGCCAAACGAGGAGTATGCTCTATAAGTATAGCACTCAAATCTCCCGTCGCCATATCACCCTCACGTTCAATTACGTGTGAGCCACCTAACGTAAGCATTCGCCCCGCAAAAAAGTTGGCGTTCGGATAGATTCGTGTAGCCATTACCGCCACATCCCTCATTCCACGCATATGATTCAGCGCAAGTCCATCGGCTGTCACAGGAATATATTTGCTGCGAGCGTCGGTAGTACCCGATGATTTCGCGCACCATCTCACTCGTCCCGGCCACAGCACATCACTCTCGCCCCTGCGCGCGCACTCAACATAGGGCACAAGAGCAGGATACTCTCTCACCTCGACGTGTCGGCGAAAACCCTCATAATTTCGTACGCATCCCAAACTTCTCTCACGTCCGAATCGGGTGCGTCGTCCCATTCGTAGCAGATACTCCAATTGTTCACGTTGAACGGCTCGTGCATTAATCTCATATCGTCGAATATGGTCATATCGTCGCGCCGTAGCTCCGCAAACCAATCGTTGTATCACACCACACATTGTTTCATTTAGTTAAAATAGTCGCCCACCTTCGACACGACCTCCGGTTTGGCAAACACCACAACTCGGTCATAGGCCTGAATCTCAGTCGAGCCTACGGCAATCATCACATTGTCGCCGCGCACAACACCACCAATAGTTGCATCCATCGGGAAGCCCAACTCTCTGAGCGGACATTTGGTGGCTGCCGAGTTGGGTTTGACTATAAACTCCATAACCTCGGCATCACAACCGGTCAGGCACTTAATAGCCTGCACATCGGTATTCATTGTAAAACGGAAAATGTTGCTTGCCGTAATAAGTTTTTTATTCACCACCGTATCAACACCAATACTCTCGGCCAGGGTGATATAGTTAAGGTTTTCGACCTCGGCAATCACCTTCTTTACACCAAGCCTTTTGGCCAACATAGCCGTCAGGATATTGGTCTCGGAGCGACCCGTCACAGCCACAAATGCATCCATATTATTGAGTCCCTCTTCGAGCATTGCTTCGGTGTTTCGTCCATCCTCATTAATGATAAGGGTCTTATCCAAAACCTCTGCCAAATGGTATGCCTTATCGGGATTATAGTCCACAAGTTTTATATTTATTTCGTTTTGCAACTCCGAGGCAATGCGGACACCGATACGGCTACCTCCCAAAATCATCATATTATTGATTTCGACTTCGGCCTTGCCCGAGAATTTCAGAACGTGGTCAATCGACTCCTGAGTGGTAATTACATAGATTGTATCGCCCACTTGGAAACGGTCATCGCCGTGAGGGATAATGGTTTCGCCATCACGCGAAATTGCAATGGTTCGATAGGTAAACACACCGTCACTGCCCGGTTTGAAATCGCTCAGAGTCATACCGATAATGGGCGAGGTAGGCTCCAACTTGATAACAGCCAACGACAAACGGCCTCCCGAAAAGTCCACAAATTCGGTAGTCGAGGTGTGACCCAACAGCGTAATAACCTCACGTGCAGCCACTCGCTCGGGATAGAACAGATAGTCGATACCCAGACTGATAAACATCTCTTTGTTGTTGGGTTCGAGATATTCGTTATTATCGATACGGGCGATAACCTTTTTGGCTCCGAGTTGTTTGGCCAACACAGCCGAGATGATATTTTGGTTTTCGACCTGACTTACGGCCAAGAACAAATCAGCCTTACGCACCGAGGCTTTTTTGAGCACAGCGATGGTTGTGCTATCGCCCTCAATGGCAAGCACATCGGCCATACCGGTCACATTATCAAGCAATTTGATATCGCTATCAATAACGGTAATATCGTGGCGACCGCCACTCAACATTTTTGCAAGGTGGCTACCCACTTCGCCTGCTCCCGCGATGATAATCTTCATAGCGCGTACTAAAATTATACGTTTAAAATTTAGGTATATTTATTTACAAAGTTAGCAACTTTACCGCAAATGTCCAACCATATTTAAATAAATACGCACTTTAATACATCTAAATATCGGATAGTAAGTTTGTCGGTCAGGCACGAAAACAAAAAAACGGTCAAACTTTTGGAATAGCCAAAATAAAGTTTTACTTTTGTGCGCTCAATTGAGAGTTCGGGGTGTAGCGCAGCCCGGTTAGCGCGCCAGCTTCGGGAGTTGGAAGTCCCGGGTTCGAATCCCGGTACCCCGACCAAGACCTGCCCAAAATTGGGTGGGTCTTTTATTTTGCGATTACCCCACACAAAAAAACAAGCCGGCACACCAATCAGTATGCCGGCTGTATCGCATATACGCGCTATAACTATCTGTTAAATTCGATTCTCTCGCCTGTGCGGTCGGCGCATATCTCCGAGCCATTCCACACCAATCGGCCATTTACATAGGTAGCAACCACCCGATTTGACAAGCGAGTGCCTTCGAGCGGACTCCAACCACACTTCGACACCACATTTGCACCGCTAACCGTCCATTTGGCATTGGGGTCAACTATTGCTATATCGGCTTTATAGCCCTTGCGCAAGTAACCACGGCGGTCGATATTATACAAATCCGCAGGAGCATTACACATCAGTCGCACAACCATTTCGCGCGACATCACACCCATATCCGCCAACTCC
Organism: Rikenellaceae bacterium; assembly: GCA_017464745.1. Lineage (GTDB taxonomy): Bacteria > Bacteroidota > Bacteroidia > Bacteroidales > Rikenellaceae > UBA940. The sequence continues at coordinate 638 of JAFTYJ010000020.1, read as the reverse complement.
AAAGCCACTGCCAGCGAGTGTCCGACCATCGGCATTCCCGACGGCGCACTCCAATAAGGACGCTGTTTCTCGGCCAAAGTATGCGGGGCGTGGTCGGTCACAATCGAATCGATACGTCTACCCAAAGCCTCACGCAGCGCACGACGGTCGTCACGTGTTTTAACCGCGGGGTTACACTTTATGAAGTTACCAAGTGTCGAATAATCCTCATCGGTAAACCACAAATGAGCCGCAGTAACCTCGGCTGTTATCTTCTTTTGAGCCATAGGCTTATCCTCAAACAGAGCCAACTCACGAGCCGTTGTAATATGAGCGACATTGAGTCGGCTGCCGTATTTGTCGGCCAACTCCACAGCCAACGCCGACGACACATAGCAAGCCTCGGCATCCCTCACATCGGGGTGAATGGTCGCAACAGCGTCGGGATATTGCTCTTTAAGGCGGGTCATATTTGCAGCCACACGTTGTTCGCTCTCGCAGTGCGCCGACACTATAACGGGCGACTCAGCAAATACACCCGACAATGTATAGTTGTCATCAACCAACATTCCACCAGTCGAGGAGCCCATAAACAACTTTACACCACACACCAATCGGGGGTTAAGTCGGGTAATCTCCTTCAAGTTGGAATTGGTTGC
>JAFTYJ010000019.1 GCA_017464745.1 Rikenellaceae bacterium | reverse complement strand
GCTTTCCAATCGTTGTTGCTCATCGGAGTATGATTATATTATGGCACAAATGTATGAATTTTTTTCAAGGCTCGCAACCCTCGGAGTGGTACATACTTTGCATTAACGCTCTGTGCAAATAGATTATTTTGCAGGTTACTTAACTTAAATATTTTACGACGTATGAAAAAGATTCTTTTGGGTGTGGTGCTGGCCGTGTCGGCACTCGCCTGCCAAAACCAACATTGGACAGCCGAACAACGCGCCTCACTGCGCGACAGAATCCGGGCCTACCGCGAGTGGAGTATTGTGCAGAATATGAACGATGCCGAGTTTATGATGCTCACCGACGATGTGGCGGCACTTATCGAGGCCGAGTATGCCAACCTCGCACAATTCAACTCCACACCCGGTGCCGACGACTCGCTGACTGTCAGTGTGGTAGGGGTGATTGCCAACTACATCACGACCGACGCACGCAATATGCGTTACCTGTTCCCCTACAACCATCTGGTGCGCGAGGGAGTGTTGCCCGACGGAATGAAACGCGAGCACATACGCGACTTCTACAAATGTATGGCCTCCAAAATCAACTCCGGCTATGTGTCGATGGAGAGTTTCCTGTGGGCGGCTATGCAGAACAATGTCGATGCCACGGTGGTGGGTACTATCCAACGCGACTGTGCAGCCCAAGTGCTCGGTCCCGACGCTTCGACCGCCAACCACGATGCCAAAAAACACGACAAAACGCACAACCACTCCAAATAACCCTTCGACCGAGGGCGGAGCAAGGTGCGATTTTGCAAAATCACTAAATATAATTACTTTTGTTGAACCATTTAAAACCTTAAAACGATGAAAGGTATTGAATGTGTGGGCGCTATCCTGGGCGGAATGGTTCTGGGATGCACTCTGGGAATGTTGTTTGCCCCCAAATCGGGCGAGCGAACAAGAGCCGAAATCAAAAACTTCTTTGAGGACGAAATTGAGAAGTATCGCGACAAATGCCACGCGATGTCCGAACGACTCAAACAAGAGGTTGATGAGATGAAAAAAGCCGTCGCCCAAGAGATGGCCAAGTAACACAAACACAAGCAAACAGAATCGACAACTATGAACAACAGAAAAAACAACACACCCAACAACACGGGGCTTGTTAGCGAAGATGTCAAAGAGTATATCTCGTTGCGTATTCAGGCACTCAAACTTGCCGCCGTTGAGAACCTTTCGACCTTTGTGAGCAGTGCCTTCGGAGTGCTGGTATTTGTGCTGTGTCTGGTTGTCGCTCTGATGTTGCTGACTGTCGGATTCACGTTGTGGCTTGGCGAGTTGTTGGGCAGTGATGCGCTGGCATTTGCCATTGTGGGCGGTTTCTTCGGTGTGGTTTCGCTGGTGGCCTTCCTGTTGCGCGACCGCCTTATCGCCGACGCTATGGTGCGCACGTTCAGCCGTATGTTCTTCACAACACGTCAAAATGCAGAGGATGATGAATAAAGACCGTTTCAGCGACCGCCGTTTGTCGCAAATCTCTTCGCTCAAAGAGTTGCAGAGTACTCGACGTAAAATCTCCAATCGATTGGATATTCTCGAAGATAAATTCGAACACACTTCGGTGTGGTCGCTGCTGAATTTCGAGGGAGCGATGCAAAATTTTGTTCGCAAAGCCGCCTCAATTCGTGAGGCCTGGGATAGTATCCTCGAAATCGTGCGTAGCCTGCGTGACCGAGGCGAGAAGTGTATCGAAACGGTCAAGGAGAGCGTCAAGGCTCGTGTGCGCAAGGGTAAAGCCAAAGCCGCCGAGGT
>JAFTYJ010000018.1 GCA_017464745.1 Rikenellaceae bacterium | reverse complement strand
GCGCCAAATGGACAAGCGATCCTTAACCACCGAAGAACTCAACCAAAGCGAAAAGTATTAATCCTCGCTCGTACCAAAAAAATAAAGGAGTGCGATTGGCACTCCTTATATTTTTTGTTTGCTGTGGAGCCGTTGCAAACTTGCTTGCATAAGGCTCTGCGGGAAACAAAAAAGAGGTTGATTTATCAACTTTGCGCGTTGCTGTTCTTTGTAAAGTGCCCCGCGGCGAGCGTAGCGGAAAACCAACGAGCACAGCGAGTGCAGTAATCCCCTATCGACATTTTACTGAGTCGAAAATTATTTGCCACAGCCCAAAAAAATTGTATTATCGGGGTTAAAAATATCCTACATTGTTTTTATCGCGGATGAATTTTTGTATCTTTGTCGGTTGTTAGATTAATGCTATGCGCTATGAAAAAGGGTTTCGACAACGATAAGTACCTTAAAATCCAGTCCGAACAAATCAAAAAACGTATTGACCAGTTTGGAGATAAACTCTATCTCGAATTTGGTGGCAAACTGTTTGACGACTATCACGCAAGCCGTGTGTTGCCCGGTTTCCTACCCGACAGCAAGTTGCAGATGCTGATGCAACTGCGCGACTATGCCGAGATTCTGATGGTTATCAGTGCACGAGATATCGAGAGAAACAAGATGAGAAGTGACCTCGGTATTACCTACGACGAGGATGTGCTGCGTCTGCGTGGCGAATTTGAGCGCACAGGACTGTATGTGGGCGGTGTGGTAATCACACACTACAACGGCCAATCAAGCGCCGACTCCTATCGCAAACGTTTGGAGCGACTCGGCATCAAAGTTTACTATCACTACACAATCGAAGGTTATCCCAACAACGTGGCGCTGATTGACTCGGAGGAGGGTTTTGGCCGCAACGACTATGTCGAGACGAGTCGTCCGCTGGTGATTGTAACTGCTCCCGGCCCGGGTAGCGGCAAGATGGCGGTGTGTCTGAGCCAACTATACCAAGAGAACCGTCGAGGTGTGAAAGCAGGCTATGCCAAGTTCGAGACCTTCCCCGTATGGAATCTTCCGCTGAAACACCCCGTAAACGTGGCTTACGAGGCCGCTACGGCCGATTTGAAGGATGTCAATATGATTGACCCGTTGCATCTGGAAGCCTATGGCGAGGTGGCGGTAACATACAACCGTGATTTGGAGATTTTCCCCGTGCTGAATGCTATTTTCGAGGGTATCTATGGCACAAGCCCCTACAAGTCGCCCACGGATATGGGTGTCAATATGATTGGACACTGTATGAGCGACGAGGATATCTGTTGCAATGCTGCCCGTGAGGAGATTATTCGCCGCTACTACTACGCATTGTGCAAACTTGCCGAAAAGGGTGACAATGAGCACGAGGTAAACAAAATAGGTCTGATTATGAAGCAGGCCAAACTGACAACCGAATATCGTCGCACAACGGTGGCTGCACACGAGCGTCGTGAATTGTGTGGCGAAGGTGCAACGGCTGCTATCGAATTGCAGGATGGTACGATTATCACCTCGCGCACAAGTTCTTTCCTCGGTTCGAGTGCCGCGTTGCTACTCAATGCCATCAAATACTTGGCCGACATTCCCCACAGCAAGAAACTGATAGCCGAGGATTTGATTGAGCCGATTCAGAAGACCAAGGTGGAGTATCTGCACGGTCACAACCCCCGTTTGCACACCGACGAGGTGTTGGTTGCGCTGGCGCTGTTGAGCAACCACGACCCGGATTGTCGCAGTGCTTTGGACCAACTGCCCAAGTTGCGCGGTTGCCAAGTTCACTCGACGGTTATGCTGAGTGAGGTGGACCGCAAAATCTTCAACAAATTGGGCGTGGAATTGACCTGCGATCCTCGCACCGAATAGAGTCAAACACCATAATCAACAAAAAAGTCTGCCTGACCCCGACGGTCAGGCAGACTTTTTATTTAGGGGTGATTACCCGACAAGTGGCAAACGCTCACTTGTCGGATAATCGTTCCTTTTATTCACGGATACAACGAACGGGCAGACCTTGCGCTTGACCCCAGTCGATGTTGGTCCAAGCGTAGTAGAAGTTACCATCTTGCGAAGTCTTCATACGATAGCAGTTGTTGCCATTAGCAATAGCAGCATTGGTATGAACAATCACATCGTTACCATTCTTCGAGCAGCCGAAGCTATAAGGAATCTCACCTTGTGCGGGGAAGTAGATAACGGTCTCTTGGTCTGCGGGCGGGTTACCATAGTCTTGAACACCATCTTGTGCATCAGCCGAAGCGGTCTTCGCGCCGTTTGCATAGAAGTGCAGACCGAAGGGAGCCGACATAGACCAACTGCCAGTTTCGGCAGTTCCGGTAGCAACACCATTCGCGTCATAAATCTTCTCTACGCTGTTGAATTTCCAGTTTTTGAGAGGATTACCATAACCATTCGATGCTTGGTCATCGTGCGAAGTGATGAAGATATAGTGACCGGTCGAAGGTACGCGATAGCCTGCGGGGCAGGGGTCGTACATAGTCTTCACGCCACCTTTATCCCAAATCGACGAATATTCGGCATTACCCCAAAGTTTGGGCCACTCAGCGTCAGCCGAAGCAGGAACAGCAGTAGTAGTGCTCACCCATTGGTAACCACTAGCACCCGAACCCATAACGAATTTGTTGGGGTTAGCGATGGTCCAAGCCACGATATCGTTGATATCATCGCTATTAGCAGCATCAGCAGCAGCAACACCTGCGAATACGGGGTCGCCACCATAGCACGAGTAGAGTTTTTTGCTGGTGCCATCTGCGGCAAACAACAGTGCTTGGGTTGCATAACCACGTGCGCTTTGGTGACCAATGAACGGGTCTTTACGTCCCCATTGGTAGTACAAACCACGGCTTGCAATGTGGGTATTGTTGTCGGGGCTCTCAACGGTTGCGTAGTTTACTAATGCACCGATGTTACGGTCCATAAAATAGGTATTAACACCCTTAGTGGTGACATTAATGTCGGTTGCAGCGGGATTATAACCCTTAACAACCCACAAGTGCCAACTCCAAAGAACGTTGTCGTTGTCGTCAGTTGCAACGATACCAACGTTACCATTAGGCATATCGCCACCGGTCTTGAAGTGGATATAACCCTCGTCATCCAGAGTTACCGACGAAGGAATAATCATCTTGTCGGCTTTGCTAGCACCATACTCTTGGGGATAACCGATAGTTGCGGGGTCGGTAGTGGTTTGGTTTTGAGCCCACAGCAGACGTGCTTTGGTAGGAGCGATGGTGGTCTCGGTGTCACCCGACAG
>JAFTYJ010000017.1 GCA_017464745.1 Rikenellaceae bacterium | reverse complement strand
TGGGTGACGGCGGTTTGCAGATGACCATTCAGGAACTTACTACCATTATGCAGTCGGAGGTTGATGTGAAGATTGTGTTGCTGAACAACTTCTATTTGGGTAACGTTCGCCAATGGCAGGAGATGTTCTTCGACCACCGTTACTCGTTTACCGACTTGTTGGATCCTGATTTCGAACTTATCACCAAAGCCAATAATATTGGTTACCGCTGTGTCGAAAGCCGTGAGGATTTGGCCGCTGCCGTAGCCGAAATGAAGGCTTCAAAAGGTGCTTTCCTGCTCGAAGTAAGAGTGGAACGTGAGGATAACGTGCTGCCTATGGTGGCTCCCAGAGCAGGTGTCGGAGATATGATGTTGGAGTACAAAAAATAATACGATTGCGATATGGTAATGTTAGATAATCAAGACAAAAAAGAGTTTGTCATCACTGTGTTCTCCGAGAATAAAGTGGGTCTGCTGGGTCAGATAACCTCGATTTTTACCTATCACAACGTAAATATCGAGAGCCTTACCACCTCGGAATCGGCCATTGCAGGAGTCCACAAGTTCACTATCGTGGTGTGTGAAACTCCCGATAAGGTTGAGCGTATGGTCAAACAGGTCGAGAAACGTGTGGATATTCTCAAAGCATTTGTGTATGAGCCCGAGGATTTGGTGATGCAGGAGATTGCACTCTATAAGGTGGCTCTGCACAAAAATGTCGAGCAGTTGGTGCGCCGATATCAGTTGCGTATTCTCGAAATCTCGGACGACTATATCGTAATCGAGAAAACGGGTCACAAGAACGAAACCGCAGCCCTGTTTGAGGAACTGAAACCTTATGGCGTTTATCAGTTTGTACGTTCGGGTTCGATTGCGGTTGTTAAATCGCGCCGCGAGTTGCTGGATGAGTATCTCGAACAGATGAACCAACTCCGTGAACGATTGGAGAAAGAATCTGCAAACAACTAAAACAGAATTTATAGTTTAACATTTTAAAATACTAAACAAAATGGCAAAAATGATTTTTGGCGGCGTTGAGGAAAACGTCGTAACCAGAGCGGAGTTCCCTCTGGAAAAAGCACTCGAAACTCTGAAAAACGAGACTATCGCCGTAATTGGTTATGGTGTTCAAGGTCCCGGCCAAAGCCTTAACCTGCGTGACAACGGTTTCAATGTAATCGTTGGACAACGTAAAGGTGGTAAATCGTGGGATAAAGCCGTTGCTGATGGTTGGGTTCCCGGCGAGACTCTGTTCGATATCGAGGAGGCTGCTGAGCGTGGTACCATCATCCAATTCCTGCTGTCGGATGCAGGTCAAATCGATGCTTGGCCCAAAATCAAAAAATATCTTACTCCCGGTAAAGCCCTCTACTTCTCGCACGGCTTCGGTATCACCTACAAAGAGCGCACCGGTATCGTTCCTCCCGCTGATGTGGACGTAATCCTGGTTGCTCCCAAAGGCTCGGGTACTTCGCTTCGTCGTATGTTCCTGCAAGGCCGTGGTCTGAACTCGAGCTACGCTATTTTCCAAGATGCTACCGGCAAAGCTTGGGACCGCGTAATCGCTCTGGGTGTAGGTGTTGGTTCGGGCTACTTGTTTGAGACCACCTTCAAGAAAGAGGTTTATAGCGACTTGACCGGTGAGCGTGGTACTCTGATGGGTGCTATCCAAGGTATCTTCGCTGCTCAATACGACACTCTGCGTGCCAAAGGTCACACCCCCTCGGAGGCTTTCAATGAGACCATTGAGGAGTTGACCCAAAGCCTTATGCCTCTGGTTTCGGAGAATGGTATGGACTGGATGTATGCCAACTGCTCGACCACCGCTCAACGTGGTGCTCTGGATTGGTGGAAGAAATTCCGCGATGCAACCAAACCCGTATTCGAGGAACTTTACAGCGAGGTTGAGTGCGGTAACGAGGCTCAACGTTCGATTGACTCGAATAGCCAACCTGACTACCGTGTAAAACTCGAAGAGGAGCTCAAAGAGATGCGTGAGTCGGAGATGTGGCAAACCGGTATCGTTGTTCGCCAACTCCGTCCCGAGAACAACTAATCCTCGGATGTAGGATAAATAAAATGTCCCGCTTGACAATGTGTCAGGCGGGACATTTTATTTTATGAGTATTGGACTACATCTGTTTGAGCGACAGACGTATGAGGTCTTCGACACGAGCATTCGGATTCTCTTTGATAACCGCTTTGAGGGTCTTTTCGGAGGCCGCTTTGGTGTAGCCAAGCATTGTGAGTGCGGCCAAAGCCTCGGTCATAGTTTCGTTGTCGGGTGACAATACGCCGGCCGAAACGTCTCCATCCGAAGTACCAATGTCCAGCACCTTGTCACGCAGTTCGACGATAATCTTTTCGGCGGTTTTGAGTCCCAAACCCTTGACCGTTTTTAACATTCGTGCGTTGTCGGTCGAGATTATTGTCTGCAACTCCTTGGGTGAGAAGGTTGAGAGAATCATACGCGCGGTACCTCCGCCTACACCCGACACACCAATCAGGCGACGAAACAACTCACGTTCGTCGCGTGTGGCAAAGCCGTAGAGGATTTGTGCATCGTCGCGCACAATGAAGTGGACATAGAGTCTAACCTCGGAGAGATTTTCGAGTCGTGCGTATGTTTGCAGCGAAATATTGACAAAATATCCCACCCCGCCACACTCGACAACGGCGTAGTTGGGGTTGAGTTCGTCAAGTTTTCCGGATAGATATTCGTACATAATAAGGTGGTTTATATGTGCAAATTTACTAAAAAACACCGGAATCGCTCTCTAAAATCGCTATTTTTGTGGAGTATTCGAAAAAATATCGTACATTTGCGAAATCCGAAAATTAATAAACTAAATACACTATGAAAAAAATCGCGCTTTTTGCCCTTGCTGCCCTTGCTTTTGTAGGCTGCAAAAACAACAACGCAACTACAACCGAAACTGCCGAAGCCGACTCGTTGGCTCAACTCGAAGCCGTTTATGACATCGCTTATGTTGATATGGACGTGCTGGTAACCGGCTATGATATGTACAACGAGAAGAAGGCCGAACTCGACAAGAAAGCCGAGGAGGTTGAGAAGAGCCTGACTACCCGTGGCCGTAAACTCGAAAAAGAGATTATGGACTTCCAAGAGAAAATCAACAACGGTTTGGTTACCCGTTCGCAGGCTGCCGAGATGGAGGCTGCTCTGAACAAAAAAGGTCAAGCCTATGAGGAGGATCGCCAACGCATCGTTGCCGAACTTCAAGAGGAGCAAACCGTAATGTTGAACAATGTGTCGTTTGCAATCTCGAACTTCATCAAAGGTTACAACGCTGAGGGTCGCTACAAAATGATTTTGGCTAACTCTGCTTCGGGTCCTGTTCTGGACGCTGATCCCTCGATGGACATCACCCAAGTGATTCTGCAAGGTCTGAATGCTCAATATGCCGAGCAAAAAGCCGCTGAGGCCAAAGAGAAAAGCAATAAGTAATCAAACATTACAACAACACACAACAAGGGCGAGCCATCAATATGCAGGCACGCCCTTTTGTTTAGATACCAAAAACAATGGAAGATAAAAGATTAACCGCTTTGGCACGTCTGCTCCAAGTGATGGACGACCTGCGTGAGAAATGCCCTTGGGACCGCGAGCAAACTTTTTTGTCGTTGCGTAACAACACAATCGAAGAGTGCTTTGAGTTGGTGGATGCGCTCACCGAGGAGAATATGGCCCACGTTCGTGAGGAATTGGGCGATTTGTTGTTGCACATTGTGTTCTACTCCAAACTTGGTGTTGAGGCCGGGGCTTTTGACTTTGCTGATGTTGCCAATGGCGTGTGCGACAAACTTATCTATCGCCACCCTCACGTCTATGGCGATGTTGATGCCGAGAATTCCGATATTGTGAAGGCCAATTGGGAGGAACTCAAAAAACGCGAGAAGGACAAGAAGAAACGCCGTGGTGTGCTGGCTGGTGTGCCCAAGAGTATGCCTGCAATGGTCAAAGCCTTTCGAATGGGCGAGAAAGCCTCGTCGGCAGGTTTCGATTGGGAGCATAAGGAGGATGTTTGGGCCAAGGTTAAAGAGGAGATTGCCGAATTTGAAGCCGAGGTGACAAAGGGCGATACCCAAAATATGGAGCGCGAAATGGGTGACTTGTTGTTTGCTCTGATTAATGCTTCGCGCCTTTATGGAATCGACCCCGAGGAGGCGTTGGCACTTACCAACAACAAATTTATCGAACGCTTTAACTATATGGAGAATCGTATTGAGTCGCAAGGTCGTAGCCTTAAAGAGGCCTCGCTGGCCGAGATGGATGCCTATTGGAACGAGGCTAAATCAAACGAAAAAAACGAATAATCCTACCAACTTCCACTGTTGGAAATAAATTCCACTTGCCACCCGCCAACTGCATTGTTTGGCGGGTGACTTGTTTTGTGGCGTAGATGTGGCCCGATTTGTGTTAGGAGTGTGGGTATGAGAAAACAAGTGATAATATCGGCTCTCGGAGTACTGATTGCGGTGGCAGTCGGCTGCGGTGTCGTTTATAACTCTTCAAAACAGACAACTATGGGACACGTCAAACAACTCACAAAAGCCGAATTTATCCGTCAGATAGCCAACTACGAAGGACCATCGTCGGAGTGGAAATACCTGGGCTCCAAACCTGCAATTGTCGATTTTTATGCCCATTGGTGTGGGCCGTGTCAGGCTTTGGCACCCGTGTTGCAGGAGATAGCAGCCGAGTACAAAGGGCGGATTGAGGTCTATAAGGTGGATGTGGACAAACAGGCCGAACTCGCTTCGGATTTCGATATTCGTTCGATCCCGAGTCTGCTGTTCATTCCTATGACGGGCGAGCCCGAGATGACACGAGGTGTGATGAATGCCGAACAACTACGCCGCCACATCGAGAGTGTGTTGCTCCGAAGAGATACGGTTACCCGATAGTGTGAATTAATTAGTTAAAACGCCAAAGAGGCTGTACAACATCGTTTGTACAGCCTCTTTGGTTAATATGGATGGGGCTTACTTGTGGCGTTGAATCAACTCCTCCTCCAAATCGTG
>JAFTYJ010000003.1 GCA_017464745.1 Rikenellaceae bacterium | reverse complement strand
TCCGGCAAAGGTAATCACATCGGGACACTCTCCCTCGGCGGCCATCTCCGTAAGTTTGGCACGCAGGGCCTTGGCCACCTCCTCGCGAGAGTTGAGGGGCGGTTTGCTGTCGGTGGTGTTCCATCCGCACTCGCAGTATATGCAGTTGAAGTTGCACACCTTGGCCGTTGGGGGCAGCAGATTGACACCCAGCGACAGACCCAGGCGGCGCGAACGTATGGGGCCGAAAATTACTTTGTCGAACAACATAGCAGTGTGGTTTGGTTGCGTTTTGAGAGAGTTTGCAAGTTTCGCTCCGAAGTGTAGCGCTTCTTAGAAGGGCAGGTCGTCTACGTCGTCAGCCGATGCGGGCATTGCGGGCTCCTTGAAGGGGGCCTCCTCGACGGGTGCAGCAGGGGCGGCGGGGGCGGCCGCAGCCGTGGGGTTGATACGCCAAGCATTTACGTTGGTGTACCAGCGGCCGTTGTACTCGCGCGACTCTACGTTGATAGAGATAGAAACCTTGTCGCCCTCGCGCAGGTTGGCAGCGTCGGCAGCTTTGTCGCCAAAGAATGTTACACACACTTTGCGGTTGAAATCGTCGGTTTGCTCGACAATGATTTCGCGTTTTTGCCACTCACCGCGGGCGCTGGTGCCGCTTTGCACGGGCAGGATTTTGTATACAAGTCCGGTAATTTCCATAATTTTGAGTATTTAGAGATGCAAATATACAAAAAAAGCGATGGTTTGACACCCAAACCATCGCTTTTTATTTCAGCTGCGAGTCTGATTACTTGGTAGGAGCGGGAGTTACATCCAGCAGCTCAACCTCGAATACCAGCGCGTCGTTGGCTTTGATTTTGCCACGAGCTTGCGAGCCGTAACCCAAGTGGGGAGGAATCCACAGGTTGATTTTGCCACCTTTACCTACGAGTTGCAGACCCTCTTGCCAGCCTTGAACAACTTGGCCCAGACGGAAACGGATGCTGTCGTTTTGGTCAAATACAACACCATCTTTGAGGGTGCCTTTGTAGTTAACGAATACCTCGTCGCTCAGGTCGGTAGGCATAGCGGTGGTGTCACCCATCTCTACAACCTCATACAGCAGACCGCTTGCGGTAGCCTTAACGTTCTCGTTCTCGGCAGCAACTTTCTCCAAGAATTTGGTCGACTCTTCGAGGTTGCGTTGGGGAATACGAACCATAAAGTACTCGTTCAGGAATGCGTAAGCGTCCTCTTTGTTGATTTTCTCCTCGCCATTCACAGCGTCAACAATACCTTGTTGAACAACGTTCAGGTTGAGGGTCGAATCGAGGTTACGCAGATATGCGCCCAGGTCGGTACCGAGTGCATAAGCAACCGAGTCTTTCTCGGTGAAGTTTTTGATGCTTTTGGTGCCGGTGCAAGACGAGAAACCTACCACAGCAGCCAGTGCGAGCAATACGATTTTTTTCATAGTGTTTAACTTTTTGTGTGTTTTGATATTTTCGTTTGTTTGATTTCGGTGTGTGAAAATCCCTGCAAAACTAATATTTTAATTTGAAATATTGGTATTTCTATCCGAGTTTTTCACTTTTTGGCCTTTTTTGTTCTTTTTTCGATGTTGTGAGTCAGGCTGATAAGCAGCATGCCGAGCACCGAAGCGGCAATCGAAGCCATCAATACAGCAATTTTGCCGTTGTCGATTATAGTCTGCTGACCCTCAAATGCCAAGGTGTCAATAAAAATAGACATCGTAAAGCCGATACCGCCCAGACAGGCCACCGAGAAGAGCATTTTCCAACTTGCCCCCGAGGGCATCTCGCCCAAGCGGGTCTTGATAGCCAGCCAACTTGCACCAAAAATTCCGAGCGGTTTGCCCAGTAGCAGACCCAAGAAAATTCCCCAGCCCATTGTGCTGTCAAAAATGTTGAGCGCCTCTACACTCTTGAATTCAACACCCGCATTTGCCAGCGCAAAGATTGGCATAATGATGAAGTTTACCCACGGACTGAGCAGGTGCTCCATACGTTGAGCCATACCCATCGAGTAGTTGGCCGTGCGTCGAAGTCCGTGCAGTGCGTGGTATTGGTGGCCGATGCGAGCCTCCTCGTCTTTGGAGTTCTCGTAGGTCTCAAACTCGTCGATGTATCGTTGGTGGAGTTTGAGGAAATCCTGTTTGGTGTAGTGCGGTTTGTAAGGAATCAACATCGCCATAGCCACACCGGCAATGGTTGCGTGAACGCCCGAGTCGTAGAACAAAAACCACATCACAATGGCCGGAATCAGGTAGTAACGCACCTGATAGATACCCCATTTGTTAAACAGTCGGAACATTACCATCATTGCGGCGATGATTGCGATGTAGGTCCAATTGATTGTTCCTCCATAGAATAGCGCAATAACCACAATCGCTCCCAAGTCGTCGGCAATGGCCAGCGCCGTAAGGAACACTTTTAGTGATACGGGAACACGTTTGCCCAGCATTGCCATAATGGCGATTGCAAAGGCGATGTCCGTAGCCGTGGGGATACCCCATCCGATAGCATACGAACTTTCGCGATTGAACAGCGTGTAAATCAACGCAGGCATCAACATACCACCCAAAGCCGCCACGACGGGCAGTATGGCTTTTCGCGGTGTGGATAGTTGTC
>JAFTYJ010000016.1 GCA_017464745.1 Rikenellaceae bacterium | reverse complement strand
TGGTCAGCGTCTGCGTTGGCCCGACCCTTACTTTACACTCTATACCGAGTTGGCCTATCAGCGTTATATGCTGAAAGATTGGAACTCGTTCATTGTGGCTAACGGCGCAAGTAATATTTTTACACTGCGTGCTGTGTTGGGACGTAGTTCGGTGAACCAGGCAATCTACCCGCGTACGGGTTCGGATTTCTCGCTGTCGGTGGCCGTTACTCCCCCCTACTCGCTCTTCGATAACCGCGACTACTCGGATAAGCGTATGAGCGACAAGGTGCGTTATGGCTGGATTGAGTATCACAAATGGCAATTCAAGGGCCGCTTGTTTACTCCGCTCGATCCTGCAAACAAACTTGTGTTGATGGCGCGGTTGGAGATGGGTTATCTGGGTCACTACAACAAAAACAAACTCTCGCCGTTTGAGGGTTTCACCATTGGTGGTGACGGTTTGACCGGATATAGTGTTTATGGTGTGGACGTTATAGGTCTGCGTGGTTACACCGACGGCTCTTTGGTGCCTGTCGAGAGTACCAATAATAACGACTACGCTCGCGCCTATACCAAATACACAATGGAGTTGCGTTATCCCTTCTTGTTGCAACCTCGCTCGACCATCTACGGCTTGATATTTGCGGAGGCCGGTAACGGATATTCGTCGTGGGAAACCTTCGACCCGTTCAACGTCAAACGTTCGTTGGGTGTTGGTGTCAGAGTGTTCTTGCCGATTGTCGGAATGCTTGGTATCGACTGGGGTTGGGGATTTGATAAGGCCGCAGGTGCAACCAAACGCAGTGGTAGCCAATTCCACTTTACCATCGGAACAGAGTTTTAACCAATAAAACAAACTAAGTTATGAAAAAGTATTTGTTGGCGATTTTTGTGGCTGCAATGTCGCTGTGCGCAGGCAAAGCCCAAGCACAAAATTACATTGTGGTAGATAGCGAGAAAATATTCAAATCAATCGAGAGTTATAATGCGGCTGTCAAAGAGTTGGATAGCCAAGCTGAGGCATATCAAAAACAGATTGACGAGGCATTTGACCAACTCGAACAGGAGTACAACGCCTATCAAGCATCCAAGAGCGCATACTCTGCAACTCAACGTCAGAGTGCTGAGCGTAAAATCCTGAATAGAGAGCAGGAGATTACCAAGTTCCAAGAACAGGTGTTTGGTGACGAGGGTACTATGATGAAACTACGCGAGGAGAAACTTAAACCCATTCAAGACCGTGTATTCAAACTTATTGATGAGTATGCCGTAAAGAATGGCTATGGTTTGGTTTTGGATATTGCTTCCAACCCCACCGTGTTGTATTATGCTCCCGCAACCGACAAAACTCAGGAAATTATTAAAATCGTAAATAACAATTAATCCCAAGATGAAAAAAACTATTAAACTCTTACTTGCTTGCGCATTTGTGATGGTTTCGACCGGCGCATTTGCTCAAAAGTATGCACGTATCGACTACCAACGTGTAATCGAGACTATGCCCGAGATGGATTCCGTGGATTTGAAATTCCAAAAAGCCGCACAAGATTATCAGGATTTGTTGGAGAATATCCAAGTGGAATTGAATAACAAACGCTACGACTACGAGAAAAACAGTGCCACTATGTCGGAGGGCGTTAAGCAACTCAAACAAAAAGAGATGCAAGACCTCAATAACCGTCTGCAAGAATTCTATCAATCGGCTCAACAAGAGTTGGCTAATGTCGAGGCTGAGTTGATGCAACCTCTGTATGCACGTGCCAAAGAGGCTATCACCAAACACTGCAAAGCAAATGGCTATGTGGTAGTTTACCAAAATGACCAAGTTGTATACCTTGACGAGGATGTGGTTAAGGACATCACCGAGGATATTCGCAAGGCATTGGGTTGCGTTGAGCGTGCTGCTACACAAACCGGAGCCGCTCCTGTGCAATAGTAGCGTGATATTAATACACTAAAACGGATGACCGACAAGCGAGTTGGTCATCCGTTTTTTTTTGTTTTAAAGGATATGAAGTGTGATAAACTAATTGGCCGGATAGTGAATGGAGATGAGTTTTGTGGTGTTGGATTCGCCCGTTTGCTCGTTGTTTACCACCGCCAGCATTGTCCCTACTCCTTTGGCAAACCACGTGGTGACAAATGTTTGTTCGGTGCGGCCTGCAACTTTGGTGGAGGTGTTGTAAGAGAATTTTAATGATTCGTAGATGCGATTATCTACGGTTAGGGTCTCTTCGTTCATCAGTGTGTAGTCGTAAGCCTCGGTTGTGGTGTGAAATTTCATCCCTGCAAAACGAACATTGC
This sequence comes from Rikenellaceae bacterium, assembly GCA_017464745.1. Classification (GTDB taxonomy): domain Bacteria; phylum Bacteroidota; class Bacteroidia; order Bacteroidales; family Rikenellaceae; genus UBA940. The sequence continues at coordinate 9,235 of JAFTYJ010000016.1, read as the reverse complement.
AACCAAGTGTGCGATTCTCAAAACGAGTGTCACTGCCAATTGTCGCAGGTAGTGCAATCAGTGTTCCCCAAGTCTGAACTACGGCTCGTGACATATTCATAATACGATTGATACCGACATAGGTTGTGTCGTTGGAAATGATGGTCGTGGCATAGAGCGTATCGCCAACTTGGCGATTTTGGGCGTCATACTGAACCGAACTTTGCTGGACTATGTGTCGTCCGTGGGAGTCGATAGTGATTGAATCAACCTTAACGTTGGAGTATCCCGTAATTTCGCCTTCCTGATTATAGACGGCGTATCGTAGCACGGTGCCTACTTGTGTAGGTGCATACCAATCTTGTCGGCTTGATTGTGCCGAGGCAACGGTGGCGTATAGGCCAAGGACAAACAGAACTAAGCGTTTCATAGCAAATACGAATTTAAAAAAACAGTTACTGCCAACAGATGTGGCAATAACTGTTCCTTTTTGTGTTTCGTATGGTTCGAAACTTATGCGATTTGCTCCTTGCGCTCGTTGTCCAATTTCTCGAACTCGGAGTTCTTGCTGATAAACTCTGGGACAATCTGTTTCATAGCACGTACCGTGTCCTCGACATAGACTTTGCGAGCCAACTCCGCAAGATTGTCAAACAGCGGAACCATCTCGTGATAGTCATATTGGCGCACCTTGGCCAAACGGATTTTCTCGTGCGAGGTGCGTATGGTGTTCTCCTCATTGCTGAGTACCTCTTCGTAGAGTTTCTCACCCGGGCGCAGACCTGTGAATTTGATTTTGATATCTTTGTCGGGTGTCAGACCGGCCAATTTAATCATCTTGATAGCAAGGTCAGTAATCTTGACGGCCTCACCCATATCGAATACGCATATCTTGTTCTCGGTGGGCATTGTTGCTGCCTCCATAACCAAACGACACGCCTCGGGAATGGTCATAAAGAAACGAACAATATCGGGGTGAGTAACGGTTATGGGGCCGCCATTGGCAATTTGCTCGCGGAATCGCGGAATTACAGAGCCATTGCTTCCCAATACGTTACCAAATCGTGTGGTAACAAATTTGGTACATCCCTTAACCTTGCCATCCTCGATAGCAACTCCCAAACTTTGGACATAAATCTCGGCCAGGCGTTTTGATGCACCCATAACATTGGTGGGGTTTACAGCCTTGTCGGTCGAAACCATAATCATCTTCTCAACGCCCGTTTCGACGCACATATCGGCAATATTGCGTGAGCCAATGACGTTGGCGTACACAGCCTCACAGGGGTTTTCCTCCATCAGTGGAACGTGTTTGTAGGCCGCAGCGTGGAACACGATTTGAGGTCGGTATCTGCGAAATGCCTCTTTTACGCGGTGAGGGAAACGCACGTCGCCGATATAGGGCGTGAAAATCAAGTCGGGATATTTGCTCTCCAACTCCAAGCGAAGGTTGTGCATCGGAGTTTCGGCATTATCAAACAGAATTAGTTCATTGGGGTGCATTTGTGCAATTTGGCGACACAACTCACTACCGATACTTCCGGCAGCACCTGTAACCATAATTGCTTTGCCCTCGAATGAACGACTAACTTCGTCGGCTTCGATTTTAATCTCGTCGCGACCCAACAAGTCTTCAATACGCACCTCACGAATATAGTTGCGCGATTTGGCATTCTCGTCATATTGGTCAATGGGTGGAGCAATCAGCATTTTCAGACCCAAAGACTCGCAATAGTGAATCAAGCGTTCGGACTCCTCCTTGGCTGTTTCGTAGTTTGGGAAAAGTATGGCCTTGATATTCATTTTGTTGGCTACGTAGCGCAGGTTGCTCTCTTCGTTGAAGTAGAAAATCGACAGGTCAGATACTTTCTGCGCGCGTCGTTTGGTACCGTATTCCAAGAAACCTCGAATTGCATAATGTTCGGAGTAGCGCAAACGTGCCTCCAATGCCACACTCTTAACCTCTGTTCCGTAAATCAGTACACGGGTTCGGTCACGCGACACGCGAATCATAAACATATCGTACACAGTAATCATTATGATACGCATACTGAGTTGGCCTGCCCGGGTCAGAGCCATATCGACTATGAATGCCGACACAACTTGGTGCCAAGACATATAGCCAATCATATTGACAATGGTGTACAATATTATGGTTTTGGCAAAGGCGTTCAAGCACAATTTACCTGTGTCGCGCAATGTGGAATAGCGGATGATGATTTTGTAGGTTTTGAGTACCAAGCGTGTTACAGCACTGACAAGCATACTCAGCAACACCACGCGTCCGATAATTCCGACGGGGAATTGTACTACCGAAAGCCATCTTACACCCACCATTGTAACTAGTGTCGATAGCATTGACACTACGGCGTCCATACCAAAGACAGCCCAATGATTCAGGTATTTATTTCCGGCAAATTTCTCGATAAAGCGATTCATAAATTCAACAGTCTCAAACCTCACAAATGCAATATTGATTCCAATTCGAAATTTTAGGGCGAGTTTATTATTTGGCTTTGAGTTTAGCCAAACCTCCAAGTGATGTCTCTTTATAAAGGCTCGGAATATCGTGTCCGGTCTGTTTCATAGCCTCTACCACGTCGTCAAAACTTACACCATGGTGTCCGTCCGAGAAGGTGGCGTAGATGTTGGCATCCAAAGCGCGCGCTGCGGCGATGGCGTTACGTTCGATGCATGGGACTTGAACCAATCCGCACACAGGGTCGCAAGTAAGACCAAGATGGTGCTCCAACGCCAATTCTGCGGCGTATTCAATTTGGTTGGGAGTGCCGCCAAACAACTGACATGCGGCTGCTGCGGCCATTGCACACGCCACACCAACCTCTCCTTGGCATCCTACCTCGGCTCCCGAAATCGATGCGTTTGTTTTGACAACATTACCGAACAAACCAGCCGTGGCAATAGCACGTATGATACGTACCTCACGGAATTCGTGAGCTTTGTAAAGGTGGTACAATACGCCGGGAAGTACTCCGCAAGAACCACATGTAGGAGCAGTAACGATAGTGCCTCCGCCTGCATTCTCCTCGGATACGGCCAACGCATAGGCATATACATTACCTCGTGAGTTGAGAGTGTGGGTATAACCTTTGGCCTTTACAAAATAGGTTGCCGCTTTGCGGCGAACACCGAGTCCGCCGGGCAATACACCTTCGTGGTTAAGTCCGTTGTCAATCGACTCTTTCATCACCTCCCACACCTCTTTGAGATAGTCCCAAATTCCGGGATCCTCACATAGATCTACGTACTCCCAAAATGCGCAACCTTCGGTACGGCACCATTCGAGAATGTCGGCTGCGGTTGATAGAGGATATACGTTGGTGGATTTGTTAATTTCGTGTTCATCAACAATTTTGCCGCCACCTACGCTGAATACTACCCAATTGTCGGTAGGCTGCTCGGCGACAATAGACTCAAAACGCATACCATTGGTATGACGTTCGAGAACCTCGTCGGGACGCCATATAATTTCGGTGGGTGCCACCTTTTGCAACTCGTCGATAATGGCCACATCGGTCATGTGTCCTTTACCTGTGGCGGCCAAACTTCCGTAGAGTGTAACACGGAAAGAGTTGGCCTCGGGGTGGCGTGTGGCGAACTGTCGTGCAGCTTTGGCGGGGCCCATAGTGTGGCTGCTCGAAGGTCCACGTCCTATACGATATAGCTCTCTTAGTGATTCCATTTACCTATATAATATTTTGACAAAGATACGTGTTCTTGTTTTTATTTCCAATTCTCTGCCACTTTTTTGTGGTGATATTGGCATATGTTTTGTTTGTGGAGAGTAAGAACAACAAATGTTCCAAGGTTTAATTTAGGAGGATTTATTTATGTCATCAACGATTACAAAACGAAATCAGAATTGGCTGCCATCCATTTTCAACGAGTGGTTTGGAGGAGATTGGATGGAGCCGCGTACCGCCCGAGGTGTAACCCCTGCCATTAATGTCAAAGAGACAGACAAAGAATACAAGGTGGAGGTTGCTGCACCGGGTATGTGTAAGGATGATTTCCGGGTGACTATCAATGAGAATGGCGATTTGGTCATCACGATGGAACGCAAGGAGGGCGAGCGCGATGAGAGTAAGGAGAGTCACTATCTTCGTCGTGAGTTTTCGTACACGCGTTTTCAGCAGACAATGATTCTGCCTGAGGATGTAAACTCGGAACATATCGAGGCTACTATGGATAAGGGGATATTGTGCATAACCCTGCCCAAGAAGCCCGAAGTGGCGGAACACCAAATCCGCCGCCAAATCGATATAAAATAGAAGACCGATTTCGCCACAGAAACGGCTACTCGAAAATGTTTTCGGGTGGCCGTTTCGTTTTTTCCGCCCGAAAGTATTATCTTTGAACTCCAAAGTTTTTTACTATGCATAAATATCTTGTTGTGGGTACGGGAGGTGTAGGCGGTACATTGGCGGCCTATCTTGCTTGTGCCGGTTATAGTGTTGATTGTATAGCCCGTGGTGCACATCTTGATGCGATTCGTTCTCGTGGGTTGAGTTTGCGCTCCGACCGAGTGGGTAATCATACCGTGAAGGTCGAAGCCTTTACGGCCGAGGAGTATAATCGCAAGGCTGATGTTATTTTGGTTTGTGTTAAGGGTTATTCACTTGACTCTGTGGCCGATGTTATTGCGCGTGCAGCCAAACCAGAAACCCTTGTAATTCCAATACTGAATGTCTATGGTACAGGGCCGCGTATTGCACGTTTGGTGCCTTCGGCTACGGTGCTTGACGGACTGATTTATGTCGCCTCCTATGTGAGTGCACACGGCGAGATTACCCAAAAGGGTGGCATTATGAAGATGATTTTTGGTGCGCGCCCAGAGCAAGGTGTAGCCGTGGAGCGTATGCAATCGGTGAGTGACGAACTTTCGGCCGCAGGAATTCCCAACGAAGTGTCGGCCGACATCAATCGAGATACCTTTATCAAGTGGGCCTACATCTCGGCAACCAATTGTGCAGGTTTGTATCACAATGTCACTATGGGCGGATTGCAATTCCCTGGCGAAGCGCAAGAGATGTTCCGAGCCTTGTCGTGTGAGGCGCAGGCCGTGGGTGAGGCTTTGGGTATTGAGTTCGGTATGCGCTTGGATGACTATAATGTAGAGGTGGCTCGCAGTATCAATCCCGAGAGTACGGCATCGACCCAGGAGGATGTTGCAGCAGGCCGACAATCCGAGATTCAGGGTATGCTGTTCGATATGGTGGATTTGGGCCGTAAAGTGGGTGTCCCTACCCCAACCTATGATGTTGCTGCCGAACGTTTTGCCAATCTCAAAAAAAAAGAGAAACAATGAAAGATAATAACAATTCGACCCAACATAGTTGTGTGGACTGTGGTACGCAGAACTGTAAATTCAAGACCCTTACCTATCCCGAATTTTGTCCGACCACTAATCTTTGTGACCAGGATTTGCAGTGGGCATTGGAGCGTTATGACCAGGGACGCAATCACGATATTATGGTGGCAAGTGCCGAAGTGGAATACGAGGGCTATTGTAAATGGACGCGTGTGCAGGAGATTATGGAGTTTGCTCGCAAAATAGGCGCTCATAAAATCGGTATCGCAAACTGCATCGGATTGATTAATGAAGCGAGGATTTTTGCCCGTATTCTACGAGCCAATGGTTTTGAGCCCTATGCCGTGATTTGTAAAGTGGCGGGAAAGGCCAAAACTTCGCTAGGAATACCCGCAAAGTGCGAAGAGATTGGTGCCGCTATGTGTAACCCCATCCTTCAAGCACGATTGCTCAACCAAGCCGGTACCGACCTCAATGTGGTGATTGGATTGTGCGTTGGACACGATAGCCTATTTTATAAGTATTCGGAAGCCTATGTAACTACGCTGGTAACCAAAGACCGTGTGACGGGTAATAACCCTGCTGCGGTGCTCTACACGGCGCAATCGTACTACAAAAAGAAATTCGCATTATAACGTAAAACAATAATCTATATGAAGAGAATCCTAACACTTGTGATGGCTGCTTTGGTTGCACAGTCCTCGTTGGCACTTACGCCGCGTTGGTTGCGCTATCCGGCCATTTCGCCCGACGGACAGAGCGTAGTGTTCTGCTACAAGGGCAACCTGTGGATTGTACCGACCGAGGGCGGTCAGGCACGCCAATTGACGACTAATACTGCTTATGACTACGCCCCTGTGTGGTCGCCCGACAGCCGTGAAGTGGCTTTTGCATCGAATCGTTTTGGTGGTTTTGATGTTTTTGCAGTTTCGGTTGATGGTGGCGAGCCTATGCGACTAACTACCCACTCGGCAAGCGAAACTCCGTGGAGTTATACCCCCGACGGCAAGGAGATTTTGTTCTCGGCGCAACGTGAGGACCCCGCCGAGAGTGCGCTGTTCCCTGCATCGTCAATGACCGAACTTTATGCCGTGAAGCGTCAAGGTGGTCGTGCTCGCCAGGTGTTGGCAACTCCCGCTGAGGAGGTGAATTTTGTGGCAGGCACCGAGCGTTTCGTTTATCAAGACCGCAAAGGTGGTGAGAATGTATGGCGTAAACACCATACTTCGTCCATTACACGCGACTTGTGGCTCTATGATGCAGGCCGTCACACCCGCCTTACAACATTTGAGGGTGAGGACCGCCAACCGCGTGTTTCGGCAGACGGCAAGACGGTTTACTTCCTAAGTGAACGTGACGGTTCGTTCAATGTCTATTCGATGCCTTTGGCCGAGCCTGCCAAGACGGAACGAGTAACCAACCACAAAACCCACCCCGTGCGCTTCCTTTCGTTGGCCGAGAATGGTACATTGTGCTATGCCTATGATGGCGATATTTATATCAAACGCGAGGGTAAGCAAACCGTAAAACTGAATGTTACGATAGCCGCCGATGATACCTCTAATGACCGTGCAATCCTGTCGGTCGGTATGGGTGGTGACTCGGATGTATCGTCGGATGGTAAGCAGTTGGCATTCATCTATCGTGGCGAGGTGTTTGTAACCTCGGTCGATTACTCCACTACCAAACAAATCACCCATACCGCTGCTGCCGAATCGGATGTGTGTTTCTCGCCTGACGGCCGCAAAGTTGCTTATGCCTCCGAGCGAGATGGTAATTGGCAAATCTTCACAGCCGAGATGACTCGCAAAGAGGATATCACATTCCCTTACGCAACCGCTATCGAGGAGAAACCGCTGTTCAAAAACAATAAAATTGACCGACGTGCACCCCAATTCTCGCCTGATGGTAAACAGTTGGCCTATGTCGAGGAACGTGAGCGTCTGATGGTGTTGGAACTCGCAACGGGCAAGACACATCAAGTTACCGACGGTAGTCAATGTTATTCGACTCACGGAGCATTTGATTACAGTTGGTCGCCTGACGGCAAATGGTTTGCTCTTAGTTATGTTGGTAATGGTCACGACCCCTATACCGATATCGGTATAGTGTCGGCCGAGGGTGGCGAGATTCACAACCTTACCAATAGTGGCTATACCGACTACTCGCCCCAATGGGTGTTGGATGGAAATGCGATTTTGTTCTGCTCGGAGCGTTATGGTATGCGTAACCACGCGTCGTGGGGCTCTCTGCGTGATGTGATGATTGTTTTCCTTAATCGCGAAATTTACGACAAAGCGCGTATGAGTAAGGAGGAGCGCGAACTCGCTGCCGAAATCGAGAAACTTGCCAAAGCCGATACTCCTGCCGACAAAAAGGACGATAAGAAGGATAGCAAAAAAGACGACAAAAAAGAGGTTGTCAAAGAAAAGACCGCTACCAAAGATATTGTAGTTGAGTTGCGCGGTATCGACGAGCGTATTATGCGCCTGACCCCCGTGTCGGCCAACATCGGCTATGCAACGCTCGACAAGGAGGGTACCACACTCTACTACCAAGCCGCATACGAGGGTGGTACCAATCTCTGGCAACTCGACTTGTCGAATGGTACTCCTACCAAAATCGGCTCAGCCTCGGGTCGTATGGTGTGGGATGCCAAACATACAACAGCCTTTATACTTGGCGGTCGTGCCCAGAAGTTCAAACCCGCAAGCCGCAAACTCGAATCTATCTCGGTGTCGGCCGAAATGCACCTTGACCGTGCAGCCGAACGAGAGTATATGTTCGACCGCGTGTATCGCCAAGAGCGCGAACGCTTCTATGTTGAGAGTATGCACGGAGTGGATTGGGATATGCTGCGCGATGCTTATGCCAAGTTCTTGCCCCATATCGACAATAACTTCGATTTTGCCGAACTGTTGAGTGAGTGGCTTGGAGAGTTGAATGTTTCGCACACGGGTAGTGGCTATCGTGCCCCCACCCCCTCCAATGCCGATGTAACTTGTGATTTGGGCCTGTTCTTCGACCAAAATTATGAAGGTGACGGTCTGAAAGTGACCGAGATTTTGGAGCAAGGTCCGTTTGACCGCGCTGCCTCACAATTGGCCGCAGGCGACATCATTGAGGCAATAGATGGTACCCCAATCAAAGCGGGCGAAGATTACCTGCCGCTGCTCAATCGCAAGGTCGGAAAACGTACTTTGGTGCGTATTCGCAAGGCGTCGGGACAAACCGTCGAAGAGGTTGTCAAACCCATTTCGATAGGTAGTCGCAACTCATTGCTTTACAAACGTTGGGTGCGTCGTACTGCTGCCGAGGTAGAGCGTCTGTCGAATGGCCGATTGGGTTATGTTCATATTCAATCGATGGGCGACCCGAGTTTCCGTACGGTGTACTCCGACATTCTGGGTCGTTACAACAAGTGCGAAGGTATTGTGATTGATACTCGTTTCAACGGAGGTGGTCGCCTGCACGAGGATATTGAGGTGTTGTTCAGCGGCGAGAAATACCTAACCCAAGAGATTCGTGGCAAGGAGGCGTGCGATATGCCGTCGCGACGTTGGAACAAGGCTTCGATTATGATTATGGGTGAGGCCAACTACTCCAATGCTCACGGAACACCGTGGGTGTACAAACATCGTGGTATCGGTTCGTTGGTGGGTATGCCTGTGCCGGGAACAATGACCAGTGTAAGTTGGGAAACTCTGCAAGACCCGTCGCTCTACTTCGGTATTCCGATTGTGGGTTATCGCACGGCCGAAGGTCCTTATCTCGAAAACAGCCAGTTGGAGCCCGATATTAAGGTTGCCAACTCGGCAGAGGTGGTTGTGCGTGGTCGTGATGAACAATTGGAGGCCGCTGTTCGCCAACTGCTCAAAGAGATTGATGCAGATAAAAAATAAGGTAAAACCTTTTCAATTCAGG
>JAFTYJ010000015.1 GCA_017464745.1 Rikenellaceae bacterium | reverse complement strand
TAGCCCAATAAACAACAAAAGGACAGGTGTTTACCTATCCTTTTGTATCCTTGTAGCGGGAGTGGGACTAACCAAATTGCAGGGCAATTTGGTTTTCCTCCTCGCGGCTCGGCAAAGCGTGCAAGCCCGCTCTGCTCTCGCTCCGCAGCGTCGGTTCGAACCTGTGGTTCTCGTCCCTTCTTGTAGTCCGATAAACAACAAAAGGACAGGTGTTTACCTATCCTTTTGCATCCTTGTAGCGGGAGTGGGACTCGAACCACACGACCTTCAGGTTATGAGCCTGACGAGCTACCAACTGCTCTATCCCGCGATGTTTGATGGTGCAAAGGTAAACAAATATTTTGAATCTCCAAAATTTGGCCGAAAAAAAAATATTCCGTACCTTTGAACTATGACTCAACGTTGGACCATAATCGTTGCCGGTGGCGCAGGAACCCGAATGGGTGCCGATGTGCCCAAACAATTTATGCTATTGGGCGATAAACCCGTTTTGGTGCATACACTCGACGCTTTCCACCGCGCCGACCCCGCAATGGGGCTGGTTGTAGTGTTGCCCGAGGCGCATATCGAGATGTGGACTCAAATGTGCAAGGAGTATGCCACGCCGCCGCATATCGTAGCCCCAGGAGGCGCTACACGATACGACTCGGTGGCTTCGGGTCTAGCCGCTGTGCCTGCCGAGGCTGAGGTGGTGGGCGTGCACGATGGCGTGCGACCCTTCGTGAACCGCGATGTGGTGTGTCGCTGCTTTGCCGAGGCTGCCAAGTATGGCTCGGCGGTGCCCGTGATTGCCCCCGTGGACTCGTTCCGTAGGGTTAAAGAGAATGGCACCTCGGAGATTGCCGACCGAAGTGCTTTGCGTGCCGTACAAACACCACAGGTTTTCGATGCCGCATTGCTGCGCCGTGCCTATGCCGAGGGCGAGGGCGGGGCAGGCTTTACTGATGACGCATCGGTGGTCGAGGCATTGGGAGTCGAAATTCACCTCACCGAAGGCGATCGCCTAAATATCAAGATAACAACTCCCGAAGATATGGTTGTCGGTCGCGCAGTGCTCGACAAGAGGCTGTGTGATTAGCCCGCTTGTGGTTATGTTTGCCCGAAATAACTCTGCGAAAGTGCAATAGGTGCGAAAAGTGTCGATAAAATTTGGCGGTTTGCATAAATTGTTGTACTTTTGATACCAAACTATCTATGCCTTGTTGAAACTGCTTGCATACCTCGCTTCGTGTCTGTTCCGTTTGTTTCTCAACATTCGGCACAAACTCTTTGACAATGGCAATCTCAAAACTACCAAGTTCTCCAACGTCATAACCATTTGCGTGGGTAACCTCACTGTGGGCGGTACGGGTAAAACTCCCTTTACCGAAATGCTGGTCGAAAACCTTGGCCGCAACCATAAAGTGGCAGTGTTGTCGCGTGGATATGGCCGACGTTCCAAAGGTTTTATCGAGGTGACCACCCGCTCGTCGTACAAACAAGTGGGTGACGAACCCAAACAGATGAAACTCAAATTCCCCGAGATTTTGGTGGCCGTGTGCGAAAAGAGGGTCGAGGGCGTTGAACGTATTATGACGCTCTATCCCGACACCGAAATCATCATCCTTGACGACGCATTCCAACACCGCCGTATTGAGCCGACGGTAAATATTGTGCTTGTAGACTACAGTCGCCCCATCTACGAAGACGAGTTGCTGCCTTTGGGTACTCTGCGTGACCTGCCGTCGCAACTTCCGCGTGCACACTTTGTGTGTGTCACCAAGTGTACCGACACTATGAGCCCGATGGATATGAGGGTTATGAACAACGGCTTGAAGTTGTTCCCTTACCAAAACCTCTATTTCACCCGAATGATTAACGGCACTCCGCGCCCCGTGTTCCCCGAGGATGCAATGATAGAGTCGCCTGTGTCGGGCAATAATGTGCTCGCTTTGGCCGCTATTGGCAATCCCCAACCGTTTGTTGATAGTTTGGAGTTGCGCTATAAGGTTGTGGAGCGAATGTTGTTCCGCGACCATCATCCCTACAATGTCAACGATATGGAGACAATACAAGCCCGCTTGGCCGAACTTCCCGACGATACTCTTATCGTTACCACCGAGAAGGACGCTGTCAAACTAACGGGCAAAAACCGTATTCCGCTCAATATTCGCAAACGTTTGTTCTTTGTTCCGGTCCAAATCTCGTTTGTGTCGGACACCAGGGAGAACTTCCTAAACCAACTCGATAGTTATGTTAGAAAGAATCAAACGGACAGCCTCCTTTATACAAAGTAAGGTTGAGTTCACTCCCCAAATCGGTATAATCCTTGGTACGGGTCTTGGCGGCTTGGTCGATAGCATCGATGTGTGCGCCAGTTTGAACTATGCCGATATTCCCGATTTCCCCGTTTCGACAGTCAAAGGCCACCACGGCCGCCTGATATTCGGTATGCTCGGAGGTCACCGCGTAGTCGCTATGCAGGGCCGTTTTCACCACTATGAGGGCTACCCCACAAGTGAGGTCGTGTTTCCCGTGAGAGTTATGCGTATGTTGGGTGTCGAACGCCTTTTTGTGTCGAACGCCAGCGGCGGTATCAACACCTCGTTCCGTACGGGCGACCTTATGGTTATTACAGACCATATAAACCTTCTGCCTAATCCGCTTATCGGCCCCAATATCGAAGAACTCGGTCCCCGATTTCCCGATATGCACAACTGCTACGATGCCGATATGATAGCCCTCGCAGCGAGAGTTGCAGCCCAAAATGACATCCATCTCCAATATGGTGTCTATGTCGGCGGTACGGGACCCACGTTCGAAACCCAAGCCGAATACCGCTACTACAAGGCTATCGGTGGCGATGCGGCAGGTATGAGTACCACCCCCGAGGTTATTGCTGCCCGTCATATGGGAATCCCCGTATTTGCGGTGTCGGTAATTACCAACTGCGGTCTGTCGGACGAGCCTGGCGACCACGAGGATGTTCAACGTCAGGGCGCACGCGCAGGAGTCCGTATGACTCAACTTTTTGTCGAAATGATTAAACAACTATAAAAGACTATTACAATGATTAACAAAGCAATACTCGTAGGAAATGTGGGTGCCGACCCCGAGGTGCGCAGCCTCGAAAGTGGTGTTAAGGTTTGCAGAATCCGTTTGGCTACCACCGAACGTGTGCGTAAAGATGACGGTTGGGCCGACCATACCGAGTGGCATACCGTTGTTTTGTGGCGTAACTTGGCCGACATTGCCGACAAATATATCCGTCGTGGTTCGCGCATCTATGTTGAGGGTCCTCTGCGTAGTAACGAGTGGACCGACAAGGAGGGTAACCGTCGTGTGACCGTTGAGATTATCGCCAGCGAGTTGAAACTTCTTGACCGTCGTGCCGATGGTGATTCTGCTTCTCGTCCTGCTGCTCCTGCTGCGGCTTCTACCCCTGCGACTCCCAAGCCTGTGGTACCGCCTACGGTGTCGGACGAAGATGACCTTCCTTTTTAGTATGTCTTGTCGGTAAATTTTGTATCGCCTCCTGCGGGCAAAATCCTCATTTACCTAAGTAAACTGCGGTTTTGTCCTCGTCTGCGGCACAAAATTTCCTCGACAATCCACACTAAAAACGTAGGTGGGGATGCGCGTGTCGGATAATTCTCATTTACCTAAGTAAACTGCGGTTTTGTCCTCGTCTGCGGCACAAAATTTCCTCGACAATCCACACTAAAACGTAGGTGGGGATGTGTGTGTCGGATGAATTGTTTGTCTTCGCTTGCCTAAAATCCCCGGCAATCTACTAATGAATCTTGCTCTGATGCACAACTATTCCACTACGGGTGTGGTGCTCCACACGCTCAAATATGGTGACAATGCACTGATAGTATTTCTGCTCACTGCCGACCGTGGTCGTACCTCCTGCATCGTGCGAGGTATCAAAGGTCGTCACGGAGGGAATCGTATGGCGCTATTGCAACCGATGTTTGTGGTGGAGATTGAGGCTGTGTCGTCTTCCCGAGCGCAGATGGACACCATACGCGATGTGCGTAGTGCAGTGCCGTTGGTGTCGGTGCCGTTCGATATTGTCAAGAGCACCATTGCGATGTTTATGGCCGAGGTGCTGTATCGCCTGGTGAGGGATGTTGAGCCAAACTCACTGCTATTTGATTTTGTGTGTGGTGCAGTGCAGAGTCTTGATGATGCCGCCGAGGGTGTGGCAAACTTCCACCTTAAATTCCTTGTCGAACTGAGCCGTTATATGGGTTTTTATCCCTCGGGCGACTACCGCGAGGGCGACCTGCTGGATATTCGCGAGGGCGTGTTTGTGGGTGCGCTTCCCCTGCACGGCGATGCAATGAGTGCCGACAATACCCGAATCTTGGCCGCTGTTATGTCCGAGGAGTTCGATACTCTCTCCCGTATTTCGCTTAATCGCACTGCTCGTGACGGTTTCCTGAGTGCAATGCTCGACTACTTCGGCTACCACCTCGACACAATCCATACCATCCGTTCGGTCGAAATTCTCCGTACAGTATTCGGTTAAATCCGTATCCATATCGAGTCGTAATACCAAGACATCTATTATAAATAGGTGTCTTGTTGCTATATAAATGTGATTAATTTGTAAATTATGAGTGACTTTTGTTGTGTTTTTTTTATAAATTTGTATGGGATTTTTAGGAGTTTGTCGGAGTTGAATCTCTCCGACGGAAGTATATTAAATAATATATGGAAATAATCACCAAAAAAAGTCAATATGATGTAATCGTCATAGGAGGTGGTATTACGGGCGCAGGTACGGCTCGGGATTGTGCGATGCGTGGACTCCGAACATTGCTTGTCGAGAGGCTCGACCTTACAAACGGTGCTACGGGACGTAATCACGGATTGCTTCACAGTGGTGCGCGGTATGCCGTGACCGACGGTGAGTCGGCTACGGAGTGTATCAAGGAGAATATGATTTTGCGCCGTATTGCACGACATTGTGTCGAGCAGACCGATGGCCTGTTTGTTACGCTGCCCGAAGATGATTTGGGATTTCAGAATACTTTTATTGAGGCTTGTACCCGTGCGGGAATCCGTGCCGAGGCGATAGACCCTGCCGAGGCCCGACGATTGGAGCCTTCGGTCAATCCGTCACTCATAGGTGCTGTGCGAGTTCCCGATGGCTCGGTTGACCCTTTCCGACTTACCACGGCCAATGCTCTGGATGCACGTCTGCACGGAGCCGAGGTTATGACCTATCACGAGGTTGTGGGTTTCATCAAAGATGGCCGTAGGGTGGTGGGTGTCAGGTTGCGTAACCGATATACCAAAGCCGAGAGTGAGGCCTATGCCTCAATAACGGTCAATGCTGGCGGTATTTGGGGACATCGAATTGCCGAGATGGCGGGTGCTGTGGTCAATATGTTTCCGGCCAAAGGTGCTCTGCTGATTTTCGGTCACCGTGTCAATAATATGGTTCTCAATCGTTGTCGCAAACCTGCCGATGCCGATATCCTTGTTCCGGGTGATACTATCAGCCTGATTGGTACCACTTCGAGCCGTGTTCCGTATGACGAGATTGATGATTTGCAGGTGACTCCCGACGAGGTTAATCTGTTGCTCCGCGAGGGTCAGAAGTTGGCCCCGAGTTTGGCGCAGACCCGTATTTTGCGAGCCTATTCGGGCGTTCGTCCGTTGGTGGCTGCCGATAATGATGTCTCGGGACGTAGTATTAGCCGTGGTATTGTGTGCCTTGACCACGAGACGCGTGACGATATTCCCGGATTTATCACTATCACAGGCGGCAAACTTATGACCTATCGACTTATGGCAGAGTGGGCCACCGACCTGGTTTGTAAGAAACTCAATATCGACAAACAGTGCCAAACGGCCGAGGTGTGCCTGCCCGGCTCGGCTTATGACGAAGAGCAACCCTCCGACAAAGAGACCATTACTCCCATCCCAAGTATCGGTACGCGTGCGGCTGAGGGTCGCCACGGCTCGATGAGCAAGAAGATTTCGGCCGACAACAGATACGACCGTTCGCTGGTGTGTGAATGTGAAGCAGTGTCAATCGGCGAGGTGGACTATGCAATCAAACAACTGCGTGTGCAAAACCTTATCAACCTTCGTCGCCGTACACGTGTGGGTATGGGTACTTGTCAGGGCGAGTTGTGTGCCTGCCGTGCTGCGGGATTGCTGGGTAAGGCCAATGGATGTGCCCAAAAGGCCCAAAAGGACTTGGCGATGTTTCTAAACGAACGTTGGCGCGGAATGTACCCTGTGGCTTGGGGCGACACGTTGTGTGAAACTCAATTTACGTCGTGGGTCTATGAGGGCGTTTGTGGATTGGATAAATTTGCGGAGGAGTAGTCTATGAAATTCGATACAATAATAATAGGCGGAGGTCTGAGCGGATTGGTGACGGGTATATCGTTGGCCGAGGCCGGACAGAAATGTCTGATTATCTCCGCAGGCCAAAGTGCGCTTCACTTCTTTTCGGGCTCGTTCGAATTGTATGGTTGCGATGGTGCTCCGTTGGAGTCTATTGCAGCGCTGGATGCAACACACCCCTATTCGAAGTTGGGTGTCGAGCAGATTGGACGTTTGGCCGAGCAGGTGCCGCAGTTTTTTGAGCGTATGAATATCACGCTTAGGGGTAGTGCGTTGCGTAATCACTATCGCCTCACTCCGCTGGGAGTTCTCAAACCCGCGTGGCTGACAATGGATGAATATGTTCGTGTGGAGAGTGCCGACCAAATGCCGTGGAGTAGGGTGGCGATATGCGACATTGCAGGATTCTTGGACTTCCAACCCGACTTTTTGGCTTCGGGATTGGCCGGCCGAGGTGTCGAGAGCAAAGTTGTTACTATCTCGCTGCCCGAGTTGGAACGCCTGCGTAATAACCCCACCGAAATGCGTGCCACCAATATCGCGAAGGTGTTGAGCGATGATGTGCTTGTGCGCTTGGCTCAGAAAATCAACGATGCGTGTGGTGATGTCGATGCAGTGCTGATGCCTACGGTTGTGGGCCTGTTGGAGGGTTCGGCAGTCGAGCAACTGCGAAGAATGGTCGATCGCCCCGTGCAATTTGTTGCCACTATGCCGCCCTCGGTGCCCGGCATTCGCACTCAAATCACACTGCGCAAACGCTTTCAGGAGTTGGGCGGAGTCTATATGTTGGGCGATACTGCCAAGAGCGGAACTTTTGATGGCGACCGATTGACGAGCATCAGAACTGCCAACCACGGTGCCGTGGAGTTTGAGGCCGACAACTTTGTGTTGGCTTCGGGTAGTTTTTTCAGCCACGGAATTGTTGCTTCGCCCGAACATATCTATGAGCCTACGCTGGGCTTGGATGTCGATGCTGCGGGCGAGCGCTCGGAGTGGTATGAACGCAACCTGTTCAAAGCCCAACCCTATATGACCTTTGGTGTGTCTACCGATTCCGATTTCAGAGTTCGCAAAGAGGGTCAAACATTGTCGAATGTGTATGCCGTGGGAGCCGTGCTGAGTGGCTGTAACCCCATTAAAGAGGGTTGCGGCGCAGGTGTGGCAATCCTTACCTCGATGCACGTTGCACACACTATCCTTAAATGAACGGAGCGATGAAAAAACAATATAATACCAACTACGACCAATCTTTTGAGCAGTGCGTCAAATGTACCGTTTGTACAGTCTATTGCCCCGTGGCAGCGGTTAATCCCGACTACCCGGGTCCCAAACAGGCGGGTCCCGACCTCGAACGCTATCGTTTGAAGAATCCCCGTTTTTATGACGATACACTCGACTTGTGTCTTAACTGCAAACGTTGTGAGGTGGCCTGTCCGTCGAACGTGCGAATTGGCGATATAATTCTGTCGGCACGTCTTAAATACAGCACCAAACGCCCCAAACTACGCGAGTATATGCTGGCCAATACCGATGTTATGGGCTCTATGGCGACAACTTTTGCTCCGCTGGTCAATACCTCGCTCAGCCTATCACCCGTCAAAAAAGTTATGGACCGAGTGCTGGCTATCGACCACCATCGCACTATGCCTTCGTATAGTAGTCAAAAGTTCGAAACTTGGTATAAACGACACGCCCGCGCCGAGCAAGAGAGTTTCGCCCGAGGTGTAAGTTATTTCCACGGTTGCTATGTCAATTACAACCACCCCAAACAGGGCCAAGATTTGGTGAAAGTGCTGAATGCCATAGGCTATGGCGTACACTTGCTCCAAAAGGAGAAGTGTTGTGGCGTGGCGCTTATCTCCAATAAGATGAAGGCACAGGCTCGACGACAAGCCGAGGTTAATATGACCTCAATTCGAGAGTCCGTGGCCGCAGGTCGTCCGGTGCTGACCACAAGTTCGACCTGTACCTTTACTATGCGCGACGAGTATCCCCACGTTTTGGGAATCGACAACTCGGATGTACGCGAACAGATTGTGCTGGCCACCAAGTTTATCTTTGAGGCGGTGGACGCAGGCCGTGTGAAATTGGCCTTCCGCGAGGACTACCGCAAACGAATAGCCTATCATACCCCCTGCCATATGGAGAAGTTGGGCTGGTCTATCTACTCGACCTCGCTGCTGAGGATGATTCCTGGCGTGGAGTTCGTGATGTTGGACTCGCAGTGCTGCGGCATCGCGGGAACCTATGGCTTCAAACGCGAAAACTACTCATATTCTCAAAAAATCGGCGAGCCGCTGTTCCGCCAAATCAAGAGCCTGGGCGTGGATCTTGTGGCTACCGATTGCGAAACCTGCAAGTGGCAGATTGAAATGAGCGCAGGCGTGACGGTCGAAAACCCGATTTCGATTCTGGCCGACGCGCTGGATGTTGAGCAAACAATGAAATTAAATAAATAAAACCGCTAACAATGAAAACTACTAAATCGTTCAAGTATTGGCAGTGGCGAACAATCATCGCAACAATGATAGGCTACGCGCTATTCTACTTTGTCCGCAAGAACTTCTCGTTTGCCATCCCCGGTCTGAGTGCCGAGTATGGAATTACCAAAACGAGTTTCGGTATCATTATGACTCTGACCACCATTGTCTATGGTGTGTCGCGCTTTCTGAATGGTATGGTGGCCGACCGACTCAACGGCCGCTACCATATGGCTATCGGTCTGCTGTTGTGTGCTGTGGCCAACTTCGCATTCGGATTTGGTGCCGATATCAGTGAGCTTATTACAGGCCAGACAGGAGGTCCTCAATTCACCAATGTGTTGATATTCTTCTTTGGCGTGGTGTTGATTCTCAATAACTTCCTGCAAGGCAGTGGCTTTCCTCCGTGTGCACGTCTGCTGACCCACTGGATTCCGCCTCAGGAGTTGGCAACCAAGATGTCGATTTGGAACACCTCGCACTCGATTGGCGCAAGCCTGGCAGCAATGCTGTGTGGCTATATTATGGGTACTCTCGGAATGAACCTGAGCGCTAATCCCGAAATTGTGGCCACCATTGCTCAAAACCTCAATATCGATATGGCAGACACTCAACGTATGCAGAGCGTGTTGGAGTCGGCTGCCCACGTTGGTGCTTGGCGTTGGTGCTTTTGGATTCCCGGTGCATTGGCCTTTGTGGGTGCCATAGGTCTGTTTATGATGCTTCGTGACACCCCTTCGTCGGTGGGACTGCCCGAAATCCATACCATCAACAAAAAAGGCAAGGAGAATAGCGCAGAGTATAAAGCCTTCATCCGCGAAAAAGTGTTCCGCAACAAGTGGATTTGGATTCTGGGTATAGCCAACTTCTTTGTCTATGTTGTTCGCTTTGCCGTGCTGGATTGGGGTCCGACTTTTTTGAAAGAGGCTCGCGGAATGTCGCTCACGGGCGCGGGATGGACTGTGGCTGTGTTCGAAATCTTCGGTATCCTCGGTATGTTGTGGAGCGGATGGTTCACCGACCGCTTCCTGGGAGGTAAGGCTCACCGTACTTGTGTGTTCTGTATGATTGGTGTGGCTGTGTTTATGACGCTGTTCCTGGTTATGCCCGTTGGGACACCTATGTGGTTGATGATTATTGTGTTGGCAATGGCCGGATTCTTTGTGTATGGCCCGCAGGCACTGATTGGTATTGCTGCTGCAAATCAAGCAACCAACCGTGCTGCTGCAACTGCCAATGGTCTGACCGGTCTGTTTGGTTATGCCAGCGGTATCGTGTCGGGTTTGGGCGTGGGATATATGGTCGACCTTATCAACCAAACCAACCCCGACAAGAGTTGGGACTATGTATTTATGGGTATGATTGGTATCGCCGTAATCGGCACGTTGGTGTTTATGACTATGTGGGGCGCCAAGGCCGACGGCTACGAAGAGGAGCAACTTGAACCTAAAAACGAATAACGCGATGGATACTGCTACAAAGAATAAATTGGCACGCATCAAACACGTTGCACTCGATATGGATGGTACAATCTATATGGGTGACTCGCTGTTCCCCTATACCATCCCGTTTCTCGAAAAACTCAAACGACTGAACATCTCGTACTCGTTTCTGACCAACAACCCCTCCAAATCGCTGGATGACTACCTCCAAAAGTTGGAGCGAATGGGTATCCACGCCACCGAAGAGGAGATGTATACCACCACTGTGGCCACCATCGACTACATCAAGGCACACTACCCCGAAGCACGTCGTCTGTTCCTGCTTGGAACTCCGAGTATGATTTCGCAGTTCGAGAAGGCGGGCTTTGTGTCAACGGCCGACGATGCCGACGATGTTCCCGACCTGATTGTCGCTGCGTTCGACCTTACATTGACCTACTCGCGTCTGTGCCGTGCTGCGTGGTGGATTTCGCAAGGTATTCCCTATATCGCCACCAACCCCGACAAGGTGTGCCCGACCAACCTGCCGACCGTGCTTGTCGATTGTGGCTCGATTTGCAAATGCTTGGAACACGCCACGGGTCGCCGTCCCGACATCACGCTGGGTAAACCCGACCCCAATATGCTAATTGGCATCCTCCAACAAAAACAACTCCAACCCGACCAAATCGCAATGGTGGGTGACCGCATCTATACCGACATCGCAATGGCCCAAAATGCAGGCGCGGTGGGAGTTCTTGTGCTGTCGGGCGAAACAACCCTCGAAGTAGCACAATCGGCACCCAATCTTCCCGACATCATCGTTGCCAATATCGGCGAGTTGGGAGATATGCTCGAAGAGGTGCAAAATAATTAGTTAATCCACTCAAAATCCAAGGATATGAAACGCTTCCTGACCCTTGCGGCGACACTGTTGATGGTGTCGGCTGCCACCGCCAAGAACCCTGCCGGATCGCCCCAAACCTCGCTGCTGCCTACAATGCAGGTCGAGGGCTCGTTCTCGATGATTATGGTTCCCGACCCGCAGACCTACTCCAAGTTCGATGTAAATCAACCGCTGTTTGAGTTGCAAACGGCGTGGATTGCCCACAATATCGATGCACTGAATATTAAGGCTGCACTCTTTACGGGCGATATGGTCGAACAGAACAATAAATTGATTTCGGAGGGTCGCCCGAGTGCATATAGCGGCAACCAAACGAGTCGCCAACAATGGGAGTCGGTGTCGCGTGGCCTCAGCCGCCTTGACAACCGCATCCCCTATGTTGTGGCACAAGGTAACCACGATATTGGCTATGTGTCGGCCGAAACACGCTATACACTCGCTCCCGAATACATCTATCCCGAACGTAACGTATGCTTTGAGCGTACGCTGGTTTCGACCTGTGCCAATTATCAGGGTGTTCACACTATGGAGAACTCGGCTTATGAGTTTGTAGACGATGCGTGGGGCAAGTTGCTTATTTTGACCTTTGAGTTTGCACCTCGTGATGAGGCTATCGAGTGGGCGCAAAAACTTATCGAATCCAAACGCTACTGTAATCACCGCGTTATAATCCTTATCCACTCGTGGCTCGACGACGATGGCACCCGAATCCGCAAAGAGGGCTACAAAGTGCGCCCCTGCAATTGGGCCGAGGATATGTGGAAAAAGTTGGTCTATCCCTCGAAGAATATCTGTATGGTGTTGTGCGGCCACACGGGTCTGCCTCCCAAAATTGCCGAGGGTGGTGGCGACGTGGACTATCGCTACACCTGCCAATACCTCGAAGATAAGGCCGACGACGGACGTGTCGTTCCGCAGATGATGTTCAACTCCCAACAAGCCGACGGTAGTTGGTTTGGTAATGGTGGAGATGGCTGGGTGCGTATCCTCGAATTCCGTCCCGACGGCAAAACTATCGGTGTGCGTACCTTCTCGCCGCTGTTTGCAGTGTCGCCCCGCACCAGCCACCTTGCTTGGCGTACTGCCGACTACGACAACTTCGAAATCGTGGTCGAAAAGTTGGCGGAGTAACACCCTCCCCGTAACCAAAATATAGCGCGCGTGTAGGATTTTCGTCTATAATTTGTATATTTGTCTTTCAAAGCAGATATAATGAGAGTTACAATCCTACAACGCGACATAGTGTGGGCCGCCCCCGAACAGAATATCGAGCGGGCTAATCAGGCCATAGACCGTAACCCCGGTGCCGACCTTTATGTACTTCCCGAGATGTTCTCGACGGGCTTTTGTGTTGCACCCGAGGGTGTGGCCGAGAGCCTTGATAGCCCCACCTTGCAGTGGATGCGCCGTAAGGCCGCACAAACCTCGGCAGCAATCGCAGGCAGTGTGGCAGTGACCGACGGCGAACACTATTACAACCGTTTCTACTTTGTCAAACCCTCGGGTAGCGTTGAGTGGTACGACAAACGTCACCTGTTTACCTATGGTGGCGAGCACCTGCGCTATACCGCAGGTACGGAACGTAAGATTGTCGAGTGGTGCGGTGTCCGAATCTTGTTGGAAGTGTGCTATGACTTGCGTTTCCCCGTGTGGGCGCGCAACCGTGGCGACTACGATATGATACTCTACGTTGCAAGTTGGCCTACGCCAAGGGTTGCTGCGTGGAGTTCGCTTTTGGTGGCGCGTGCTATCGAAAACCAATGCTACGTTGCAGGAGTCAATCGTGTGGGGAGTGACCCTGCGTGCCAATACTCGGGTGGCAGTGTGATTATTGACCCCTATGGCCGAGTGCTTGCGTCGTGTGCCGACAATACCGAGTGCGAAGCCACCGCCGAGGTAGATATGACCGTGCTCGACGAGTTCCGCCAAAAATTCCCCGTGCTGAACGATGCCGAGGACTTTGACCTGATAAACGAATAACTACTTATCCGAACACAATACCTATGAAAAGAAAACTTCTTTTGGGTGATGAGGCTATTGCCCTGGGTGCAATAGATGCCGGCATAAGCGGAGTCTATGCCTATCCCGGAACCCCCTCGACCGAAATCACGGAGTTCATACAGACGCACGCTCCCGAAGTGCGAAGCCGCTGGTGTACCAACGAAAAGACCGCTATGGAGGCCGCTCTCGGTATGTCGTATGCCGGCAAACGCGCTCTGGTGTGTATGAAACACGTCGGAATGAACGTGGCCGCCGATGCATTTGTCAATTCGGCTATTACGGGCGTGAATGGTGGTTTGGTGGTGCTGGCCGCCGACGACCCCTCGATGCACTCGTCGCAAAACGAGCAGGACTCGCGTTTCTATGGCCGCTTTGCGATGATTCCCATTTTGGAGCCCTCGTCGCAACAAGAGGCCTACGATATGATGACCTACGCCTTTACGCTCTCGGAGCAGTTGAAAGTTCCTGTGTTGATGCGTGTTGTCACTCGCTTGGCACACTCGCGTGCAGGCGTTGAAGCCCAAGCCCCCGTGGCGCAAAATATGCTCAATCCCGAAACCGAACGCACTCATTGGGTGCTGTTGCCCGCCAATGCGCGTCGCCAATATGCGTCGCTGGTGGCCAAACAACCCTCGTTTGTAGCTTCATCCGAGAGTTCGCCCTACAACAAGTGCGTGGGCGCCGAGGGACGTGCC
Organism: Rikenellaceae bacterium; assembly: GCA_017464745.1. Taxonomy (GTDB): domain Bacteria; phylum Bacteroidota; class Bacteroidia; order Bacteroidales; family Rikenellaceae; genus UBA940. The sequence continues at coordinate 31,948 of JAFTYJ010000015.1, read as the reverse complement.
AAACTTGGCGTTGTGGCGTGCGGTATCGCCTATAACTATGTGATGGAAAACCTCTCTGAGGATGACGATGTGGCCGTTTTGAAGGTTTCTCAATATCCGCTCCCCGAGGCTCAAATCAAGGCTTTGGCGGCTCGTTGCGAAGAGTTGCTTGTGGCCGAGGATGGACAACCACTGGTCGAAGAGTTGGTTGCAGGTATGGTTGGTGCCGACTATCCCCTGCGTGGCCGACTGACAGGCGACCTGCCCCGTATGGGCGAACTTACCCCCGACAATGTAGGTGTGGCTTTGGGCCGAGTGTCCGAACAGCCCTATGCCGCGGCTCAAAATGTTGTGGCTCGTCCGCCCGCCTTGTGTCAGGGTTGCGGACACCGCGATGTGTATAATGCACTCAACCAAGTGGCCGCCGAGTATCCTAATGCCCGAATCTTTGGCGATATTGGTTGCTACACGTTGGGCGCACTTCCTCCGTTCCGTGCCATTGACAGTTGCGTGGATATGGGTGCATCGATTACTATGGCCAAGGGTGCCGCCGATGCAGGTGTCTATCCCGCCATTGCTGTGATTGGCGATTCGACCTTCACCCACTCGGGTATGACGGGCCTGCTCGATGCCGTAAACGACAAAGCAAATATCACGGTGGTAATCTCGGATAACCTTACAACCGCTATGACGGGTGGACAGGATTCGGCCGGAACCTCCAAGTTTGAGGCTATCTGTCTGGGTCTTGGCGTTGAGCCCGAGCACCTGCACGTTGTGGTGCCGATTGCCAAAAATATGGAGGAGATTACCAATATCATCCGTCAAGAGATTGAGTACCGTGGTGTGTCGGTTATCATCCCGCGCCGCGAGTGCATCCAAACCCTCAATCGCAAACTTCGACAAAAAAGAGCCGCTAAAAATGAATAAAATAGATATAATTCTGGCGGGCGTGGGAGGTCAAGGTATCCTCACCATTGCCACTATCATAGGTGATGCAGCCGCTACTGTGGGTCTGTATCTCAAACAAGCCGAGGTGCACGGTATGAGCCAACGCGGAGGCGATGTGCAATCCAATCTGCGACTCTCGACCGAGCCTATCTACTCCGATTTGATTCGTGAGGGCCAGGCCGATATGATTATCTCGATGGAGCCGATGGAGGCTCTGAGATATGTGGCCTGCCTGAATAGCAAGGGTAAAATTATAACCTCGTCAACTCCTTTCAAAAACATTCCCAACTATCCCGACGAGCAGGCACTGATGCAGGAACTCCAATCACTGCCCAATGTTACGGCTCTGCCTATTGAGGATATGGCCAAGGATGGTGGTTTTGCCAAGAGTGCCAATGTGGTGCTGCTCGGTATGGCAGCCCGATACCTCGGAGTGCTGACGGCCGACCAACTGCGCCAAAGCATAGCAAATGTATTTAAGTCGAAAGGCGAGGCGGTGGTTGAGGCCAACCTGCAAGCCTTTGAATTGGGAGTTAAAGCAGCCGAGTAACGTTATGAAGATTTTTAGCGAAGAGTTGGTAGAACAAGCCACCCGAGAATTGCACGTTGCCGACCTGTCGAGAGCCACAATCGGTGAGGTACTGCTGGTGGCGCAATATCTCGAACAAAAGACCGGAATACCCTTCATCCGTATGGACCAAGGCTCGCCGGGTCTGCCCGTCAATCACTTTGGTGTTGAGGCCGAGAAGGCCGCTTTGGACCGTGGCGTAGGCTCGCAATACCCTGCCGCAGCGGGCGTTCCCGAACTCAAAACCCAAGCCGCAAGGTTTATCAAGGCTTTTCTCAATGTCGATATTTCGGAACGCGCGTGTGTGCCCACCGTGGGTAGCGTAGCGGGCTCCTATGGCTCGTTTATCGCCTGTACTCAGCGCATCACGGGCAAGAACAAAGTGCTGTTTATCGACCCCGGATTCCCGATTCAAAAGTCGCAACTGCGAGTGATAGGCGTCGAGTGGCGCGAGTTCGACATATATAAGTATCGCGGCCAGGCACTTCGCGCCAAACTCGAAGAGATGCTCTCGGAGGGCGATATCGCCGCTATTGTTTACTCCAACCCCAACAACCCTGCGTGGATATGCTTGGAGGAGAGCGAACTCCAAATTATTGGCGAGTTGGCTACCAAGTATGATGTTGTGGTTATGGAGGATTTGGCCTACTTCTGTATGGATTTCCGTCGCGATTTGGGACACCCCTTTGAGCCACCCTATGCGCCTACCGTGGCACACTATACCGACAACTATATACTGATGTTGTCGTCGTCCAAAATATTCAGTTATGCAGGTCAGCGTATGGCGCTGCTGGGTATCAGCGACAAACTCTACGACCAACACTACCCCGCACTTGCACAACGTTACAACGACGCTGGTGTGTTCGGCCAAACACTCGTAGCCTCAATCCTCTATATGATAACCTCGGGTTGCACCGCCTCGACACAATATGCCTATGCCGAGATGCTCAGACTTGCAACCGAGGGCAAGATTAACTTTGTGGAGGATACCCGCGAGTATGCCCGACGTGCCGAACGTATGAAAAAGATATTCACCGACAACGGTTTCCACATCGTCTACGATCGCGATGTTACCGAGCAGGTCGGTGACGGTTTCTTCTTTACCATCGGCTATGGCAATATGTCGGGTGGCGAACTGCTGCGCGAGTTGCTCTACTATGGCGTGAGCAGTATCTCGCTCTCGACCACGGGTAGCCAGCAACAAGGCGTCCGCGCCTGCACCTCGCGTATGCGCGACGACCTCTACGACGTTATGGAAGAACGAATGCGTGCCTTCAAGGCAGACCATTAGTTGGGGTTGTTCTTTTGTATCGACAAAAGAACCAAAAACGACCCGCAGACCGGGGGATTAACTCCCGCACCCATCCCACAAGTGGGATAAGTGCGAGAGTTATAAAATCCACGGATGAAGTCTTATTTGATTTGTTAGCGAAGCAAAGAGAAGAACAAAATCACCCCTGCCGACAATTTGAGAGAAACGTAGTTTCTCACCCGCCAGTCTGCGGCCGGTTTTTTGGTACTTTTTGAGCGTTCAAAAAGTACATAATAAAAAATTACGCAACTAACTAAAAACTTACAAATATGATTTGGAGCCCCAATGCGGAGCGTAGCGACAAAAGTCCCCTCCAAGGAGGGGATTTAGGGGAGGGTCCAACACTGAATCATTATCAAAGGTGTGCCTTTGATAATGGGGATTTAGGGGAGGGTCCAACCCGAGATACACTCCGTCCAAATCAGCCCCCAAATAAAGATAAACGCAACTAACTAAAAACTTACAAATATGATTTGGAACCCCAATAAGGAGTGTATGAGTCGTGACGAGATGCACGCTTTGCAGAGCAAACGTTTGCAGAAACTCGTGACCTATGTGTACCATAACACTCCGTTCTATCGCAACAAGATGCAGGAGATGGACCTCTCGCCCGAGGACATCAAAACCATTGACGACATCGTGAAATTGCCGTTTACAACCAAACAAGACCTGCGTGATAACTACCCCTATGGCCTTCAAGCCGCCCCTGCTTCGGAGATTGTGCGTGTGCACGCTTCGTCGGGTACTACGGGAAACCCTACGATTGTGGGTTATACTCGTAAGGACTTGGCCGTGTGGTCGGAGGTTATGGCGCGTTGTTTGACTGCCTATGGTATTACCCGTGACGACACCTTTTCGGTAAGTTATGGCTATGGCCTGTTTACGGGAGGTCTGGGTGCTCACTATGGTGTCGAGAACCTCGGCGCAACCGTAATCCCCACCTCGACAGGTAACACCGAAAAACATATCCGCCTTATCCGTGACCTCAAAATTACGGGTATTGCTTGTACCCCTTCGTATGCGTTGTATTTGGCCGAGACGCTCGAAAAAATGGGCCTTTCGAAGAAGGATATAAGCCTTCGTGTGGGTGCCTTTGGTGCCGAGCCTTGGACCGAGAATATGCGCCACGAGATTGAGGAACGCCTCGGACTCAAAGGTTTCAACCTCTATGGCCTGAGCGAAATTATGGGCCCCGGTGTGTCGTATGAGTGTGAGATGCAAAACGGCTCACACATCTGTGAAGACCACTTCTATCCCGAAATCATCAACCCCGATACCTTGGAGCAACTGCCCTATGGCGAGCAGGGAGAGTTGGTGTTTACCACCCTTACCAAAGAGGGTATGCCGTTGTTGCGCTACCGCACCAAAGACCTGTGTACACTGATGACGGGCGAGTGCGAGTGTGGTCGTACGGCAGTGCGTATGGGCCGTATTACGGGTCGTAGCGACGATATGCTTATCATTCGCGGTATCAATGTGTTCCCGTCGCAAGTCGAGAGCGTAATTCTCGAAATGAAGGAGTTTGAGCCCCAATATATGCTTGTTGTTGACCGCGTCAATAACCTCGATACGCTGCAAGTTCAGGTTGAGGTACGTCGCGACTTCTTCAACGACGATATTGGCCGTATGCTTGCAATGAAGAAGATGTTGGCCGACCGCCTCAAAAGTGTGCTGTCGATTGCCGCCGATATCAAACTTATGGAGCCCGGCAGCATCGAGCGTAGCCAAGGTAAGGGCAAACACGTAATCGATAAACGAATTCTGAAATAATAAACCACAACCGATATGACTATCAAGCAACTATCCGTGTTCCTCGAAAATAAATCGGGGCGCATCAACGAAGTAGCCAAAATTTTGGGCCAAAACAATATCAATATGCACGCGTTCAGTATGGCCGAAACCACCGACTTCGGAATCCTTCGACTGATTGTAACCGAGGTCGATAAAGCGGTTGAGGTTTTGCGTGAAGCGAGTTTTGCTGTGATGCTGACTGATGTGGTATGCATCAGTTGCGATAATGTGTCGGGTGCACTTTCGACCATTCTCGACAATCTCACCGAGGCAGGTATTTTCATTGAGTATATGTATGCCTTTGCCGAGGGTAATAGTGCCAATGTTGTCATCCGTCCGAGCGACATTGACCGCTGTGTCGAGGTCCTTGTCTCTTGCCCGTGCAGTGTGATGAACAAAATCTAATTCCCGAGTCGGATATATACAAAAAAGGAGTGCTACGCAGCACTCCTTTTTTTGTGTTTGCCCCCAATGCCATTATAGCAGGTTGCTTTTCATAAACTCAGTGACTATGGACGCAATGCGAGCCTTGTCGCCATTCATAAAGTGACCCTCGCCGTCGAGGATATGCAACTCGCTGTCGGCATATTGTTTGTGATACTGTTCGCTATAAGCCAATGGCACAATCTTGTCTTTGGTGCCGTGAATAATACAAACTTTTCCGCTGTACTTGCACGACTCATCGTAGATTTGCAGCCCTTGTGCTTCGAGGATAAATTTACGTCCAAGTTTGTGGAACAACACATTTACATATTCGGGTGGATTCTTGGCATCGTACTTTTTGCCCATACATTGACCTGCCAAGGCATCGTCTTTGAGCACTGCCGCGGGAGCCAACTGTGCTATGCATTTGGGGCGACGCTCCGACGACTCCAACCGCCCTGCCAGCATACCAGCAATCACACCGCCTTGTGAATGTCCTACAAAGGCAATATCGCTAACGTAGGGTAGTGCACACACATAATCATATACCGCTTGGGCATCGGCAATCTCGCTGCTGATGGTCATATTCACAAACTCACCTTCGCTGCGACCGTGTGCATCAAAGTCGAAACTTATACTTGCAATACCCGCTTCGGAAAGTGCACTTGCCAGATACGGAATAGGAGGCATTCGCTTGCTCGAAACAAAACCGTGCATAAGAATTACCATCGGACAGCGGTCTGTTGCAGTGTTGAATCCTGCGGGAAGTGTGCAATTAATCGAAATGCCACCCTGAGGCCCAAATACCTCAAAGGTTGGTTTTTTGCCGAATTTGTCGGCTATCGCTGCAAATAAGTTTTTCATATCGCTGAGGTTGGCTAATTTTTGTAGAATTTTCGGTCTAATTTACCATTGTAGGTGCGACGAATCGAATCGACAATCTCGTAGTATGTCGGAACCTTATGAGGTTCGAGTAGAGTTTTGATATGTTGTGCCATCGAACGTGTGGTTGGTGTTGCACCCTCGTTAGGCACCACCAATAGTTTGAGTACGGTTCCGATGACGGGGTGGGTTGCAGCAATACATATACAGTCTTTGATGTCGGGATGCGAGACAGCGGCACCTTCGACTTCCGACGGGTCAACCTTGAATCCTCCGATATTGATAACATCGCCCTGTCGACCTTTAAGGTGAATCATTCCTTCCGAGTCGATATATCCTAAATCGGCACTATATATTTTGCCCTCTTTGAGTACTTGGTTGGTGCTATGCTCGTCGCCCACATAGCCACTCATAATGGTGCGTCCCGATACCACAATATTGCCTTCGGGGGTTACCTCTACGGTGGAGTTCTTCATCGGGTAGCCAATGCAGCCTTCGAGGTGTCGGCCGTCGTTGAAATTATAGGTACAAACCGCACCAATCTCGGTACCTCCCAAAGTGTTGTATAGACGCGCCTTGGGCAGAGCCTTGCATAGTTGCTCCATATCCTGTTTGGTGATGGGTGCTGCTCCCGTTTCGATGAAATCTATCTTGTCGCTCACACTACACAACTTGTCGTAGGCCAACTGCATAATAAGTCGTATGCTCGCAGGTACCAAAAATGTAGCAAATTTGGTGTACGGCAAATCAAACACTTCGAAGAATGCGTTCATATCCTTCAAGCCGTTGAGGATGCACACTGTACCTCCTGCGCTCAACGTGGGGTGCATCTTGAATAGTGATGCGATGTGGTTGAGCGGGCCGCTGATTATAAACAGCAACTCTTCGGTGAAGTGCAAATCTGCGATGAAATTGTCGGTACACGAAACAAGAGCCGTTTCGGACAACATTACACCTTTGGATTTGCCGGTAGTTCCGGTGGTGTACAATATATCGACAATATCCTCGGCATAGGTGTAGGACTCTACTTCGCTTTTGATTGCATCAAATATCTCCTCCGGGGCTTTGTGCTCCAACGGAACGGCAATAGCCTTGGCGTGGTGTATGGCACAATAGGTTACCAGAAAATCAATATCTTGTGTGGCGCGAAAAACATACGGACGATGGGCTTCCAAACCCTCCGTACGCAGTTGCTCGGCACGCTCAACAATTCTGTTCCAAAGTGTAGCATAACTTATGCTGTCGGTAGAACACACAGCAGCCGTCTTGTCGGGGGTAATCTGCGCATAGTGGCAGATACTTTGTTCCAGAGTCAGGGTCATAGTGGGGTTATTGTTTTGCCAACTTCTGTTCGACCAATCGGACAATAGAGTCGATATTCTTGAAGTTTTTGGGTGTTACATCCGTAGTGTCAAAAGAGATATCGTACTCCTTGGACAGGATTATGAATATAGTAACGACTCCCAATGAGTCGAGTTCGCCGAATAAGAAATCCGCATCGAAATCGACCGCAGGAAGTGCCTCCGACAGAAGTGCATAAATTTTTTCTCTCATAAACTATATCTCGAATTTTATGTTGTCAACAAAATCTTTGGCCGCAACCTCGGCAATCTCCCTTCGCTCCGAGTCGGCCACGCGAGCCACAACCATAATATCGGGGTGGGTAAGGGCTGTCAATATCGCTCGCTCGCCATATCCGCCATCATCCATACGTAATACATTGTCCGTATTGCATTGGAGTTCGGTGTCGGGGGTGTATGATTTGAGGTTGGTTGCAACCTCGCGCATTATCTGTTTGCCTTTGTAGATATATCGGCCTTTGACCTGTTGGCAGACCTCGGTAGGGTAGCCTTTGAGTATGGTGGCAAGTGTTATTGGGTGTTTGCGATACTTGCCGTTCTTTTGGGTGAGCCATCCGAAGAGCAGTGGCGGAATCATATACGACATCAGCAGCACCGAAAGCATTCCGATGATGGTAACCTCGCCCAGCGAACGCATTGCAGGGTGTTGCGACACTATAAGCGTTCCGATTCCGACAAACATAATCAGTGCCGATTGCAGAATACTGCTCTTGTAGGAACTCAAAATGGGTCGTCGGTGACGATATTCGTACTGACATCCCTCGGTCATAAATATGGTGTAGTCGTCGCCCTGACCAAAAATGAAGGTCGCCAAAATAACATTCACTATATTGAATTTTACCCCCGTGAGAGCCATAATTCCCAGAATCCACAACCAACTTATGGCCATCGGGATAAACGATATAATTGCCAATTCGATTCGTCCGAACGAGAACCACAAAAACAAAAATACGATTATCGAACAAGCCCAGCCAATGTAGTTGAAATTGTCCGATAGGTTGTTGGCCAATGCGCTATTCATACCCACCACATCAAAACAGTTGGTGAATTGTGCTTTAATCTGGTCGAGTTGTTCGGCTTCGACATTCAGCACATTGACAATATAGGCTTGGCCGCTATCTTTGATGTAGGTCACATTCTGGCTGAATAGCGACTTTGTGAGTGGCTCAAAATATTCGATACTTTGTGGCTCGAATAGGTCGGCCTCGGCAACCAAACGTTCGAAATCATCAAAGGCAGTCGGCGCAAATCCGCACTTGGCAGCCTCCGAGTATAGTTGTTCGGTCAGCGTATGGCGATATTCCTCAACAAAGTCGCGCCATAGGTCGAGTCGCTGTTGTTGTTCTTTTTGCGACACCAGAAACTGCTCGACACCACGATAATTCGACACTCGTCCCTTGTCAACCAACTGCTTGATTTGGGGTACAATCTCCGAATTTTTGCCGAGAGCCTCATCGAAGTTTTCTCCCGAGGATAGCACATAAAGGCTCTGTGTGGAGGTGTTCTGACTCTTCGAAAACAGTTTTTGGAAATACTCCATATCGCTTCTCTGCTCGCGGGTCATATAGTTGCAGTTGGCAATGTTGGAGTCGAATTCGGTTTGACGACTAAACACCGCAAGGACAATAGTGATAACCACCACAGCCATCACAGCAATTTTGCTCTTCTCGGGTGACAGATTTGCGATGCGGTCCAAGAGTTTGTGTTTGTTGTCGTGTTGTGTTGTTGTATTCTTTACCAAGTGGGGCAGATAAATCAATACAAAAAGTATAGTGCCGACCAGCAACAGCGATGCAAATATACCCAGGTCGCGCAATGCCAGCGATTGTAGCGGTATCAGCGTAAGGAATGCACCCACGGTGGTTATATTGCCAATCACCAGCGGCAACATAATCTCTTTGATAGCCTCGCGGATACTCTTGGAGTGAGCCATATGCACTATAAGGTGCAACGGATAGTTGACGGCAATACCGAGAATCACACTCGAAATTCCGATAACGATGATTGACACCTCGCCACCAAAGAGTGCTATTCCGCCCAGCGAGAAGAGCCAACCCCAACCTATCGACAAGAAAATCATCAATACATTGCGAACCGAACTTATCGAATAGGTTACCAACAAGGTGATAAGCACCACCGAGAGGGCGATGGCCAAAATACTATCTTTTTTGATACGCGTGGCATTGCCGACAGCAATCTCGGGACCACCTACAAGATGTGCCGATACGTCGGGAAACTCCTCGGTCATACTCTCGATAGCATTGTTGAGCAACTCGACCAACTGAGAGTTATATTCGGTTTCGCTATTGCCAAACGGAGAGTCCATCATCGCCACGGCGCGGCTCATATCGGGCGTAAATACATAGCCGTCATACATCTCGAAACTCATCTGTGGTGAGGCTCCCTGCATACCCGACAGCACGGGGGTGAAGAGTGCCAACGGGTCGTGGGTTATATTGTGCATCATTGCTCCACCCGACGGCAACATCAGCATTTCGAGGTTGCGATGCATCTGACGGGCAACATAATCGTCGTCGGATAACAACTCCCGCATCCGCAGATAGTCACTCGGGGTGAGAAAGTACGGAATATTGGCGTACACAAACGAGGTGAGTTGTTGCAATCGCTCCATATCGAATTGTGCAGTCAGATTGTCACACCACCCGTGAGTGTCGTTTTCGGCAACTTTTTGTTCGAAATAATCGATGGCATTTACCGTAAGGTCGGCATCCCCGGGATTGTCAAAGAGAACGTATATACGGTTGGCACCCGAGATATTTTGATATACGGCAAGAGCCTCCTGCTCGGTGTTGTCGAGCGGAAGAAAATCGGCAATATCTTCGCTAAAACGGATGTTCGAAATAGCAACGACAAAAACTACCAGCGACATTGCCAGGGTCAGCCACAACATACGCGTATGTCGGGCAAAATAGTCGTATATCCTAAATATCAAATTCATAAACTAAATTCTCGTTTGCTGTCCACAGCATAGGCATAGATGCCCAGCATAATCTCACGAATCTCGCCTTTGTCAATATCTTCGGCAACTCCCTGCTCGCACTTCTCCAAGTGGGCAATGAAACGTTCGCGCTCCTCGGCACTATATTCGGCTGCATACTCGTTGGTTCCCGACAGCATATCGTGTGCAATGTAGTTGTTGGGGAAGAGATGGTATGCTCGGCAGATTCTTCCGTCCACAAGGGTTGCAATTGCTTTGTTGAGTTCGTTTGACGACAACTCGGCATAGGGAGCAACGTCGCTTTGGGTCAATGGCTCGCAGAACTCAAAGTGTACACGTCCTTTGTATTGGGTGATACCCGTCAGGATACTCTGCAAATCCTCGTCGGCCTGCTTGATATAGGGCCCTCGACGGCGGGCATACAACTCAGTCGCTTTGCGAATATCGCACGGCTCCCACTCATACGATACCGCCACGGGGAGCAGATTCAGTTCGGCTATTGAGCGTATCTTGTCCTTCGAGCAACTCAAACGGAACATATTGATAATACCTTGGTCGGTACGGTCAATGCCGTCTTTGGTGCGACCATTGCGTTGGGCAATCCACACCGATTCGCCACCCTCGACAATCACCTCTCGAATATACTCCGACAGGTGGCTCGAAGCCCTATAAAAATCCCGAATGTTTCCGCCCGGACGCTCTACACGGAACATCTTGTTGGATTTGCCGATGTCGATAACCAACTCGCCACGCATAAGATTGGCTCCAAAGGTGATTTGGGCTGTCGGTATGTTGTGGTCCATAAGTATGTTCTGCATCAGCGAAGCGTCCAGCATAATATCGCGGTGGTTCGACACAAACAAGTAGCCACACTGAGGGTCAATTTTCTCCACTCCGCCATAGGTCATCTCGGTAATGGAGTTTTTGATGATTTGTTGATTGACGCGGTGCATTATTTGGTGCTGAAAGTCATAAATATTTCCAACGGATTCGACTTTTTGGCGCACCTCTTGCAGGCTGAGTTCCGGATAGACATACGAGGCGATAGCCTCAAACAATGGATGTTGGGTAATCCGTTGTAAGGCCTCGACTGCTTCGGAATCATAATACGGACGTATGTCGTCGAACTTGTTATTCATCTTTGTCCATCAAATTAATCTTATTCAATACATAGTTGTTGCCGAGGATAACCTCGCTGGTGGTAATTGCGGTCAGCGGTACTCCGCAGAAACCGTGTATATTGCAGTTCTGACCTGTGAGCAGCAGGTTTCGAACTTTGGTTACTACGGGTACTTGCGACAGCATCATATTGTTGCAATCCTTGGAGTAGCCGCACATTGCACCCTCCTTGACTGCATAAAAGTCGCGTATGGTGAGTGGCGATGCTGTGTTTATCGACTCGATGCAGTTGCGGAAATCGGGGTACATCTCCTCCATTCGACTAATCAGTTGCTCGGCACATTGCGTCTTCCACTCCTCGTACTCCTTGCCACGATGTCCGACTTTGGTGTCCTCCCACTGCTTGACATTGTTCCAGGTCATAGGAGCCGTTAAAATCATCTTGTTGGAGAATTCGCCTTGCTCGATGTCGGGCGGGGTCATACACAGGAAACCCAAAGGCCACGTCTTGTCCTCGCATCCAAAATTCCATATCTCATCATAGCGACTCATATAGAATACCGAGTGGTTGATGTATCGGAAAGTGCCGGGTTTCAACTTGATGTTAAGTGTGAAAGCCGAGTAGGAGTTGGGTATCTCGTTGAGGCGATTGATGTAGGCTTTGGGGAATACCGAGGGGTTGTCCAACAAAGGTATGAGCGAACACGGGTGTATGGCCGAGATGTAGTAGTCGGCCGAGAATGTTCGACCCTTGCGTGTTGTGACGCTTGTGATGACCTTGTTCTCGGTGGCGATATGCTCAACTCCGTCGCTGGCAATCACCTCGCCGCCATTCTCGATAATGCAGTCGCGCAACGCATTGGCAAACAGATAACTGCCGCCGGCAAAACGGCTGGGACCGTCTATGTAGAGTACCGAAATCAGGGCGTGAATATAAGCCGGTGTCATATCTTTGCGACCGGAGTATAGCGGATTGATGTAGGCTACTACCGCAGCGAGTTTGGGGTCGGTTATGTATTTTGCGATAAAATCATTGGCCGCCATCATAAACTCGTCGGAGTGTACCGTGATATAACTATTGGAGGGGCGCAAAAAGAATAAATCGAGTTCGCCCACAATGTCATATACCGCTTTCACATATTGTGTCAGGTTCTCACGTTGGTGCGGGAACGACTCTGCCAAACGCTCCACAAAGCCCTGTTTGCCCTGCGATATGTAGTATGTTGCTTTGTCTTCGGCAAAATAGAGTACGTCTGTGGGATTGTTGTCGACATCACGAATGAAAATCTTGTCGGAGATACCCAGATAGTTGCAGATGCGACGGATGTTTCCACCCGGACGCATTCCTCCGATGACGTGCATACCGGTGTCGAATACCTCGCCAAAACGGACAAAACTTTGCAATCCGCCACCTATCATCGCATTCTTCTCGATGACACTGACTTTGACGCCCTCTTTGGCAAGTATGGCTCCTGTAAAGAGTCCGCCTAAACCTCCTCCTATGATGACTGCACTCTTGGTCATACGCTATCGATTTGAGTCGTTAATCTGTTTGTATATCGTTTGGGCCGAAACGAGTTCGCTACAAGTGACAATAGTTCCCACAATCACACCCATCATTCCGTGAGAATTGACATTTTGTCCCGCCAACAGCAGATTGGGTATCTTGGTGCGGTAGGGCACACGGCCTGCTGCGCCAAGGCTCACATCTTTTGCTACGCCATACATCGAGCCCGCTTCGGTTCCCGTATAATCGAGATAGGTCAGAGGGGTAGATGTGTAATAACATTCGATTGCATCCCGCAGACCAGGATGGTGTTTATCGGCCTCGGCTATAAGTCGCAGGGCGTGCTCACGTTTGAATTGCTCGTACTCCTCGCCTCGGCGACCTATCTTGCCATTGTTCCACTTGGCTACATCCTCCAAGTTCATATACGAGATGAGTACTCCGCTTTGAGCATATTGTGCTTTGTCCTGACTGCACATATGCATATACAGAAAACCTTTGGGCCAATTTTCGGCCGTGTAGTTTTCGCAGTTCCAGGGTGTCGCGGCGGCGTAACCATAGTAGTTGGTGTTCATATAGGGCATAGCCTGCTCTTTGAACTTCAAATAGACCGCAAAACACGATGCGGTTTGTGGTATGGCGTTGATGCGGTTTCGGAATGCAGGGCGAATAAGTCGGGTGTCGAGCATCTCCAACAGACGGTTGGGGTGAATGGTGCTTATAACATAGTCTGCCCCATAGAACTCCTCGTCGCTTGTGATTACTCCCGTGGCCTTTATGTCGTCGCAACACACTTTGGTGACCTGTTTTCGGGGCACTATTCGACCGCCCATTTGCTGTATGCTTGCTGCGAGCGAATTGGCTATGGCATCGCTTCCGCCCACCACACGGAACGCACTATTGTTGTAGAAGTCCATAATATAGGCGTGGTGCGAGAAGGGCGTTTTGTCAATCTGAGCGGCATAGAGCGGTAGGTCGCCGACCAATGCATTTTTGAGCAACTCGTCGGTGAAAAGCGAGTCCAATACCGCATTTATCGAAAGCGTGTGATACTCCGTGTCGGCTATCACATCGCGACGCTCCGAGGTCAGTGAGTTAAGAGCCGACGATGCGGCAATCTTGTCGATTATCTCGATGTACTTCACAAGTGCATCCTTCTGGTGCGGGAAATAACCTCCGAAACGCTCCAAAAAGGCTTCACGACCATTGGGAAACCTGAATTTGTCACCCGCCAACGATACTGTGTTGTAGCCCGAGTGGTCCAATGCGCTCAGTTGTACACTATCGGTCAGACCAAAATATCGCATAATTTTGCCCATAGTCTGCTCCGGTGAGGCCGAGCCGATAAAGTGCATACCGGTCTCGAACTTGGCACCTCGACGGTTGAAACATTGCAAACAACCGCCAATCTGGGTACCCTGTTCCAGAATGGTTACATCATAACCACTCTTTTGCAGAATATATCCACAAGTCAGGCCGCCAAGACCCGAGCCGATGATTATCACCTTATCAGACATCTTGTTCTATTCGGTTTGCGAGTTCGACATATCGTTGTTTATAGTGTTTGCGCATATACGACGCCTGTTCTTTCAGGGTTGCTCCGTAACTGCGCAGTTCGGCAGGCGAGATACGAGGCTCGATTTCGAGGTGCATAGGCCAACTTCTCAACCAGCGGCCACGTTTGGGCAGTACCTTTCCCGAGCCGTAGATTATCATTGGAACAATGTCCAGGTTCAACTCTTGGGCGATGTAGAATGCACCTTTGCGGAAACGTCCGATGCGGCAATCCATCGAGCGCGTGCCCTCGGGGTATAATGCGATGCTGTATCCGCGTTCGACGAGTGATTTGAGTTGCGGCATTATAGCCTCCACACCCGATGATGCAGGCAGGAATTCGGCATTGCGTATCGTGAAGCGATAGACGGGGTTGTTCCACACCCAATCGGCCGTCAGTACCACCATCTTGGTTGTCTGCGAGAGCATAGGCATCAAATCGAGGTGCGATTGGTGGTTGCATATCATCACCGAAGGTTTGTCGAACTTCTCGCCCGAAGGGTTGTGCTGGGTATATCGTGTCACTCCCGGAATCTTGTGATGCAGCAATACGAAACGCGACATAAAGTTCAGCACACGATGCAGATTGTATTTCTTGCGTTCGGTAATTTTGCCAAAGAGCAGATAGAGGTGCACCAACGGTGTCATAATAAACATCGTGGTCGTAAGGAAAAACAATATCGCATAGAGCGTGCGTAATGCCAGATACGTTGTGCGAATTATGGCCAAAGGCAGACCATAAACCACTGCCAAGAAACACAATACAACATTCAGCAGGGTTATCCTTACAAAATCTTTTATCGGGCGGAAGTGCGATACTCGCTCATCGCGTGGCGGATAGAACACGTTCACAGGTTCCGAGATAAGTTTGACACCGTGCCACGATGCAAACACCATCAACTCCAACTCCGCCTCATAGCGTGAGGTGAGCAACCATAATCCGTGTAGTTTTTTGATAGGGTAGAGGCGATAGCCCGTTTGGGTATCTTTGAGATAGGTGCCAGTTTGGACCGCAAACCAGAAGTTGCTGAACGAATTTGCAAATTTACTGCCTTTGCTGCGATCTGCCTTATCCAAGTCCTTGCGTTCGCCGACAATCAGTGCTCCCGGGTGCTCTTGATTGGCACGGAGCATAGTCGGAATATCTTCGGGATAGTGTTGGCCGTCGCCATCCAGCGTTATGGCATAAGCAAACCCTTTTTTGAGGGCATACCTAAAACCTGCTTTGAGGGCGGCACCTTTGCCTGAGTTCTTGGGCAACTCCACAATCTCGGGCACTCGCTCCAACGCTTTTAGTCGAGCAATGGTGTTGTCGGTACATCCGTCGCACACCACAATAACATCGCTGCACTGCTCTTGGGCACGACATACCACATCGGTGATAGTCCCTGCGTTGTTGTATGTAGGGATGATAACGCAGATGCCTCTGTCACGCAGAGTTTGTTGTTGCTCGGTCATAGTTTGTGTATCTATTTGCGACATACGACAGACAGTTTAGCATAGGCTTCGTTGCCGACCGAAACCGTTACCTGACTTTTGACATTGTCATCTTCGGTGGTGACTTTTTGGAAGGTGTAGTCCACCGTAAGGTCCTTTTCGGGAGTGAGTACTCGCAAGAACTTGACATTTTTGATACAAGTCACATTGAGTTTGGCTTCACACAATCGTTCCAGAAGTTCGTGGGCAATCTGCATAATGCACACACCGGGAGTTATAGGCTCGCCGGGGAAGTGGGCCTTGTAGATGAAATGCTCCGGATTCAATGCTATGGTGTAGGTGTGACCTTTGTCGTTGGATGTCTCCGAAGTGATAGTGTATAAACTGTTAATCAGTTGCATATCGGTTGGTTTGAGTCAAAAGTTTTTAGTTTGTGGCCATCGGTACAAATCGGTACGTTATGCCATATTTTTTGTTGGTATGTTCCACGGGTTGGTCTGCGTCACTTTGGAGTAACGAGGGGATAATCTTGGCAAAATCCTTTCGCAACACACTCTTGATGTGTGGTTTGGCCAGCGGTTTGAGTATGTTGAGTATCTTTACGCGTTGTTTGCCGGCGTTGTATCTGCACGTCAGAGCCGACACTCCGAACTCATTGACAATACCCACGGTTGTCACATCGGCTTGTGATGTTACAAAGCACACTCCGCTGATATACGCTTTGTGAATATCGATGTTTACTGCATAACTTCGATTGTCGGCGCATTTTATTTCTTGTGCCGACAACTGCTGGGTAGCCAAGCCCCCAACAAGCAGAAGTATTGCAATTAGGCGAAACATAGGATTAGTCCAGTTCGAAAGTTTTGGGAGTTATACTTTGGTTGGTTACGCTGTTCAGCAGTTCAATCACCGTGTAGTCGCCTGTTTTTTCGTGCATTTCCACCTGTGTTACGCCCAAACTTATGGGGTCGAAATACAAGACGAGTTTTGTCCACATCTGTTTCATTTCGCGGTTGAGAGGCAGCAGCGTGGCAATATATATTCCATCGGACAGCGTGATTGAGATGTCGAATGAGTGTTGGTCGTTCAGGAAACCTCCCACAATGCTGTTCATCATCAATCGGCCAATCTCCTTGAACATCTTGTTTTGGTTGATGTCGATAACGTCGGTGCGCGTATTGTTTTTGATTAACACCTTGTTTTGGTTCATTATCAGTATGTAACTATATGGCGATTGGTACTCCCAACGCAGTTTGTCGGGTTGTTGGTAGTACATTTTGCCACGCGACACCATTTTGTTGTTCAGAATTTTCAGATATTTGGTCTGCACAAAGTCGCACTCCAAAGTTTGCAGTTGCGAACTATTGCGACTAATCTTCTCTGCGATTTGATTGTCGTTTTGTGCCATTGCTCCGATGGGCATCAGGGCAAGGAGTATGTAGATTAACAAGTTTCTCATTATCGTGCAATCAGATAACATCCAAACATTATACATAGTACGCCCAACCATTTTGTCAGGCTTACAGGCTCGTTGAAGAACACCATTGCTGCAACCATTCCGAATACATAACTCAACGAAACGAGCGGATAGGCCATACTGAACGGATAGTTCTTAATGATATGAAACCACAGCAGACTACCCAATCCATAGCAGGCTCCGCACGCCGCAAACTGCCAATTCACAAAGACCGAACGCCAAAACTCCACGCTCCACGCAAAGGGCAACATTCGTCCGAGGGCAAATTTGAGCAGCACCTGTCCTCCGGCAAGCAACATCCTCTGAACTATGGCCAATAGCAACAATCTCATAACACTCTATTTACGGGTCAAAACAATACTTCGTGCATATAACTCCTGCGGAACTTGGCGGCCTGCACGTTTGGCAAACTCTGCAAAGATTGGTGTTACCTCGTCATACAATCCCACCAACACAGTCTGGGCCTTTCCTGTGGCAATCAACCTCTCGGCATCGCGCATAGCCCACTGCAACGACTCCTCACCTTGCGAATATGTGGTGTTGTAGCCGTGGCATTTGGTGCGAATCGCAATAGCCGAACTTAGAGTATTGTGGGTGCTCTGCATAAACAGGGTGGGTTTGAGCAACTCTTCGCCACCATTAAGCATATCGTCCAGGAACTGCATACTTGTTTCGAGCATACCACGCGAGGTTGCGGTGACAATAGCGTCGGGGCACTCCACATTGGCAGCCTTCAAAGCGCGCAATGCGGCCAGGTGGGCAGCCTTCATCAACTTGCCCATACGACGGCTCTCCATCGGAGATACAAACTCGCGAAGTTGTGACAACTCTTCAACCGACGAAATCTCAACATCAGCAACCACTTCAACCTGCGGGGTGGCACTCTTTGAGTCGGTGAAGGAGTGAGGCTCGGCGCTCAATATCATCGACGAGTCATTACCTCCAAAACCAAACGAGTTGCATATCACATTCTTCAACTCCACACCCTCGGCACCCATAGTCGGAGTAATTGCTCCGAAGGCTTGGTTTTTCCAGCCCAGATTGGCCGGGATGAAGCCGTTCTGCATCGCAAGAACACATATAACGGTCTCGATTGAACCCGAAGCCGATGTGGTGTGGCCCGTGAATGATTTGGTACTCGACACGGCGGGCATACTCTCGGTGAATATACGTTTCAGTCCGGCGCTCTCCGAAAGGTCGTTGTTTGGGGTACCTGTTCCGTGAGCATTGACATACTGAATGTCGTCGGGCGTCAGGCCGGCCATATCCATTGCATCTTTCATTGCCAAGTAGGCACCCTCGCCGTTTTCCGACGAAGCAGTTTGGTGGAACGCATCGCAGCGGTTGCCATAACCTACAACATAAGCCAAACCTTCGGTATCTCGTTGCAATACCACAAATGCTGCACCTTCGCCAAGATTAAGACCTGCGCGGGTGTCATCAAACGGACGACATTGCTCCTTGTCCAGAATCATCAGGGTATTAAATCCGTTGAGGTGGAACAGGCTGAGGGCCTCAGAGCCTCCCGCAACTACAATATCCGCCTCATCTCGACGGAGCATCTCCGAGCCGAGAATTATGGAGTTCAAAGCCGAAGAGCACGCCGTAGAGATTGTACAGACCTCGGCTGAATTCAACCCTGCTATTGCGGCAATCTCTTTGGTGCTGTCGCCACAATCGTTACTTTGGGGCAGCCACAACAACGAGTCGTCGGATTTCATACGCTCAAAGTAACGCTCGGTCAGGTCCATTCCTCCGACTGTGGTACCCGAAATAAGGGCAATGCGTTTGTCCGAAACATCCTCGATTCCTGCTTGTGCCAATGCCTGGCGCACAGCAATAGCACCCATCAGTGCTGTACGACTCATCGGCTCCGAGGATGTAATGCCAAGCATATGTTTCATCTCGCCGTTGGAGAGTTGTACTTCACCTACGGGCAGGTGAGTATGTTTGGAGGGCAGGTACTTCATACGGCGAATGCCCGACTCTCCTTTGCGTAGTGAGTCGAGCACCGACGGTGCATCATTGCCAATCGAGCAAATAATGCCAAGACCTGTTATTGCGATTGTGTGAGTCATTATTTGGTTCTGTTCGTTGCTACATAGTCGGCAATTGTGCGAATGCTCTTAAATATGTTTTTGCCCTCAGCCGGATTTGCCAACTTGATACCATAGAATCGGTCCAAAATAACGATGAGTTCCAACGCATCGATTGAGTCCAAGCCCAATCCGTCGCCGAACAAAGGTGCATCGTTGTCAATATCCTCGGGGGCAATCTCTTCGAGATTAAGTGCATCGATAATTTGCTCTTTCAGGGTCAGAATCAACTCTTCCATATTGTGTTTGTTTGTCTATTGTTTGGTTAATATTTTAATTTCTGCTTCAAATTGGTTTTCGCTCTCGCAATCAATCCAACCCGTTATCAGCGTAGGGTTGTCGCTTCGCTGCATCGTGGCTGTTGTAATTTGCTTCATTGTCGGTTCACTCTTGTGTTCCAAGATATAGAGTGAGGTTTCGCCCTTGAACGAGTGCTTGATGGCAATCTCTCCCGTTGCGATGTTGGGCAGGGTGTACAAGAATACCGATGGGCTCGGATAGAAGTTATCGGTATCGCTGATTGTCGCCAAGTGGTTGCGATCGGCAACAATCGATGACGAGCGGTTGAATAGTATTAGGTCGTGTTCCACGGCTCGTTCATCCATCGTTTCGCATCCTACCAACAGGTCGGTCGCAATAAGCGCCAAGCGACTGAACGTATCCATCTTGTAGAACTTCGGGTAGTCGCCAATGTGGGTTTTGTATAACTCTTTGAGGAGTTCGCCTCCCGTAGTCGTACACATTAGTGGCTTATCATCCAGCACCACTTCGTTGGGCGTTATGCGTATCGTGTGGGTGCATTTTATTTGGTGCGCAACCTCCGTAGTGTTTCGTGCAACCTCCTCTTTGGAGTAGAGCAGCACACCGTTACACCCTCCGAATCCCGAAATAATTTTCAGAAAACGGTCTGTGGTACAACTACGCTCTTGGTTGCTGATGTTAATCTTGCCACTGACACCAATCTCGTCAAAACCTCGCACCGCCAAAACAACTCCCTCGTCCGAGGCTCTCATTGTCAGTACGGTTTCGAGTACTCCTGCTGCACCGAGTGTGTGTCCGTAATAGCCTTTGATGGCGCATATTGGAATCTCCGAAAGACCTCCTCGCTCAATTGCTTTCGACTCCATCTGGTCGTTGAACATTGTGGCTGTTCCGTGAACGCACACCACACCGAGAGAATCCTTCTCCTCGCCAGTCATAACTTTCGAAATGGCCGTTACCGTACCCTCACCCACGGGCGAAGGGGCACTGACGTGATAGGCGTCATTGTTGAGGTAGCCGCGCATCAGTCGCCATTTGGATGTTGAGGTGTTTTCCATTTGACCAAAGATGATGGTTGATGCAGCCTCTCCCAGATTGAGTCCCAAACGTTCGATGTCGAAAGGTCGGCACGCTTCGGGCGATAGTGATTTGAAGGAGTGGAAACCCGCCACCACAAAGGGCGACACCACATCGGCGCCACATACCACCGCCGTGTCGTACTCACCGGTTGTAATCAGACTGTCGGCCAGCAACTGTGCCGTAACTCCCGAAATGCAGGCATTGCACACTACTATCGGCTCATTGGTCATCCCGAAGTGACGAGCAATTTTTTTTGCAGCCTCTCCCGGGGTTGAATAACACTCCGCAGTGTCACACCGCAGTTCGTCAATGTTGGCTTTGGTGGTGCTCAGGATAAATATCGTTCGAGGTGAGGTGGGGTCGGCTTCGCAATGGCTCAATGCCTCCTCAATCGAGCGAATAGCCAAAGATTCGAACTTGGTAAAGCCCTCTATGGCCAACTCTGCCATCTGCTCGTCCGACAACATCGAAGCACCGAATCGTACCGGAATATCTCGCCAATTCTCATAACATCTAAGAGCAGAACGACCGGACCAGACGGCACGGTAGTTCTCCTCGGTGGTTCGTCCCAAGGGCGATGTTATATTTGTGGCAAGAACTTCAATCATAACAAGCCGACTGCTTTTTTCCACTCGGTATAGAATTCGGGGCTATACCACATCAGGTTGTAGTCACGGTCCATAAACACCTGAACACTCGAAGCCGTCAGATAGACAATTTCTGTTTCGGGGTCGTATATCGTATAGTCGAAGATGATTTTGGCACTTTCGGTGGGGCGGTAAGTTATTTTGATGGTCGGTTTCATTCCGAAACGCAAGGGGCGTTTGTAACTCATATTCATCTCCACGATGGGTGCAAAGATGTTTTCGCTGATGTATTTGTGGTACGAGAGGCCGTATTTCTCGCCGAAAGCCTCGCGTGCATCCTCCAAATAGAGCGGATATGAGCCGTGCCATACGATATTCATCATATCGACCTCGCTGAATCTGACTTCAAACTGTTTCTCGACCGTCAGCACCGGAGTTTCGTTCATAATCCTTTGCGTTTTAGTTTTTGTTGTATGGTTATTCGACACTGCGCACCGAAAGTTTTATCTCGGCTGTGGCCGCCACTTTGCCATTACACTCAACAACGGCATTGGCCAGTGTCATTCCGAAAATCTCTTCGAGTATATCCACCTTGGTGGTGATGGTTGCTCCTACCGGCGGAAGTTCGCCGACCACATAGTTGCGTATGGCACCGATGAATCCCACTTGCACCTCTTTTTTGAGGATGTATTTGTTGTAGAATCCGATGCGTGCGGCACAGGTTTGTGCGATATTTTCCATCATACCCGCTCCCGAGAAACAACCATTATCGACAAAGATGTTTTCGGGACGAATCACCGTTTCGGTAGTCGAGGTTGTCATTTCGAAATGGGTCAAGGTGTCAATCATCACAAACGGCTCCTGTTGGGGGAGTACCGTGTGAACGTCAATCGAGCGAAGATACTCTTCGGTAATATTTATTGAATCCATCAATTCCAAAAATCATAGAAGTTGAACCATTGGGTCGGATATTGTCGTACTCGCTTTTCGAGTTCGGCCACATAACCTTCGGCAAGTTGTCGCATTTGCTCTTTGCGTGATGCTGTTTTGTCGTAGGGCAGGGGTGTGACATATATTTTGTACTTTTTCCACCCTTGTTTCATAACATTCACCGCCAATACATCCAGACCACGCATTGTGGCTACGCTGAACGGTCCCTGCGGGAACTTGGCGACTTTGCCCAGAAACTTACACTCCACACACTTGACAGCACCTGCCGAGCGGTCGGTGGGGAAACTTACGATATTGCCGCTTGTCAGTTCGTTGTCGATTTCGTACAAGTGGCTCATATCCTCACGCAATGCAATCATTCGGATGTTGGTCTTGCCAAACATATTGTTGCGATTGCGCATTACCGACTCTTTCTCGTGGGCATACACCACTGCGTTGATTCGTTTTTGCTCGGAGATGAGTGTGTAGCCTGCAATTTCGTAGTTTCCGATGTGCGAACTCAGGTGCAGAAAACCTTCGGGGCGTGATGCGAGGGCGCTGAATTTGTCAAACCCTTCAACCTCCACCTCAAAGCGCTTGCCTGCGTACATAGCAAATTTATCGACAATAACCTGTGCGAACTTGCAGTGGTTGAGGTAGGTGTACCACGCCGCTTTGCATCGTCCGTAGTTCAAGTGCCAACGGAAGTATTCGTATGCCGTTTTGCGGCTTTGATTCAGCACCAGGCACACGGGAACAACAAATATGGCAGCAAAAAGATATACGAGCCTTACGTCGATATATCGCAAGGCGTTGATGAGTGATTGGTGTAATCGCTCACCTCCGTACGTTTTGCCTGTCCACTGTTGTGCCACCGCTTAGTTGATTTTGCTTTCGATATAGTCGCAGAATTTGCTGAAAGTATCGACACCCGCCATCTCTTCGGCTTTGATTTTGAATCCGAAGTTGCGCTCAACGATAACCACAATATCAACAAAGTCCAGACTGTCGATACCCATATCGTCTTTCAGTTTGGCGTCGGCGAAGATTTTATCCTCGTCGATTTCGAGTTCTTCAATCAGAAAATCCTTTACTTTTGTTTCAATCTCTACGCGATTCATAATGCATTTTATTAGGTTTATAATTTTAATTTATTCTGGGGTGATTTGTTAGCGTATTGTTCCGATGAGGGCATATGCAAGGTAGCGGTAGACACTGATTGCTCGACCGCGGAATATTGGTGAGCGCATACCTTTGATGCCGTTAAAGGCAATCTCGCATTTTACCTCGCCACTTGCGTTGTCAATCAACTTCATTGTGCCGTATATCATTGCACCGCCCGATTTGTGCGAGAGTCCGATGATGGCACGGGCGCTGTTGCCGACATTCATCAACGATACATCGACCTGCAACGTGTAGGGCGCATCGTTTGATTTGACCATAACCGAATTCAGTCTGCCTTTTTCGATGTTGTAGTACGAGATGAAACTCTCGTGGCCACGCATCAGATCGTCGCAGAACTCCAAGTAAGTCTGTTGGCTTTGAGCCGTGAAATACTCTTTGGCATATTGGTTACGTCCGTCAATAAGGGCGTTGTAATCTTCGATAACTACGTTTATACTTACCGAGTCCTTGAAAATATCCAACGATCCGCTCTTAACCTCCATAAGCGGATTTTGGGCAAACGCACCTGTGCACGAGAGTGCACATATTAACAGGGTTATCAGACGTTTCATAACTATGTTGTTATTTGATTTTTTTCAGAACCAATGCGCTGTTAGTGCCACCAAAACCGAATGAGTTGCTCAGTACGGTGTTGATTTCGGTGTCAATGGTGCTGGTTGCGATGTTGAGTTGTGCCGAATACTCGTCGGGGTTTTCGAAGTTGATGTTGGGGGCAACAAAGTTGTTCTGCATCATAATGAGCGAGTACACAACTTCGCTGGCACCGGCCATCCAACACTCGTGTCCGGTCATACCCTTGGTGCTCGAAATGTAGGCGTGTTCACTTCCAAAGAGTTTGCCCAGAGCCATCGCCTCGAACATATCGCCCTGGCGTGTACTTGTGGCGTGTGCGTTGATATAATCAATCTCGGCCGGAGCCATACCTGCATCAGCCAATGCACGTTGCATAGCACGAAGGCAACCTTCGTCACTTGGTTGGCTGATTACCGAAGTGCCATTCGACGAGAAACCATAACCCACCACCTCTGCAATGATGTTAGCACCGCGGGCTACTGCGTGGTCGTACTCTTCGAGTATGAGTGCTGCGCCACCTCCGCTCGGTACCAATCCGTCACGATTGTCGTCAAACGGTCGGCTGGCTTTGGCGGGCTCCTCCATATTTTTCGAGAAAGCGCCGAGGGCATCAAACGAAGCCATAGAGTAGAGGTTGGTCTCTTGTGCGCCGCCGCACAGCACCACATCCTGCAATCCATTTTTGATGAGCATATAGGCCAGACCTATCGAGTGGCTGCCGCTGGCACATGCTGCACTCACGGTGAAATTGACACCTTTGAGTTTGAAGATAGTGCTGAGGTTCATTGTGACAGTCGAGTTCATAGCCTGGAAAATGTAGGATTGGCCCAACAACTCGGTGTCGTGCTTCTCGTCCATAATCTTTGCTGCCTCGATAACGGGTTTTGCCGACGAGTCGTTACCAAAAATGCAACCCACCTCGTTGGTTTCGAGATACTCCTCGTCAATGCCTGCCATCTGAAATGCTTGTCGGCTTGCCATAAAAGCGTATTCGGCCTCCTCCGACATTCCGCGACGCAGGTGGCGGTCGATAAGTCCTTTAAGTACGGGTTTTTCGACAACTCCTGTCAGCGCCGATTGGTAGCCGTATTTGATTCGGTCCTCTTCGATTCCGATACCCGACTTGCCGTTATACAACGACTCTTTAACTTCGTTTATATCTGTTCCAAGGCACGACCATATTCCCATGCCCGTAATTACTACTCGTCCCATTGATGTGATTTTTTAGTACAGACCACCATTAATGCTGATAACCTCGCCCGTGATGTAACTTGCTGCATCGGAGCATAGGAAACCGACCAAAGCCGCAACCTCGTCGGGTTTGCCAAAACGTTTCATCGGCACCAGATTCTTTAACTCATCCATCGGAAGGTCTTTGGTCATATCGGTTTCGATAAATCCGGGAGCCACGGCATTGACTGTCACTTGGCGTGCGGCAACCTCTTGGGCTAATGCCTTGGTTGCGCCAATCAGGCCCGCTTTGGCTGCGCTGTAATTGACCTGACCGGCCATACCTTTCAGTCCCGACAACGAAGCCATATTCACGATTCGGCCACCGTGTTTGCGCATCATCATTTTGGGCAGAAGTTGGCGTGTTACATAGAAAAATCCGTTCAGACTTGTGTCTACCACCGAGTGCCAATCTGCATCGGGCATCATAAACATCACATTGTCGCGGCGAATGCCTGCGTTATTGACCAGATAGGCGATGTAGTCGTCGGGATGTTCGGCTTCCCATTGAGTAAGAGCTTGTTCGACTTCGTCCTGTTTTGAGACATCGAATCGAATCAGCGTAGCGTTGCCTCCATTTTGGCAAATGTTATCTCTAACCTCTTCTGCGGCGGCTTGGTTTGATTGGTAGTTGATAAGTACGGGAATTCCCATTTCGGCAAGTTTGTAACAAACTGCACGGCCCAATCCTCTGGAACCACCTGTTACGAGAGCATATTTCATAATCGTTTTGGTATTGTAGTTAGCACATATACGACTGCACCGAATTTGTGTTCGACGCAGTCGTATATTCAATATTGCATCAAAAAAATATTCCTAATTTTCGCAAAGGTACAAAAAAAGTCCAATTTGTAAAACTATTAGGCCAAATTATTCGCCATAGTATTTATAAATACTACTGCTGTCCAAAATGTTTAAAGAGTCAGCGATGTTGTTTGTGCCGTTTTGAGGTGGTGTCAATGGTGTTTTTTTGTCGGATTTTGCCGAGTCTGCACGGGGTGTTGATGGAGTGGGTTTGCTTGGGAGTGTTACTCGGGTTTGCATAATTGTGATAGAAAAACATTGGTGGTGGCGCAACAATTCCAACTTTTTCGCTATATTCGCAGTGATTTTGTTCTGAATGTAACTATGTGTTATGTTTGGATATACGGCACCCGACTCATTGGACGGGTGTCACAAAAGTGCTAATTCTTAAATTACATAATTATGAACATCAAAAAGATTCTATTTGGGGTGTTGGGACTGGCCGTTGTTGCCACAAGTTGTACCCCCAGTGAGCCGATTGACGACACTGAGAAGATTCCGACAATTGAGGAGTATGTACGTCTGAACTTTTTCAGCGGATGTGGCTACAATGCTGCGACCGATGATGTTGAGGCTACGCGCGCTGCGGTGTGGGACGACACCCAAGGTAGTGGCTCGTTTACACTCAAATGGGAGAGTGTGGATATCGACTCCGACAAGACTGCCGAACTTGCGCTGATTTTGACCGATGGCGAGAGCCCGATTTTGGGTAAATCTGCTGCGACATCCGAGGCCGAAGATAACCAAGAGGCCACATATAGCGGTATGTCGGTTACCCCGCGCGAAGGTGATGCGCATCACGCCGATTTCCAAACGGTTAGTTACTACTCGGCAGCGGATTTGGATAGCGCTAAATATTGCTATGCGGTTGCCGGCGATGCGATGATAATCGATGATTACAGCAATGGTCAACATATCTGTAATTTTGAGATGCCGTCGACATTTACCCAGACTGCAAGTCAAGACCCGCGTTTCTTGCGTGACTATATGTATATGTATGCCTCGACTACATATAAACCCAACCGTACCGTACTTGATTTCAACTATGTTCCTGCCACTTTCCGTTTTGTTGTCACCAACCTTACGGACGGCACAATCTCGTTCAAAGAGGCTTCGGTGAGTGTTGCCGATGACCCCGAGGCGTTGGTTGCTTCGGACCTTGCAACTCTTACCTTAAATTGGGCCGACGGAGCCACCGATTTGACCTTCGAGGAGAGCGGCCACAAAAAGGTGTCGGTGATTGCAAGCAGTGGCGCATCGCTGACCAAAGGCGAGGTCTATACCGCTTATGCTATGGCAATGCCGCTGAGTACTGCCGATGCACTCAAAGGCAAAACTCTGAATTTCAGCGTAAAAAGAGATACTGTCGAGCAGGTTGCGTTCCAACTTAAAGATTCGGATTTGGCCGAGTTAAACGGTGGTGATGTCTACAACTGGATTGGCGGAAAATCTTATACCGTACGCATCTATATCAAGGAGGACGGAAAGGCAACAGGCGAGATTTTGGATGGCAATGTTATTGAGGTTGCAACCAATAAGTCCGGACGCTACACTCTGATGTATGAGGGAGTGGATGGTATGCCTTTGGCCGAGTATGCTTCAATCTGTACAATCCCTGTAAGCGAACTTGCTTATTATGAGGATTTTATTGATGTTAATATTGCGCCTCGTGAGGCCAAAAATATTGGTGTTTACAACTCGGCAGGTGAGCGTCAAGGCACTATCCAATTGTCCGATTTCAGACCCGATTTCTCGGAGGGCCCGTTGTATAGTTTCGGTCTGTTGTCGGATGTGCATATCGGCCGTCCGGAGATTAATCCCGAGGCGGATTTTGAGCGTGCTTTGGAGTTCTTCAACGCCAAGGGTGTCGAGATGACCTGTATTTGTGGCGATATTACCCAAAACGGTACCGAGGCCGAACTCAAAAGTTATAAAGATGTAACGGTAATTGCCGAAGCCCCCGTCTATACCACCACCGGTAACCACGACTGTATGTACTCGGGTATCAACGTTGCACTTTGGACCAAATATACCGGTCAACCGCTTGTGTTTGAGCAAACGGTCGAGAAGGGTGGCAAGGTCGACCACTTCCTCTTCCTGGGTATGTCGGTTTGGAATTTCAGTTCGGCATATCTCGAATCGAGCCTTGTGTGGTTGGAAGATAAACTCGAAGAGTACAAACACGAGCGTTGCTTTATTATCACCCACTTGTTCTTCCCCGACCGTGCGGGTAACCTGAATAATATCTATCCTTCGGGCAACTGGCTGACGGGTGCACAATTGAAACGCCTTCGCGGTCTGTGCGACAAATACCTTAATACATTGTGGTTCAGCGGCCACTCGCACTGGGAATGGCAACTCCAAAAGTATCAGGACCGAGCCAATATTTATAGGAGTTATGAGGATAATCGCCCGACTTCGGGATGGTGTGTTCACGTTCCGTCGTGCGGTGTACCCATTACCTCTAACGGTAGTTCGCGTGTGGATAACACTTCGGGCTCCGAGGGAGCAGTGGTTCAGGTGTACGAGAACCATATCGACATTCTCGGGATTGACCTCAAAACGGGCAAGTATCTGCCTATCGCAACCTACCGACTAAACACTGCTATTCAAGAGATTGTCGAGAAAGAGGAGGAGCCTACCCCTACTGAAACTCACTATATTTCCGCAGCCGATTTTGAGGCCAACCCCGAAAAGGTGAGTGGTGCAACGGTTAAGGATGTCGAGGGTATGCCTAACTATGTCGAGGTGACCTTTACCAAAAAAGGACAGGGATTCTGGGTTACCAACAGTACCTTTACCTCTTCGTCGTCGGGAGTAACCATAACTGTGGAGGATGTACAAGCGTCGTCTAATGGTGTGGAGGTTGATGTGCCCGCCCATTGTGGTTTCTATGGTGGTAGTGACTACTATATGACCAGCACCGAGTCGGCTAAGGTTTATAGTGATGGCGTGCAGTTCCAAACCTCCAACTCCAAATATGGTGACGGACCTCTGCCCCTGACCCTCCGTATGAAGGTTCAAATGGTATTTTATTAATGATTGACGTTTGGTCGCCCGTTGTGCGGTGTGACCGAGCAGAATAGGCTTAACGCCCAATGAATTTAACGCCACAGAAGCGAGAACCCGCTTCTGTGGCGTTTTGCTATGTCGCTCGGTAGTCGCCCGACTTTCTATTTGTTTTCGCATTTGATGTTTTGATGCGGAAATAATTGTTTTTTAAAACATAAGGTGTATCTTTGTGTTGTGTTGTGCGCGAAAAGCAAAACAAAAACATATAATCAACTCATTTAATAATTTAAAAAAACTTTCAAAATTATGAAACGAATTTCAATGGCTCTTTTGGCATTGATGCTCCTGGTGGGTGTTGGTCAAACAGTAGCCCAAGTTCGCGTTGTGTTTGTGGGTGACTCTATTACCCGCATCTTCAACGACTGTAATGCCGAATGGTTTACTGAGAACAATTTCAGCAGACACGGCTACGACGGAAGAACTACCAGTTGGATGCTGAAAGGCTTCAAAGATGGTGTTCTTAACAAAAACCCTCAATGTATCGTTATCGGTGCAGGTACCAATGACATCGCTCAAAACGATAATGTTTTTGTGTCGGTGGATCACATTTATGCCAACATCGTTAATATGGTTGAGCAAGCGCAAGCAGCCGGTATCAAAGTTATTATGACTACTGTGATGCCTGCCGAGAAGTATTGGTTTGCTCCTGCGAGTGTAGGTACCGTTGCTAACATTATCCCTCGCCTGAACAACAAGTTGGAGGAGTATGCTGCAACTCACAACTGCGGTTGGGTTGATTACTACTCGATGTTCGCTACCGAGACCGGTAAATTTGACCCCCGCTGGTCGTATGACGACTGCCACCCGCACAATGAAAAACTGTCGACTACTCACGTTATGAGAGAGTTGGTAGGTTCGGCAATTGATGCTATGTTGAACGAATAATAAAGCGCTACAATTATGAAAAAGTTATCTGTTTTTGCACTTGCAGCGCTTGCATTCGCTGCTTGTACCACTCCTACTCCCGAGAATACTCCCGACCCCGTAATGACCGTTGATGCAACCGAATACGCGGCTGGTGTTGCCGAGGAGGAGTTTGTATTTAATATCGAGTCGAATATCGATTGGACCGTAACTTCGGAGGCTGATTGGCTTGAAATTATGCCCGCCGAGGGTAAAGGCAATTCGGCTGTTTATGTAACTATCGCTGCCAATGAGGCATATGACCCTCGTGAGGCTGTTGTTACCGTTGCTGCCGTAAAACCCGAGGCCGCAGCCGTAGTAGGTGAGCACACTATCACCATCAAACAAGACGAGGCTAAGGCTCTGGTTATTGGCAAATCGAGATTCAATGTTGCTGCTGAGGCTTCGACCGTAACCATCGAACTTTCGACCAACGTTGAGTACACCGTTGCTTTCTCGGCTGATTGGTTGAGCGAGGCTTCGGATGCTACCCGTGGCTTGGAGAACAAAACTATCGTTGTTGCCGTTGCCGAGAATACCGAGTACGATGACCGTGAGGGTACCATCACCATCACCAGCGAACTTGGCGAGGATGTAGTGAAAATTACCCAAGAGCAAAAACGTGCCGTTGTATTGGGCGCGACTTCGTTTGATGTTGCCGCTGAGGGTGGCGTTATCGAGGTTCCTCTGAAACGCAATATGAGTTATCGTGCTTCGACTTCGGTTGATTGGATTACTCGTGCTCGTGAGACCCGTGCATTGGAGGATGACGTGGTGAAATTCGAGGTTGCTGCCAATGAAGGTCTGGCTCGTACCGGTTATATCTACTTCGAGACCGACGAGAGCACCGACAGCGTTGCTGTAAACCAAGCCAAAAGCACCCAAGCAATTGTTAAGATTGCTGATTCGAGATTCTCGAAATTCCTGATCGACAACTTCGATACCAACGACGATGCCGAAATGAGCGTTGCCGAGTTGGAGGCTATCACCGAGTTGAATTTCAGCAAATGTCCTACTTCGACCTATATTTGGAGTTCGGTTAATGTCACCAACTTCTCGGGTATCGAGTATATGATTAACCTCGAAACCTTGAACGTTGTTAATAGCAAGGCTACTTCGATTGACCTGTCGAACAACACCAAATTGACTTCGGTTACTATCGTTGACACCAAAATCACTTCGCTGGATGTTTCGGCCCTGACCGAACTGACCTATCTGAATGTTGGTGCAACTCCTATCACTTCGCTCGACCTGTCGAATAACACCAAACTGACCTATCTGTGTGTTAGTGGCGATGCTCTTGCCGAACTCAATGTATCGGCTCTGACCGAACTGACCGTTTTGGATTGTGCTTACAACAAACTGACTTCGTTGGACGTTTCGAAAAACACCAAACTCGAAGGTCTGTACTGTAATGGTAACAAACTTACCGAGTTGAATGTTGCCGGTTTGGCTGCTCTCGGACGTTTGAACTGCGACCACAACCAAATCGCTGCTCTGGACGTAACCGCCAATAGCAACCTGACTGTTCTCAACTGCGGCCGTAACAAACTCACCAGCCTCAAAGTTGCAGGTTTGGGTAACCTGACTATTCTGTCGGCTCCTCACAATATGACTTTGACTTCGCTTGATTTGAGCGGTTTGTCGAAACTCCGCAGCCTGACTCTGCCCAAAACCGGTATCACCACTCTTTCGACTGCTGCTTGCCCCGAGTTGGTACAAGTGAACGTGAACGAGAGCCCCAACCTGGCTTCGCTGGATATCTCGGCTTCGACCAAGATTACCGGCCTTGTAGTTGACGGTACTGCTCTTACCACTTTGGACGTTTCGAAACAACCCAAGTTGGGTAGCCTGTTGGCAAAAGATCCTCAAAATACAAGCGTGACCACTACTCCGTTGGAGAGCATCAC